>NZ_JCAKFQ010000001.1:0-463982 GCF_059509875.1 Halomonas sp. LMYGS-3 | reverse complement strand
GCTGCCGCTCGACTTGCATGTGTTAGGCCTGCCGCCAGCGTTCAATCTGAGCCATGATCAAACTCTTCAGTTTACAGTCTGATAGTTCCTAAGGTGGAACCAAACCTGGCTCAAGGTTCAAACGTTCTCAAAAAGACCCGAAGGTCTCTGACGAGTCGCTTGCCTTGATGATTCAGTGACTGGTCACCGACCCATCGACAAGCGCCCACATGAATTACCTGATCGATTGTTAAAGAGCGGCCCCGGCTCTCTAGAGCCTGGAGCGTCTCACCGTTGCTGTACCGTCTGGCCCAGCGCCCGGCGAGGAAGGCGTATTCTACGTGATCGGCGCCGGCTGTCAACTGCGATCCTCGCCGCCTGGCGAAGCCTCGAAAGAGCGCTTGCCGTTGACCCGACCCACCGCCGCAGCGGCTGCCGATCAAACCCTTGCCGGGAACTCCGTAGAGAGCCCGCAGCGGGTCTGCAGGAAGTGGTGCGCATTCTAGCGAATCCGCCGTGCCTGTCAAGCGAGAACCTTTTCGAAACCTCGAAAAACTTCAAGCAGAACAATCACTTCTGCCACTCATCACCGCTGGCCACGTTGCCCGTCGCCGGCAGCGGATGCGTACTTTACGGATTTCCCCGGCGCCCCGCAAGGCCTTTCTGTAGAAAAATCTCGAGGCCATAATAGAAGACATGCCGAGGCCGGTAAAAGTTCGCTCACGAGAGCCAACGGCACCTGCAACGGCAAGAGGTTGTGGGTAAGCCGCCGCTCACCAGACAGCACGACGCCCGCACAAGGCGGGCGCTGGCATTGAGAGAGCCGGGAGAACCAAGAGCAACTGACTTGCAATCAGTTGCTCTATGTCAGTGCACCGTCACCCGGGCATAGCGTTTCTTGCCAGCCTGGATGACGTAGCTCTTGCCACTGTCGAGCATATGGTCGCGCTCGACCACCTCACCGTCGACCTTGACCCGGCCGTTACCGAGCATGTCCTTGGCCTGGGCACTGTTGTTGGCGAGCCCCGAGCGGTTGAGCACCGCGGCGATCGGCGCCTGGACACTGCCCTCGAAGTCGACTTCGACCTCGGGCAGGTCCTCCGGCAGCTCGCCCTCGGCCAGCAGGTTGCCGGCAGACCGGTGGGCATTGGCGGCGGCTTCCTCGCCGTGGTAGCGCCCGATCAGCTCGCGGGCCAGGGTCATCTTGATGTCGCGGGGGTTCGCCCCCTGCTGCGCATCGCGCTTGAGCGCCTCGATCTCCTCGTTGGGCTTGAGCGAGAGCAGCTCGAAGTAGCGCCACATCAAGCTGTCGGGCATGGAGACCAGCTTGTTGAACATGATTCCTGGCGCCTCATCGACACCGACATAGTTGCCCAGCGACTTGGACATCTTCTGCATGCCGTCGAGCCCTTCGAGCAGCGGCATGGTGATCACGACCTGGGGCTCCATGCCGAAGTGCTTCTGGATCTCGCGCCCCATCAGCAGATTGAACTTCTGATCGGTGCCGCCTAGCTCCACATCCGCCTTCAATGCCACGGAGTCGTAGCCCTGCACCAACGGGTAGAGGAACTCGTGAATGGAGATGGATTGCCCGGACCTGTAGCGCTTCTCGAAGTCGTCACGCTCGAGCATGCGCGCCACGGTGCTCTGGCCGGCCAGCTCGATCATGTCGGCCGCACTCATGGCCGAGAACCACTCGGCATTGAAGCGCACCTCGGTCCTCTCGGGGTCGAGGATCTTGAACACCTGCTCCTTGTAGGTCTCGGCGTTGACCCTCACCTCTTCCGCGGTAAGCGGTTTGCGCGTCACGTTCTTGCCGGAAGGATCGCCAATCCGGCCGGTGAAGTCACCGATCAGGAAGATCACCTCATGACCGAGCTCCTGGAACTGGCGCATCTTGGTTAACAACACGCTATGACCCAGATGCAGGTCGGGGGCCGTCGGATCGAAGCCTGCCTTGATGCGCAGCTTGCGCCCGGACTCGAGCTTCTTGACCAGCTCGTCCTCCAGCAGGATCTCCTGGGTGCCTCGTTTCAGGAGCGCCAGCGCGCTCGCCACATCGGTCATCGTCTCCTACTCCAGCAATAGCGGTTGATCACCCCTGCGCACAGGGCCCATCGAATGGGGCAGAATGGTAGCATGACTCGTTGGCGCACGGTTACGCCGTATCGACTCGGGAGAAATGCATGTCACTGTTCATCGGCCTGATGTCCGGCACCAGCCTCGACGGCATCGACGCGGCCCTGGTGGAGATGGCGGAAAGCGGGACGACGGATCGCCCGCGCCTGGTGGCGACTCACGCCGAGCCGATGCCGGAGCCACTGCGTCAACGTCTCTGGCGGCTCTGCCATGCCGAACAGGCGAGTTTCGCCGAACTGGCTGCCGCCGAGGATGCCTTCTGCCGCCTGCAGGCCGACGCCATCAAGGCGCTGCTGACGACCAGCGACACCCCGGCAGAGGCGATTACGGCCGTGGGCAGCCATGGCCAGACCATCGAGCATGCCCCCGCAGGCCATGGTGGCGGCCCCGCCTACACCCTGCAACTCGACAACCCCAGCCTGCTGGCCGAGCTGACCGGCCTCACCGTGGTCGCCGACTTCCGCCGCCGTGACCTGGCCGCCGGCGGGCAAGCCGCGCCCCTGGCGCCGGCCTTCCATCAAGCCCTGCTGCGCGCTCCCGGCGAATGGCGCCTGGTGCTGAACCTCGGCGGTTTCGCCAACCTGACGCTGCTGCCGCCAGCGGAAGACGAGCGCGGGCCGCTCGGTTTCGATACAGGTCCGGCCAATGCCTTGCTGGATGCCTGGCACGCCCGCCATCGCGGCGGGCGCTTCGATGCCGGGGGCCAGTGGGCGGCCTCGGGCCGGGTGGATGACGCCCTGCTGAAACGGCTGCTGGCGGAACCCTTCTTTCATCAGCCCCCTCCCCGCAGCACGGGCCGCGAGCTGTTTCATCTGACCTGGCTGGAACGACGGCTAACAGGAGAGGAGGCACCGGAGGATGTCCAGGCGACCCTGGCCGAGCTGACCGCCACCAGCATCGCCCTCGGCATCGGGATGGCCCGAGAGCGGTTGGCCGCCCCCACCGCCGAGGCCCTGATTCCCTGCGGTGGCGGCGCCCACAATCCGGATCTGCTGGCCCGTCTGGCACGCCACCTGCCCGAAACGCCACTGGTCGCCAGCACCGACTTCGGCTGGCCTGCCGACTGGCTCGAGGCCGGTGCCTTTGCCTGGCTTGCCTGGCAGAGGGTCCTGGGCCTGCCCGGCAACCTGCCGTCGGTCACCGGCGCTTCGGGCCCCAGGGTTCTCGGGGGGATCTACGCTCCCTGAGGGTTAGAAGTCGTCCTCGCTGCGCAGCGACAAGTGATCCGCCGCCTCCCTGGCTCGGGAGAGTCCTTCGCTGTTCTGGTCACCGTACTTGATCATCATGCGCAGGTCGTTGGCGGAATCGGCATGCACCAGCGCCACCTCCTCGGTGATCTTGCCCGCCCGGAACAGGTCATAGAGCGCCTGGTCGAAGGTCTGCATCCCCAAGTCGCGAGAGCGCGACATCACGTTCTTGATTTCGGTCACCGCGCCCTTGCGTACCAGGTCGCCGATCAGCGGCGACTTGAGCAAGACCTCGATGGCCGGGCAGCGGCCACCGTCCACCGTCGGCAACAACTGCTGCGCCACGATGGCCTGCAGGTTGAGCGACAAGTCGAGCCAGATCTGCTCGTGCCGTTCATGGGGGAAGAAGTGGATGATACGGTCCAGCGCCTGGTTGGCATTGTTGGCATGCAGGGTGGCGAGGCAGAGGTGGCCGGTCTCGGCGAACGTCAGCGCATGCTCCATGGTCTCCCGGGTACGCACCTCGCCGATCAGGATCACGTCGGGTGCCTGGCGCAGGGTGTTCTTGAGCGCCACCTCGAAGGAGTCGGTGTCGATCCCGACCTCGCGCTGATTGATGATCGCCTTGCGGTGGGGATGCACGTACTCGATGGGATCCTCGACGCTGATGATATGACCGCCGATGGTCTCGTTGCGCTGCTGGATCATCGAGGCCAGGGTAGTCGACTTGCCGGTGCCGGTACCGCCGACCACGAACACCAGGCCGCGCTTGATGTTGGCCAGTTCGCCCAGCACCGGGGGCAGCGACAGCTCCTCGAGATGGGGAATGTCGAAGGCGATGCGACGGATCACCATCGCCAACTGGTTGCGTTGCTGGAAGGCACTCACGCGGAATCGCCCACGCCCCTTGAGACTGAGCGCGAAGTTGGCCTCGCGCTCCTCCTGGAAACGCACGCGCAGCCCCTCGGGCACCGAGGCATGGACCAGCTCGTTGACCTGCTCGACGCTGAGCGCCTGCTCCCCCAGAGGCGTGAGCTGCCCCGCCATCTTCAGGGTCGGCGGGGCATTCACCGAAATCAGCAGATCCGATGCCTCCTTCTGCACCATGATGTCCAGCAGCTGGTGAAGCCATTCTGTTGCCGTCATGTCCCTGCTCCTTTCTGTCCCCTGACGTGTCGTGTAACGCGGCTCAGCTCGCCAGCACGCTCTTGGCCTTGGCCTGGGCCTCGTCGCGGGCCACCACGTTGTCGGCCACCAGCCTGGCCAGCGAGGCATCCAGGGTCTGCATGCCCAGGTTACCGCCAGTCTGGATCGCCGAGTAGATCTGCGCGACCTTGTCCTCGCGGATCAGGTTGCGCACCGCCGCGGTGGCGACGAGGATCTCGTGGGCCGCCACCCGGCCGCCGCCCTGGCGCTTGAGCAGGGCCTGGGAGATCACCGCCTGCAGCGATTCGGAGAGCATGGAGCGCACCATGGACTTCTCGTCGCCGGGAAAGACGTCGATGATCCGGTCGATGGTCTTGGCCGCCGACGTGGTGTGCAGGGTGCCGAACACCAGGTGACCGGTTTCGGCCGCGGTCAACGCCAGGCGAATGGTTTCAAGGTCACGCATCTCGCCGACCAGGATGATGTCCGGGTCCTCGCGCAGGGCGCTGCGCAGGGCCGGGGCGAAGCCATGGGTATCGCGGTGCACCTCACGCTGGTTGACCAGGCAACGCTTGCTGCGGTGGACGAACTCCACCGGGTCCTCGATGGTGAGGATATGCTCGTAGCGATTGTCGTTGATGTAGTCGATCATCGCCGCGAGCGTGGTGCTCTTGCCCGAGCCGGTCGGGCCGGTCACCAGCACCAGGCCGCGGGGCAACATGGCCAGGCGGCGGAATACGTCGCCCATCCCCAGGTCCTCCAGGGTCAGCACCTCGGAGGGAATGGTCCGGAATACCGCGCCGGCCCCGCGGGCCTGGTTGAAGACATTGACACGAAAGCGCGAGACCCCGGGGACCTCGAAGGAAAAGTCAGTCTCGAAGAACTCCTCATAGTCGCGACGCTGCCGATCCGCCATGATGTCGTAGATCAGCTTGCGGACCTCGCGGTCCTCCATGGCCGGTACATTGAGCCGGCGAATGTCGCCATCGACGCGTATCATCGGCGGCAGGCCCGCCGACAGATGCAGATCCGAGGCGTTCTGCTTTGCCGAGAACGCCAGCAGTTCGGTAATATCCATGCGTTTCCCCTGCTCTCGGGATAAGGTTCCCTTTGGTTATGATCAGTATGACAGACCTGTCGTGATGAAGGCTTTGGTACTTTCCGAGTCGCTGGCCGCCGCCCGCCACCGCCTGAGCGAGGCGCTGAGTGCTGCCGGGCGCCCCGCCACGGACGCCCGTCTGCTCGCCGTCAGCAAGACCAAGCCGGCGATGATGATCCGCGAGGCCTGGCATCTCGGCCAGCGCGACTTCGGCGAGAACTATGTCCAGGAAGCTCTCGACAAGCAGGCCGAACTGGCAGACCTCGAGGATATCGTCTGGCATTTCATCGGCCCGTTGCAATCCAACAAGACGCGAGCCGTGGCCGAGCACTTCGCCTGGGTACACAGCCTAGACCGACAAAGGATCGCCCGGCGCCTGAACGATCAACGCCCCGTGGGCCTCGGGCCGCTGAATGTCTGCCTGCAGGTCAACATCAGCGAGGAGCCCAGCAAGTCAGGGGTGATGCTCACCGAGCTACCGGCCCTGGCCGAAGCGGTGCTGGCATTGCCGCGCCTGCGCCTGCGCGGGCTGATGGCGATTCCCGCACCGGCCGCGGATCTCGAGGCCCAGCGCGAGCCCTACGCCCGGCTGCACGGGGCGCTGGAGGCGCTGCGCGGGCATTTCCCCGAGGCACCACTGGACACCCTGTCGATGGGCATGACCGATGACCTGGAGGCCGCGGTGCTGGAGGGCGCCACCCTGGTGCGGTTGGGAACCGCCATCTTCGGCGAACGGGCAACGCCACAGCCACGACAGCAGCAGTAACGACTACACGAGCGCCGGCACCGCAGGCCGGCCGCACATTCGTCGACCGACACAGGACAGATCGCATGGCCAGCAGAGTCACCTTCATCGGCGCCGGCAACATGGCCAGCGCCATCATCGGCGGCATGATCGACAACGGTTTCTCGCCGTCCGCCATCACCGCCACCTCGCCCAGCGACGCCTTCCTCGCCCCGCTGCACGAGCGCTTCGGCATCCACACCAATACCGACAATGCCGCCGCCGTCAGCCAGGCCGATGTGGTGGTGCTGGCGGTGAAGCCCCAGGTGATGCGCGACGTCTGCGAGGGCTTGCGTGACGTGGTCCAGCGCCGCCGTCCGCTGATCATCTCGGTGGCCGCCGGCCTCGATGCCGAGGCACTCGACCGTTGGCTGGGTGGCGACCTGGCGGTGGTACGCTGCATGCCCAATACGCCCTCGCTGGTCGGCGCCGGCGCCGCCGGACTCTTCGCCAATGCCAACGTCAGCGATGAGCAGCGCCGGGTCGCCACCGAGCTGCTGGAGGCCGTGGGCGTGGTCGAATGGGTCGCGGAAGAGCCTCTGCTCGATGCCGTGACCGCGGTATCCGGCAGCGGCCCGGCCTACTTCTTCCTGATGTTCGAGGCGATGGAGGAGGCCGGCGTATCGCTCGGGCTGCCCGCCGAGACCGCCCGCCGCCTGGCGATGCAGACGGCGCTGGGGGCAGCGAAGATGGCCCAGCAGAGTGACAAGACCCCGGCCGAGCTCAAGCGCAATGTGATGTCCCCCGGCGGCACCACCGAGCGCGCCATCGAGCACCTGGAGAGCGCCGGCCTGCGCCGGATCATGGGGGAGGCGCTGGACGCCTGTGCCGCCCGCGCGCGCGAAATGGCCGACGAGCTCGGCAAGCGTTAACCCGGCATATATTCACGAGACATGGAGGTGCCCTGATGGGCAGTCAATTGGGAAGTGCCGGCCTGCTGCTGGTCAACACCCTCATCAACATCTACCTGTTCCTGCTGATGCTGCGCTTCCTGCTGCAGGCGTCGCGGGCCGACTACTACAACCCCATCAGCCAGTCGGTGGTGAAGATCACCCAACCGGCGGTGCGCCCCTTTCAGGGCTTCCTGGGGCCGGTGATGAACCGCTTCGACATGGCCACCCTGGCGGCAGGCTTCGTGATCAAGGCGGTGAGCATCCTGGTCATCCTGCAGGTGGCCGGCTTCGGCATGCCACCACTCGGCGGGGTCGCGATCGGTGCCATCGCGGCGCTGGCCAACGCCATCCTGAAGATCTACTTCTTCGCGCTGATCGTGATGATCATCCTCAGTTGGGTCGCCCCCAACGCCAGCCACCCCGGCGCCCTGCTGGTGATGCAACTGGTCGAGCCGATCATGGCCCCGCTACGCAAGGTGATCCCGCCGCTGGGCATGATCGACCTCTCGCCCATCGTGGCCTTCATCGCCATCAGCATCATCGATGGTATCGTGGTCGGCTCGTTGACCCGCGCGGCCGGTATTTCCGGCGCTCTGGTCGGCCTCTGAGCCGGGACGCCATGACAACAGGCACCACGCAACGACTGGACACCGAACGACTGATGCCCGAGCTTCCGCGCGACTCGGTCGGCCTGGTGACGCCGCAGACGGCGCACTTCGACGACCCCCTGGCCCTGGCCTGCGGCAAGACGCTGCCGGCCTACGACCTCGTCTTTGAAACCTATGGAACGCTCAACGCCGAGCGCTCCAATGCGGTGCTGATCTGCCACGCCCTCTCCGGGCACCACCACGCCGCCGGCTATCACAGCGCCGACGAGCGCAAGCCCGGCTGGTGGGACGCCCATATCGGCCCCGGCAAGTCCATCGATACCGATCGCTTCTTCGTGGTCTCGTTGAACAACCTGGGCGGCTGCCACGGCAGTACCGGCCCCAACAGCGAGAATCCCGAGACCGGTCGCCAGTGGGGGCCGGACTTCCCCATGATGACGGTGAGCGACTGGGTTCACAGCCAGGCGCGGCTGGCCGACCGCCTGGGCATCGAGCGCTTCGCCGCGGTGATCGGCGGGAGTCTCGGCGGCATGCAGGCACTGCAGTGGGCGCTGGCCTACCCCGAACGGATCGCCAACGCCGCGGTGATCGCCGCCACCCCCAAGCTGTCGGCTCAGAACATCGCCTTCAACGAGGTGGCGCGCCAGGCGATCCGCTCCGACCCGGACTTCCACGACGGCTGGTATGCCGAGCAGGGCAAGGTGCCCCGTCGCGGCCTCAAGCTGGCGCGCATGGTGGGTCATATCACCTACCTCTCCGAGGACGCCATGGGCAGCAAGTTCGGCCGCGACCTGCGCGCCGACGACCTCAACTTCGGCTACGACGTGGAGTTCCAGGTGGAGTCCTACCTGCGCTATCAGGGCGACACCTTCTCCACCTCCTTCGACGCCAACACCTACCTGCTGATGACCAAGGCACTGGACTACTTCGACCCGGCCGCGGCCCACGCCGGCGACCTGGCCCGGGCCCTGGCGCCGGCGGCCTGCCCCTTCCTGGTGATCAGCTTCACCACCGACTGGCGCTTCCCGCCGTCGCGCTCGCGGGAACTGGTCAACGCCCTGATCCGTGCCGGCAAGGCGGTCAGCTACGCCAACATCGACTCGCCCCACGGCCACGACGCCTTCCTGATGCCCGAGCCCCGCTACCAGTCGGTGTTCGCCGCCTTCATGGCTCGCGTGGCTCGCGACCTCGGCCTGGAGGACCGCCCATGATGCGTGCCGACTTCAAGCTGATCCACGACTGGGTGCCCGAGGGGGCCCACATCCTCGACCTGGCCTGCGGCGACGGCACCCTGTTGGCCGCCCTGGCCCGGGACAAGAACGTTACCGGCTACGGCCTGGAGATCGACCCGGAAGGCATCACCGCCTGCATCGGACGCGGTGTCAATGTCATCGAACAGAACCTCGACGAGGGGCTGGCCAACTTCGAGGACGACGCCTGTGACCTGGTGATCATGACCCAGGCGCTGCAGGCCCTGCGCCGTCCCGACCGCATGCTCGACGAGATGCTGCGGGTGGCGAACGAGTGCATCATCACCTTCCCCAACTTCGCCTACTGGCGACACCGCGCCTACCTCGGCCTCAAGGGCTACATGCCGGTCTCGAAGTCGCTGCCCCACGCCTGGTACGACACCCCGAACATCCACCTGTCGACCTTCAACGACTTTGAACAACTCTGCCGCGACAAGGGTCTGATCATCGTCGACCGGGCGGTGGGCATCGGCGACCATGAGGGACACTGGACCTCGCGATGGTGGCCCAACCTGTTCGGCGAGATCGCCATCTTCCGCGTCAGCCGTCGCGGCGACTGATGCCGGAGGCAGACAACGCGCGGCACAAGACCGAGGGCATGTCATGATCCCACGATTCCTTCTCGGCCTGGCCCTGGGGTGGCTGATGCTGCTCGCACTGCCGCTGCAGGCCCAACAGTTCGAACAGGTCGGCGACTACCAGATCCACTACAGCGCAGTGAACACCAGCTTCCTGCCCCGGGAGGTGGCAGAGGCACACCGCATCCAGCGCAGCCAGGTGATGGCGCTGCTCAATGTCAGCGTGCTCGAGGAGCAGGAGGACGGCACGACCCGCGTCGTGCCGGCCACCGTCAACGGGCGGGTCAGCGAGTTGGGAGGCACGGACGGCGAACCCCTCGCCTTCCGCACCCTGCGCAGCGCCGACAGCGTGTCGCAGATCGCGGTCTTCCGCATCCGTGACGACGCGCCCATGCGCTTCGACCTCGAGGTGCGCTACGACCGCAATCGGGAGCCGGCGGAAGTCAGCTTCATCCAGCGCTTCTACATCGACAGGTAACCCTGCGGATGAGTGGACCCATGCCGGCGAACCCGGCCTCCCTGGAGCTGGCGTTGGATGCGTGCCGTCACCGGGACGCCGCCGGCTTTCACCGGCTTCGGCAGGTCGTCGTGCCCCTGATGCTGGCCACCGCCTTCCACTTCCTGCGGGATGTCCGACAGGCCGAGGACGTGGTGCACGACACCCTCCTGCTGGCCTGGCTCAATGCCAGGCGCTTCCGTGCCGATGGCACGCCTCCCGGCCCCTGGCTCTTCACCATCCTCGGCAGCCGGCTGCACAGCCAGCTCGAGGCCCTGACCGCCGCCCCGCCTGCGTCCATCCGGACGGTCCCGACCGGGCTGCAGGGCCAGGCACTCTGGACGCTCTCCCACCAGTTGGAGCCGCAGGCCCCCAGCCCGTCACTGAACGATCGCCTGACCGAGTCGCTGTCGGCGCAGCTGGCGGCTTCCCGGCTGCCGAGAACTCCCACCGGGGAACTGGTGCATCCACCGCTCTACGACCCCAGGCTTCGCCGCAAGATGCTGACCTCCCGGCTCGCCTACCGGGCCAAGATGTCCTTTCAGCACACCCTGGGACGCCCCCTGGAAGACTGGCTGTTCCAGCGCTGGCTCGCCCAGCGCGCCGGCAGTCGCTGGCTGGAGGCCCAGGGCTTGCCACGGCGCAGTGTCGAGACCACCCTGGGGGAGCGCCTGGATCTCGAGGTGAATCCCGGCCAGCTGACGCGCTGCCTCAGCTATCCGGATGCCTTTCCCAACCGGGTAGAGCGACGCAAGGCGTCGAACCTCTTCCTGTGGTCCGGGGACTGGGACCGGCCCCGCCACTATCTCGCCGACAGCAGCCGCACCCACTTCATCCTCGATCTCTGGACCCATCGACTCGACCCGAGCCGCAGCGAGACCTTCCGGCGGCTCGAGCGGCAACGGGAACAGGGCCGCCCGCTGCTCTCCCACCACAAGGGAATGCTCCTGGACAGCCGCGAGCGCAACCTCGAGTACCTGCGGCTCTATCTGCTGTACATGGAGAACATGGCCTGCTTCGGCTTCGACAGGCACGCAGGCAAGGACCGGCTCGGGGCGGCCATCGATCGCCACGGCAGACTCCTCAAGACCAACAAGGGGCTGCATCGGCTGGCAATGGCACAGGTACTGGGCCTGCCCGTGGTCACGCTCAGGGTCCGCAGCGTTCACCGCCAGTGGTGGCAGCGCCACGCCGGGCACGCGCAGGGCCGGGAGGCCCTGGAGCGCGTGGCGCGGGCCCTGGCGGATTGCGTGCCGGATCGATCCCCCTCTTAGTCGACGCCGAGGGGAGCCGCCACCTGCCGGTCGAGTGATACCGGCAATACGCCGCCAAGGCGAATCGCCAGCGGCACGCCGTCACCGCAGAGGATCTCGCAGCGGTGCGCCAGTACCTCGACGCCACGGCCCGCCACGTCACGCAGCGTCGCCGCATAGGCCGGGTCCAGGTGGTCGGCCGGGGCCACGTCGGGGATGCCCTCGTGGGCCACGCAGAACAGCAGCACGGCGCGCTGGCCCCGGGCGGCGAGCTCGGCCAGCACTTCCAGGTGCTTCCTGCCGCGCACGCTCACCGCATCGGGGAAGTAACCATGGCCATCGGTTTCTCTCAGCGTCACCTGCTTGACCTCGACGAAGGCCGTGCCGCGCACCGGATCGTCGAG
Organism: Halomonas sp. LMYGS-3; assembly: GCF_059509875.1. Lineage (NCBI taxonomy): Bacteria > Pseudomonadati > Pseudomonadota > Gammaproteobacteria > Oceanospirillales > Halomonadaceae > Halomonas > Halomonas sp. LMYGS-3. The sequence goes on along the minus strand of NZ_JCAKFQ010000001.1, from coordinate 452,166 downwards.
GCGAAAGTCCAGCCGACCCCCATCGACCCGCGCCTCGCGCCGCAGGTCCCGGTAGCCCGCGAGTGCCGGTACCCGCCCCTCGCGCAGCGCCTCCTCGACGATGCGGTTGGCCCGGCCGGTCTGCACCGAGGCCAGGGCCCACGAGTCGTCGGGCTGGGGCAGCGCGATCAGCTCCCAGGTCCACGCCAGCTTGCGCGTCGGGTTGTCGCTGGGCGAGAGCCAGACCCGGCAGCCCGGCACGTTCACCGCCCGCATCGAGCCGGTATTGGGGCAGTGCGCCACCACCTCGCGGCCATCGTCGAGGCGCACGTCGGCGAGAAAGCGCTTGTAGCGACGCAGCAGGGTGCCGGGCACCAGTGTCGGGTAATCCATGCCGCCTCCTACTGCCGCGCCAGGAAGCGCGCGAGGCGGCTCACCGCCTCCTCCAGGCGCGCGATGCCGGTGGTGAAGGCGATGCGTACGTGATGCTCGCCACCGGCGAGGGCGAAGTCGATGCCCGGGGTGATGGCGACGTTCTCCTCCTCGAGCAGCCGCCGGCAGAAGGCCTGGCTGTCGTCGCTATAGCGCGAGATGTCGAGCCACAGGTAGAAGGCGCCCTGGGGCGGCAGCGAGGGCACCAACCCCAGCCGGGCGAGACCGGCCAGCAGGGCATCGCGGCGGCGCCCGAGCTCGGCGCGGCGCGCCTCGAGGAGCTCGCGGCACACGGGGTCGAAGGCGGCCAGGGCCGCGTGCTGGGCCGGCGTCGGCGCAGCCAGGAAGACGTTCTGGGCCAGCCGGGTCAGCGGCTCCACCGCGCCCTCCGGCGCCAGCAGCCAGCCCAGGCGCCAGCCGGTCATGCCGAAGTACTTGGAGAAGCTGTTGACCACGAAGGCGTCCGCGGTGAGCGATGCCACCGACAGCGGTGCCAGGTCGTAGCAGAGCCCCTGGTAGATCTCGTCCACCAGCAGATGCCCCCCGCGCGCCGCCACGCCATCGACCACCCCGGCCAGTTGCGCGGCATCGAGCATATGACCGGTGGGGTTCGACGGCGTGGCGAGCATCGCCAGCCGAGTGTCATCGCGCCAGTGGCGGGCGACCAGCCCGGCATCCAGCTGCCAGCCGCTCTCCGGCCCCACCGGCACGGCGTCCACCTCGGCCCCGGCGAGGGCCATGAAGTGGCGGTTGCAGGGGTAGTTGGGGTCGGCCATCAGCACCCGGTCGCCGGGGCCGACCAGCAGCTGGCTGGCCAGCAGCAGGGCTCCCGACGCCCCCGGGGTGACCAGGACCCGGGCCGGGTCGACCACGGCGCCGAAGTGCTCGCCGTAGTGGCCGGCGATCGCCTCGCGCAGCGCCGGCAGCCCCGCCGCCGGCGTATAGCGGGTGTGCCCCGCCGCCAGCGCCTCCCGGCCCGCGGCAACCACCGGCTCGGGGGTAGGGAAATCGGGCTCGCCCACCTCCAGGTGGATCACATCGTGCCCGGCCGCTTCGCGGGCCTGGGCGATCTCCAGCAGGCTCATCACCCGGAAGGGGGCGACCCGCTCGACGCGCGAACTCCACGCCATGACTGGCTCCTGTGCATGAATGATCGACCGGAAGGGCATTCTTTCGCCGCCGCGCGGTCCAAGGGGACATTGTACCGACTTTGGTGGTACCCGCGCAGGCCGTGCGCCCCGGGGGAGTTGCAATGCCTGCGTTTTTCCGCTAAACAAGCATCCTTTTGGCGTGAGATACCTTGCACCACGGCAGGTATTGATCAGCAGTCACTACAGTAACGAGGCAATCCCATGCCAGTAGCAGAAAAGAAGACGGAAGCGCCCAAGAAATTCACCCCGTACGAGCCGGCGCCGGGTGAAGAGTACATGAACGAGCAGCAGCTGGAGCACTTCCGACAGATCCTGCTGGGCTGGAAACAGGAATTGATGGAGGAGGTGGACCGCACGGTACGCCACCTGCAGGAAGAGGCCAACAACTACGCCGACCCGGCCGACCGCGCCACCCAGGAAGAGGGCTTCAGCCTGGAGCTGCGCACCCGGGACCGCGAGCGCAAGCTGCTCAAGAAGATCAACGAGACCCTCGAGAAGATCGACGAGGACGACTACGGGTTCTGTGAGGCGTGTGGCGTCGAGATCGGCATCCGCCGTCTCGAGGCTCGCCCCACCGCTACCCTCTGCGTCGACTGCAAGACGCTGGCCGAGCTCAAGGAAAAGCAGCTGGGCGGCTGATCTGGCCATGCCGATCGTCTTGCAGCAACGGCCGTGCAACGGGCACCCCTGGGTGCCCGTTTGCATGTCTGACGCGCAGCAGTGGAGCCAGCCATGACACTCTACCGCGGTCGCTTCGCCCCGACCCCCTCGGGGCCACTGCACTTCGGCTCGCTGGTGGCGGCGCTGGCCAGCTTCCTCGATGCCCGCCGGGCCGGGGGTGAGTGGCTGCTGCGCATCGAGGACATCGACCCCCCGCGCTGCCCGCCCGGGGCGGCCGAGACCATCCTGCGCCAGCTCGAGGCCTGCGGCCTGCACTGGGACGGCCCGGTCCGCTGGCAGCACGATCGCGACGACGCCTATGCGGCGGCACTGGCCCGGCTCGAGGCACTGGGCCTGGCCTACCCCTGCAGCTGCTCGCGCAAGCAGTGGCGTGACCACGCCATCTACCCTGGCTGGTGTCGCGATGGGCGGCGGACACCCGGCAAGCCGGTGGCCTGGCGGCTGCGCAGCGATCTCGGCCGGCGCCCGCTCGCCTGGCAGGACCGGCTGTTCGGCGAGCAGCGCTTCGACCCGGCCGACCTAGGCGATGTGGTCCTCCAGCGAAAGGACGGTCTCTGGGCCTACCAGCTGGCGGTGGTGGTGGACGACGCCGACCAGGGCATCACCGACGTGGTACGCGGTTTCGACCTGCTCGACAACACCCCCTGGCAGCGCCAGCTGCAGCACGCCCTGGGGCTGCCCGAACCGCGCTACCTGCACCTGCCGCTGATCATGAACGACGACGGCCAGAAGCTCTCCAAGCAGAACCTGGCCCCGCCGCTGCCGCTGGGGGAAGACGCGGTGCGGCCGCTGCTGCACCGGGCGCTGACGGCCCTGGACCAGCGACCGCCCGCGGAGCTCGCCACGGCCCCGGTGGGCGAACAGCTCGCCTGGGCCATCGGCGCCTGGGGTGTCGCTCGTATCCACCCTCATCCCGAGCGCCCGGCCACCGTTGCCAACCCCTGACCGCGAGGAGGGTATCGTGTACGTCTATCGCCTCATGCTCTTCCTGGTCTTCGGCGGCTACCTGCTCTCGCCGCTGCTGATGAGTGGCTGGGCCAGCCCCGGGGTGGCCTGGTACCGTCCCTTCCTCATCTGGGGTGTCCTGATCGCCCTGACCCTGTGGCTGGAGCAGAAGAGGAAGCTCGATGAACGCTAGCCTGGCCAGCCTGCTGGCCCTGGGGATCGGCTACCTGCTGCTGCTGTTCCTCTGTGCCCTGGCGGTGGAGCGCGGCTGGATACCGACACGCATCGCCCGCCACCCGGCGGTCTACACCCTGGCGCTGGGGGTCTACGCCAGTGCCTGGGCGATCTACGGCAGCCTGGAACTGGCCAGCAACGCCGGTTTCGGCTACCTGGCCTACTACCTCGGGGTGGCCGGCGCCTTCCTGCTCGCCCCGGTGCTGCTGGTGCCGATCCAGCGCCTGAGCCGCACCTACCAACTCTCCTCGCTCGCCGACCTCTTCGCCTTTCGCTTCCGCTCGCGCTGGGTCGGCACCCTGGTCACCCTGGTCAGCCTGCTGGCGGTGATGCCGCTGCTGGCGTTGCAGGTACAGACCATGGGTGACGCCATCTTCCTGATGACCGGGGCCGCCTCGCCGTCGCTGCTGGCGCTGGCCTTCTGCATGCTGATCGCCCTGTTCACCATCCTCTTCGGCGCCCGCCACACCCGGCTGCATGCCCGCCACGACACCCTGCTCGTCACCATCGCCCTGGAGTCGGCGGTCAAGCTCGGCGCCATGCTGGCGCTAGGGGCCTTCGCCCTGTTCGTCGTCTTCGACGGCCCCGCCGACCTCCAGACCTGGCTCGACGGCCCCGGGCGTGCGGCCCAGGCCGGGGTCGAGCACCTCGACCCGGCCCAGTGGCGCACCCTGCTGCTGCTGTTCTTCGCCGCGGCCTTCCTGATGCCGCACATGTTCCATATCACCTTCGCCGAGACCCTCTCCCGGCGCACCCTGCTCCAGGCCGCCTGGACGCTGCCGCTGTTCCTGCTGCTGATGGCGCTGCCGGTGCCGTTGATCCTGTGGGCCGCCCAGCGCCTCGGGGCGGAGACCACCGGGATCGGGGCGGCCTACCTGGCCTTCGCCCTCTCGGAGTCCTGGTGGGTCGGGGCCCTGGCCTTCATCGCTGGCCTGGCGGCGGCCAGCGGTACCATGATCATCATCTCCCTGGCGCTGTCGGGGATGATCCTCAACCACCTGGTGCTGGTGGCCCACCCACCGGTGGACCAGCCCGACCTCTACCGCTGGCTGCGCTGGCTGCGCCGGGGCCTGATCGGCGCCGTGATCCTCGGCGGCTGGCTCTTCTACCGCACCATCGGGGTGAATCACGACCTCACCACCCTGGGCCTGGCCGCCTTCATCGGCATGGCCCAGTGCCTGCCGGGCATGCTGGCGCTGCTCTACTGGCCCGGGGCCAACCGCAAGGGCATGGTGTCGGGCCTCGTCGCCGGCACCCTGATCTGGCTGGCCGGCCTCTGGCCACCGCTGCTCACCGATCTGCCCCCCCTGGTGGTGCTGCCCCCGGGGCTCGAGGCGCTGTCCGGCGAGCCGGCATGGTACATCGTGACCCTGGTCTCCCTGGCGGCCAACATCCTGATCCTGATCCTGGTCTCCCTGGCCACCCGCACCTCGCCGGGCGAGCGGGCCGCCGCCGAGGCCTGCTCGGTCGACGCGGTGATCCGGCCCATGCGACTGCCGCTGGAGGCCGCCAACGGCGAGGAGTTCAAGCACCATCTGGCCCGGGCGCTGGGTGACGACGTCGCCTCGCGCGAGGTCGACCGCGCCCTGGCGGCGCTGCACCTCTCGCCGCTGGAGAGCCGCCCCTATGCGCTGCGCCGCCTGCGCGACCGCATCCAGGCCAACCTCTCCGGCCTGATGGGGCCTTCGGTGGCCCAGGACATCGTCGACCGCTACCTGCCCTACCGCCAGGATGGCGGCGACGCCACCGAAGACATCCATTTCGTCGAGAGCCGGCTGGAGGCCTACCGCTCGCGCCTGACCGGGCTGGCCCGGGAGCTCGACGGCCTGCGCCGCTACCATCGCCGCACCCTGACCCGCCTGCCCGTGGGGCTGTGCGCCTTCGGCGACGACGGCGAGCTGCTGATGTGGAACGATGCCCTCTCGGCACTCACCGGCATCCCCGGCGAGAGCGTGATCGGTGCCCGCCGCGACAGCCTGCCCGCGCCCTGGGACGAACTGCTCGGGCGCATCCTCGCCGAGCCCCACAGCCATCTCTACAAGCAACCGGTGGCCCTGGAGGGGGGGCTGCGCTACCTGACCCTGCACAAGGCCGAGCTCGAGGACGACGACGACGAGCGCGGTGGCAAGGTGATCCTGATCGAGGACCACAGCGAGATGAAGTGGCTGGAGGACGAGCTCGTGCACGCCGCCAGGCTGGCCTCGATCGGCCAGCTGGCCGCCGGGGTGGCCCACGAGATCGGCAACCCCATCACCGGCATTTCCTCGCTGGCCCAGAACCTGCGCTACGACACCGACGACCCCCAGTTGCTCGAGACCGCCGGGCAGATCCAGCAGCTCACCGACCGCGTCTCGCGCATCGTCTCGTCGTTGGTCGGCTTCGCCCACGGCGGCCGCCATGTCGCGGGCCAGCCCTTCGCCCCGGTATCGATCGCCACCATCACCGACGAGGCACTGCACTTGATCCACCTGGCCCGCTCGGGGGAGGATGTGGATTACCATAACCTCTGCCCTCCTGACCTGGAGGTCCAGGGCGACGCCCAGCGGCTGCTGCAGGTGATGATCAACCTGCTCGGCAACGCACGCGACGCCAGCGAGCCGGGCGGTCGGGTGGTCGTCGACGCTACCCCGGAAGGCGACTGGCTGCTGGTCACCGTAACCGACGAGGGCCACGGCATCGACGAGCGCGTCCGCGACCACCTGTTCGAGCCGTTCACCACCACCAAGCCGCCCGGCGAGGGTACGGGGCTCGGCCTGCCGCTGGTCTACAGCATCATCGCCGAGCATCGCGGGCAGATCGATATCGACTCCCCGCCCCCCGGGCAGTCACGCGGCACCCGCATCAGCCTCTGGCTGCCCCTCAACCGACAGGATGGTGAAAGCCCCGATGAGCCGGATTCTGATCGTTGAAGACGAAGCCATCATCCGCACCGCGCTGCGGCGGCTGCTGGAGCGCCACGACTACCGGGTCAGCGAAGCCGGCTCGGTGGCCGAGGCCCTCGCGCTCGACCCCCAGCGCTTCGACCTGGTGATCAGTGACCTGCGCCTGCCCGGCGAGCCCGGCACCGAGCTGATCAGTCGCGCCGCGCCCATTCCGGTGCTGATCATGACCAGCTACGCCAGCATGCGCTCGGCGGTGGAGGCCCTGAAGCTCGGCGCGGTGGACTATGTGGCCAAGCCATTCGATCACGACGAGCTGCTCGAGACCGTGGCGCGGGTGCTGCACCAGCAGGCCACCCGAAGCGCCGAGCCCCCCGACATCACCGAACCGGGCGGCCAGGCGCAGCAGATGATCGGCAGCTGCGCCGCCATGCAGGTGGTCTACACCCGCATCCGCAAGACCGCGCCCGCCGACGTCACGGTGCTGATCCAGGGCGAGTCGGGCACCGGCAAGGAGCTGGTGGCGCGCGCCATCCATCAGCAGAGCAGGCGCGCTACGGCACCGCTGATCTGCGTGAACTGCGCGGCGATTCCCGAAACGCTGATCGAGTCCGAGCTGTTCGGCCACGAGAAGGGGGCCTTCACCGGCGCCAGCGCCGCCCGCACCGGCCTGGTGGAGGCCGCCGACGGCGGCACCCTGTTCCTCGACGAGATCGGCGAACTGCCGCTGGATGCCCAGGCACGCCTGCTGCGCGTGCTGCAGGAGGGCGAGATCCGCAAGATCGGCTCGGTGGAAACCCGCCACGTGGACGTGCGGCTGATCGCCGCCACCCACCGTGACCTGCGCGCCCTGTCGCGCACCGGCGAATTTCGCCTCGACCTCTACTACCGCCTCAACGTGATGCAGATCGACCTGCCGCCACTGCGCGAGCGCGACGACGACATTCTCGAGATCGCCGACATCCTGCTCGACAAGGCCTGCCACCGCCACGGTCGCGAGGGGCTGCGGCTCTCCCGGGCCGCTCGGCGGACCATCCACGACTACCCCTGGCCCGGCAACGTGCGCGAACTGGAGAACGCCCTGGAGCGCGGCGTCATCCTCGCCGAAGGCCACCTGATCCACCCCGACGACCTGGGGCTAGCGCCCCCTTCACGACCGGTGGCCGCCGCCACCCCGACCAGCATCGGCGGCGCCACCGCCGCCGAATCGGCCGACGCCGAGGAGGACCTCTCGCTGGAGGACTACTTCCAGCATTTCGTGCTCGAGCATCAGGACCAGATGAGCGAGACCGAACTCGCCCAGAAGCTCGGCATCAGTCGCAAGTGCCTGTGGGAGCGTCGCCAACGGCTCGGCATCCCGCGCAAGAAGAGTCCCAAGCGCAGTGCCGGGTGAGCCAGGCACGGCCCTCCTCCGTGCCATGCCCCCGACGCCTTAGACCAAGGTGCTAGTGCCCGCGGCCGACACCGCGGGCGTGTCTTTTCCGCCTCGCGGCCCGCTTCTGCACCACTTGTTACCTTCCCACCCAGGAAGTGCCCCGCGACGGGGCCAATCCGGTAACACTCCCGCCACCCATCGATACTGCCAATCGACCCGCAATCTGCAACATCATGATTTTAAAAGGGCAAAAATGACATGGCATGCCCCCTGCTACACTATAGGGCAAGAAAAACAAATCCGGATGTCACCCACTGCCAACAACAACAACAGGGCAGCGAGGAGTGACGGGCCCGCCCGCCAACAAGAACAACACCCCGGGCCCTGGACGCTGCATACGCGACGACCGACAACAAGCACAACGGCCGAGTCGCGTGAGCCCTTCGGGTCAACAAGAACAAGACGCCCGAAGCACCGGAGCCATCAGGACGCGACGCACCAGCCTACGGCAGCCAACAAGAACAAGTGCCGTCGAGGTGCACTTCCGGCAACAACACCAACAAGCCGGAGGGAGGCATATCTTCATGCCGTCGTGGTTGGATTATTGTTTTGAATACGAGGTGGTCGCCGTCAGGAGCGTCAACAAGGACAACAACACTGCTTGCCTGAAATTCTCCTTGGTGACTGTGGTGCGTATTCAAGGCGATGCGCCATCACGAAGAAGAATCAGCAGCATGGATGCTGCAGAATTGCTTGACGGGGGAGGCCATCTGGCCTCCCCCTTCTGCTTTATTCACACCGCTTCTTCCGCGCCATCCGTGAGCGCGATACCGCCCGATGCTTTGCAAGGTGTCGGGCGTCGGCTACACTCAACGCTTTTCGTACCCCCGCGAGTCGATATCGCCGCATGTTCAAAGGATTTACCCGCTTTCTGCAGAGCCCGGGCGAGCACCTCAGATCCCTGCTCGGCCCTCAGGATGCGCCCGGCGGTAGCCCCGGGCCACGCATCATTCCGCGCCAGGAGCACCCGGTGTCGCGCCAGCACTTCAGCGATGCGGCGCTCAAGGTCCTCTATCGCCTTCACAATGCCGGCTTCGAGGCCTACCTGGTGGGTGGCTGCATCCGCGACTCACTGCTCGGCCGCATGCCCAAGGACTTCGACGTGGCGACCGACGCCACCCCGGAGCAGGTCAAGGATCTGTTTCGCAATTCGCGGATCATCGGCCGGCGCTTTCGCATCGTGCACGTGCGCTTCGGTCGCGAGGTGATCGAGGTCACCACCTTCCGCGGTAAGCCGGGCGACGATCACGGCGATCACATCGCCCAGCAGTCCGACGACGGCCTGCTGCTGCGCGACAACGTCTGGGGCAACATCCAGGAAGACGCCCTGCGTCGCGACTTCACCGTCAATGCCCTCTACTACAGCATCGCCGACTTCTCGATCCATGACTTCGCCGATGGTGTACACGATATCGAGGCGCGCACCCTGCGCCTGATCGGCGATCCGGCCACCCGCTATCGGGAAGACCCGGTGCGCATGCTGCGCGCGGTGCGCTTCGCCGCCAAGCTCGAGTTCCGCATCGCCCCCGAGAGCGAGGCACCGATCCGCGAGCACGCCTCACTGCTGCTGCAGATCCCGCCGGCACGGCTATTCGACGAGATACTCAAGCTGTTCATGGCCGGCCACGGTGTCGACACCTTCCACCTGCTGCGCCACTACGGCCTGTTCGCCATGCTCTTCCCCGAAGCCGACGAGGCCATGGCCGAGCTGCCCTGGGCCGAGCGTCTGGTCGAGCTGGCACTGGAAAGTACCGACCGTCGCGTCGCCGAGGAGCGCCCGGTCACGCCGGCCTTCCTCTTTGCCGCCCTCCTCTGGGGGCCGGTACATCGGCGTCAGGCGGCCCTGGAAGCGGACGACATGCCGCCAATTCCAGCCCTGCAGGCCGCCTCCCAGCAGGTGGTGTCGCACCAGCTCCAGCACATCTCGATTCCCAAGCGCTTCAGCCTCCCGATGCGCGACATCTGGGATCTGCAGCAACGCCTGCCGCTGCGCCGCGGCCGACGCGTCTACCAGACCCGCGAGCACCCCCGCTTCCGTGCCGCCTACGACCTGCTGCTGTTGCGCGAGGCCGCCGGCGAGCTCGAACCGGAGCTCGGCGACTGGTGGACCGCCTTCCAGCAGGCCGACGAGCACGAGCAGCGGCGCCTGCTGGGCAAGGTCGGGGCCGACCCGGCCGGCAGCGGCGTGCCCCGCAAGCGGCGCCGGCGGCGACGCAAGCCCCGGGGCCCCTCGAGCGACGCATGAGCGGTCAGCGCGCCTGGATCGGCCTGGGCAGCAATCTCGACGACCCGCGCCACCAGGTCGAGCGCGCCCTGGCGGCACTCGACCGACTGCCCCTGACCCGGCGGCGTGCCGCCTCGCGGCTCTATGTCAGCCGCCCGGTCGGCCCCCAGGACCAACCCGATTTCATCAACGCCGTGGCGCTCCTCGAGACCCGCCTCTCGCCCTTGGCCCTGCTCGACCAGTTGCAGGCCCTGGAGCAGCGTCACCGCCGGGTCCGCCGGCGCCACTGGGGGCCCCGCACCCTGGACCTGGATCTGTTACTCTTCGATGATCGACGCCTGGCGCTGCCGCGCCTGACGCTGCCCCACCCCGAGATGGAGCACCGCGCCTTCGTGATGGTGCCACTGGCAGAGCTGGCCCCGTCGCTGCGACTACCCGACGGCCACCGGGTCATCGATCTGGCCAGGAAGCTGGACGACGGCAGCCTACGCCCGGTGTTACCCACTGCCTGACACGGCCACCCCGAGTGTTACCTATCGACACTCCGGGGCGGTTCGGGTAACAATTGCAGGTTACACCCGAGACGGGGCCCGAGCAGGCCACGCCGACGACAACATGAGAGCACGCCATGAAAACCGTCACCCTGAGCACGCTGCAGGCCTTCAAGCGCGGCGGTGAGCCTTTCAGCTGCCTGACCGCCTATGATGCCTCCTTCGCCCGCGCCGCGGGCGGCGCCGGGATCGAGGTCCTGCTGGTGGGCGACTCCCTGGGCATGGTCCTGCAGGGCCACGCCAGCACCCTGCCGGTGACCCTCGCCGAGATCTGCTACCACACCCGCTGCGTGGCGCGCGGCAAGGAGGCGAGCCTGCTGATGGCCGACCTGCCGTTCATGAGCAACTCGAGCCCCGAGCGCCTGCTGCAGGACGCCGCCGAGCTGATGCGCGCCGGCGCCGAACTGGTCAAGGTGGAAGGCGAGGCCTGGATGGCCGACGGCATCCGCGAGCTGACCCGCCGCGGCGTGCCGGTCTGCGCTCACCTGGGCCTGACCCCCCAGTCGGTCTATCAGCTCGGCGGCTACAAGGTGCAGGGCCGGGATACCGAGCAGGCGACCCGCATCCTCGAGGATGCCCGCACCCTGGTGGAGGCCGGCGCCTCGGCGATCCTGCTGGAATGCGTGCCGGCGAGCCTCGGGCGCGCGGTGAGCGAGGCCCTCGACGTGCCGGTGATCGGCATCGGCGCCGGCCCCGACACCGACGGCCAGATACTCGTGATGCACGACGTCCTGGGCGTGACCCAAGGCCGCACCCCGCGCTTCGTCAAGAATTTCCTGGTGGAGGCCGACGACATCCAGGGTGCCTTCCGCCGCTACCACGAGGACGTCAAGGCCCGGCGCTTCCCGGCCGAGGAACACTGCTTCTAGGAGGCCGCCCGATGCGTACCCTGCATGAGATCGCCACCCTGCGCGAGGCCCTCGACGATCGCCGTCGACGTGGCCTGCGCATCGGCCTGGTGCCCACCATGGGCAACCTGCACGCCGGCCACCTGGCGCTGGTGGAGAGCGCCCGCCGCCACGCCGATGTGGTGGTGGCCACCATCTTCGTCAATCCGATGCAGTTCGGTCCGAACGAGGACCTGGACGCCTACCCCCGCACCCTCGCCGACGACCAGCAGAAGCTCGCCGGCGCCGGCTGCGACCTGCTGTTCGCCCCGGCGACCGCCACGATCTACCCTCGCCGCCTGGAGGCCCAGACGCAGATCCGGGTCCTCGAGGTCAGCGAGGGGCTGTGCGGCGGCTCGCGCCCGGGGCACTTCGACGGCGTCGCCACCATCGTCGGCATGCTCTTCAACCTGGTGCAGCCCCAGGTGGCCTGCTTCGGCGAGAAGGACTACCAGCAACTGGCGGTGATCCGTCGCCTGGTCGCCGACCTCCACTTCCCCATCGAGATCGTCGGCGTCCCCATCGTGCGCGCCAATGACGGCCTCGCACTGTCGTCGCGCAACGGCTATCTCGACCCGGAGCAGCGGGCCATCGCCCCGCGTCTCTATCGAACACTGGAGGAGCTGCGCCAGGCACTGGAGGCAGGCGAGCCGATCGAGACCACCCTGGCAGCGGGCCTGGCCCGTCTGCGCGATGCCGGCTTCGTGCCCGACTACCTGGAACTGCGCGCTCCCGACCTGGGCCCGATCACCCCGGCGACCCGCGAGGCCAGACTGCTCGCTGCCGCCCGGCTCGGCCCGACCCGACTGATCGACAACCTGACCCTGACCCTGCCGCACTGAGTCCGCGGCGACGGCAAGAGAGGATATCCCTGCCCATGCTGACCATCATGCTCAAGGCCAAGCTGCACATGGCCCGTGTCACCCACGCCGTCCTCAACTACGAGGGCTCCTGCGCCATCGACGGCGACCTGCTGGACATGTCCGGCATCCGCGAGAACGAACAGATACAGATCTACAACGTCGAGAACGGCCAGCGCTTCACCACCTATGCCATCCGCGCCGAGGAGGGCTCGCAGGTCATCTCGGTGAACGGGGCGGCGGCCCATCTCGCCGGCGTCGGCGACCGGGTGATCATCTGCAGCTATGCCCACTACAGTGAAGCCGAGCTCGAGGCCCACCAACCGGCCCTGGTCTACCTGCAGGAAGGCAACGCCGTCAGCCACACCAGCAATGCCATCCCCGTCCAGCTGGCCTGAGCCCGGTGGCCGGCGGTGCCGCCGATGCCTTCCTGCATCGCGCGCCACCTCCCGCTATACTGAGTGATCCGGGCATCGCCCCCATTTGGGCATTGCCGCTGCGCACAAGAGTCCCCTATGCTGGCGGGACTACCGCCCGCGACTGACCTCAGGAGTAACTCCTCATGCAAGAAGTGGTGATCGTTGCAGCACGCCGCACCGCCGTCGGTGCCTTCGGTGGCTCCCTGGCCGGCATTCCCGCCAGCGACCTCGGGGCCCTGGTGATCAAGGACATCATGGCCAGCACCGGCGTCGCCGCCGACCAGGTCGACGAAGTGCTGCTCGGCCAGGTGCTCACCGCCGGGGTCGGCCAGAACCCCGCCCGCCAGGCCGCCATCAAGGCCGGCCTGCCGGATACCGTGCCCGCCATGACCATCAACAAGGTCTGCGGATCAGGCCTCAAGGCCCTGCACCTGGCCACCCAGGCGATCCGCTGCGGCGACGCGGAGCTGATCATTGCCGGCGGCCAGGAGAACATGTCGGCCTCGCCACACGTGCTGCCCAACTCGCGCAACGGCCAGCGCATGGGCGACTGGAAGGCCATCGACACCATGGTCCACGACGGCCTGTGGGACGCCTTCAACAACTACCACATGGGTATCACCGCCGAGAACCTGGCCGAGAAGTACGGCATTACCCGCGAGGCCATGGACGAGTTCGCCGCCGGCTCTCAGCAGAAGGCCGCCGCCGCCATCAGGGAAGGCAAGTTCAAGGGCCAGATCGTGCCGGTCGAGATTCCCCAGCGCAAGGGCGACCCGGTGGTCTTCGACACCGATGAGAACCCCCGTGAAACCACGGCCGACAAGCTCGGCGGCATGCGCCCGGCCTTCAAGAAGGACGGCACCATCACCGCCGGCAACGCCTCCTCCCTCAACGACGGCGCCGCCGTGGTGATGATCTGCTCCGCCGAGAAGGCCCAGGCACTAGGCCTCGAGCCCCTGGCCCGCATCAAGGCCTACAGCAACGCCGGCGTCGACCCGGCGATCATGGGCATCGGCCCGGCACCGGCCACCCGCCGCTGCCTCGAGAAGGCCGGCTGGAGCCTCGACGACCTGGACCTGATCGAGGCCAACGAGGCCTTCGCCGCCCAGGCGCTGTCGGTCAACAAGGAACTCGGCTGGGACACCTCCAAGGTCAACGTCAACGGCGGCGCCATCGCGCTGGGTCACCCGATCGGCGCCTCGGGCTGCCGCATCCTGGTCACCCTGCTGCACGAGATGATCGCCCGCGACGCCAAGAAGGGCCTGGCGACCCTGTGCATCGGCGGTGGGCAGGGCGTCGCACTCGCGATCGAGCGGTAAGCACATACCGTCATCCTAGCGGCGCCGGGGACAGGTCGGAGCGGAGGTCTTTTTCCAGGGAAGGAAAAAGTAGCGCCCAGGGAGGGGTTCACAGCGCCTCCGCGTAGGCCTGTCGCCGGGTAAGCCGCGACGATCAAACGAAAACCGCCGCCAGGGCATGGTCCTGGCGGCGGTTTTTCTTACGGCTTAAAGCTTACGGCTTACGGCTCACAGCTGGGGCTCGGCGGCCTCCTCGGCCTCGAAGGCGGCCTTCTCTTCCGGGGTGATCTCCTTGATGGTGAGCTTCACCCGGTTGCGGTTGTCGATGTCGAGCACCTTGACCACGATCTCGTCGCCCTCGTTGAGGAAGTCGCGCACGTCGTTGACCCGCTCGGGCACGATCTGCGAGATATGCACCAGGCCGTCGGTCCCCGGCATGATGTTGACGAAGGCGCCGAAGTCGGCGATGCGCACCACCTTGCCGCGATAGAGCTTGCCGATCTCCGCCTCGGCGGTGATCGCCAGCACGGTATCGATGGCCTTCTTGGCTGCCGCCTTGTCCTCGGCGTAGATGCGCACGGTGCCGTCGTCATCGAGGTCGATGGAGGCGCCGGTGTCCTCGCAGATCTTGCGGATGGTGGCACCACCCTTGCCGATGACGTCGCGGATCTTCTCCGGGTCGATCTTGATGGTGGCCATGGAGGGGGCGTTCTCAGACACCTCGGCACGGCTCTGGCCGATCACCGCGTTCATCTGTTCGAGGATGTGCAGGCGTGCCTCGTTGGCCTGCTGCAGGGCGACCTCCATGATCTCCTCGTTGATGCCCTCGATCTTGATGTCCATCTGCAGGGCGGTCACCCCGGCGGCCGAGCCGGCCACCTTGAAGTCCATGTCGCCGAGGTGATCCTCGTCGCCGAGGATGTCGGTGAGCACGGCGAAGCCGTCGGCATCCTTGACCAGCCCCATGGCGATCCCCGCAACCGGCGCCTTCATCGGCACGCCCGCATCCATCAGCGCCAGCGAGGAGCCGCATACGGAGGCCATGGAACTCGAGCCGTTCGACTCGGTGATCTCGGAGACCACGCGGATGGTATAGGGGAAGTCGGCGTCGTCGGGCAGCATCGCCTGCACGCCGCGGCGCGCCAGGCGGCCGTGGCCGATCTCGCGACGCTTCGGCCCGCCCATGAAGCCGGCCTCGCCCACGCTGTACGGCGGGAAGTTGTAGTGCAGCAGGAAGCGGTCCTTGCGCTCGCCCTCCAGCGACTCGATCAGCTGGGCGTCGCGCAGGGTGCCCAGGGTGGCGATGACGATCGCCTGGGTCTCGCCGCGGGTGAAGATCGCCGAGCCATGGGTCTTGGGCAGGGTGCCCACCTCGATGGCCAGCGGTCGCACGGTCTTGTGGTCACGACCGTCGATGCGCGGCTCGCCCTTGATGACCCGGGAGCGCACCACGCGCTTCTCCAGGCCGGCGAAGGCGCCCTTGACGTCATCGGCGTCGAACTGGCCCTCCTCCTCGCCGGCGAGCTGCTCGACCGCCTCGGCCTTGAGCTCGGCGAGGGCGTCCTGGCGGGCCATCTTGTCGGTGATGCGGTAAGCCTCGCCTACCCTGGTCTCGAAGGCCTGGGCCACGGCCTCCTTGAGGGGGGTGTTTTCCGCCGGCGGCTGCCAGTCCCACTTCGGCTTGCCGGCCTCGGCGACCAGTTCGTTGATGGCCTGGATGGCGACCTGCATCTCCTGGTGGCCGTAGAGCACGGCGCCGAGCATCTCGTCCTCGAGCAACTCCTTGGCCTCGGACTCGACCATCAGCACGGCCTTCTCGGTACCGGCGACCACCATATCCAGCTCGGAGCTGGCCAGCTCCTCTACGGTGGGGTTGAGGAAGTAGCCCTTCTCCTCGTCGAAGCCCACCCGCGCGGCACCGATGGGGCCGTTGAACGGCACGCCGGAGATGGCCAGGGCCGCGGAAGTGCCGAGCAGGGCGGCGATGTCCGGGTCATGGTTGCGGTCGGTGGAGAGCACGGTGCAGATCACCTGCACCTCGTTCATGAAGCCCTTGGGGAACAGCGGGCGGATCGGGCGGTCGATCAGCCGCGAAGTGAGCGTTTCCTTCTCGGTGGGGCGCCCCTCACGCTTGAAGAAGCCCCCGGGGATCTTGCCCACCGCATAGGTCTTCTCCTGGTAGTGCACGGAGAGCGGGAAGAAGGGCTGGTTGGGGTTGGCTTCCTTCCGCGCCACCACGGTGCATAGCACCACGGTGTCGTCCATGGTGACCATCACGGCACCGGAGGCCTGGCGGGCGATGCGCCCGGTTTCCAGGGTGACGGTGCTGCGACCGTACTGAAACGTTTTCTTGACCGGATTCACGGCGACTCTTCCTTCAACTTGTCTGTGTTTGGGTCGTTTCGACTCGGCGACCATTTTAGGGGTTGACGCGCGCCAGGGCCACCATATAGCAGCGTTTCCGCCATAGCATTACCGGGCTGATCCGGCGACAGGCCTTCGAGGAGGCGCTGTAAACCCGTCCCTGGGCGCTACTTTTGCCTTCCCTGGCAAAAGACCTCCTCTCCAGCCTGCCCCCGGGGCCCCTCATGCTGCAGGCCCAAAAACGAAACGGGCAGCCCGAAGGCTGCCCGTTTCGAATGACCTGAAGAAAAGGAGGATTTCGCGTGACGAGCGACGAGAGGCTGGTTGCCGCCGGAGCGCATTGACCTCAGTGCAGACCGCTACACTGAGGATACGACCGGGCCGGCGCACCGGCACCGCCGGCGACCAACCCTTTACCAAAACATCGAGCGCAGTAGCGAAATACCCTTTTCTTTAGCGACGCAGGCCCAGACGCTGGATCAGCGCCTGATAGCGCTCGAAGTCCTTGCGCTTCAGGTAATCCAGCAGCTTGCGGCGCTGGTTGACCATGCGGATCAGGCCACGACGGGAGTGGTGATCCTGCTTGTTGGTCTTGAAGTGGTCCTGCAGGCCATCGATGTTGGCGCTCAGCAGGGCCACCTGCACTTCGGGGGAACCGGTGTCGTTGTCGCCACGGCCGAATTCGTTGACGATCTCGGCCTTCTGTTCAGCGGTCAGTGCCATCTGTCTCTCCAGTAAGCAATATGCCTGAATGATGTAGGTGTGAGACCACGCATATTTGCAGTCTCGAGCGTCTTTCCCTTCAATCGGCCGCCGTGCTCAGCAGCCGCTTCGGTGCCACCTCCTGTGGCCCCGTCACCGTTCCGAGACCAAGAAAGGCCTCGGCACGGTAGAGTCTCGCCGTTTCGTCCACGGCCAGCCCCCCGGTGTCGACTCGGGCCGCCTGACCGTGGGTCAGGCGACTGGCCGCGGCAGCGTCGACATCGAGGCGCGGCAGATGCGCCACCAGTACGTCGACGGGCAGCAGTCGCCCCTCGCGCTCGGCCTGCCCAGGCAGCGCCTCGAGCTCGTCGAGGGTCAGCATGCCGGAGGCCTCGAAGGGCCCGGCGGCGAGCCGGCGCAGGGCGCTGATGTGGGCGCCACACCCCAGCTCCTCGCCGATGTCCTCGGCGAGCGTGCGGATGTAGGTGCCCTTGCTCACGCGCACCTCCAGCTCGAAGGCCTCATCTTCGAAGGCGAGCAGCCGGGCATCATACACCGTCACGCGCCGCGCTGCACGCTCGACCGCCCTGCCCTCCCGGGCCAGCTCGTAGAGCTTGCGTCCCTGATGCTTGAGCGCCGAGTGCATGGGCGGCACCTGGTCGATCTCGCCGCGGAAGCGCTCGAGCACGCCCTCGATATCGGCCTCACTGAGCCGGGGCACCTCACGGCGCTCGAGCACCTCGCCCTCGGCGTCACCGGTTTCGGTGGTCACACCGAGTTCCACCCGGGTGCGGTAGACCTTGTCGGCCGCCAGCAGATGCGCCGAAAACTTGGTCGCCTCGCCGAAGCAGACCGGCAACAGTCCCGTCGCCATCGGGTCGAGGGTGCCGGTGTGACCGGCCTTCTGTGCCTGGAACAGGCGCCTCGCCCGCTGCAGGGCGTGGTTGCTCGACAGCCCCTTGGGCTTGTCGAGCAGCAACACCCCGTTCACCGGCAGACCGCGACGCCGACGTGCCATCAGTCCCGCCCGTCCTTGCTGCCGGACTCATCGGCAGGCTCGTCATCCTGGCGCGCCCGATCGCTGGCCACGGCTTCCTCGATCAGCGACGACAGCCGCTGGCCGCGCACCACGCTTTCGTCGTAGTGGAAGCGCAGCTCCGGCACATGACGCAGCTTGATGCGACGGGCGATCTGGCCACGCAGGAAACCGGCGGCCTGGCGCAGCACCTTGAGGTTCTCCTGGATGCGCTCGGCGGTATCCTCGCCCAGCAGCGTCACGTGGACGTCGGCATAGCCGAGGTCACGGCTGACCTCGACGCCGCTCACCGTGACCATGCCCAGGCGCGGGTCCTTGACCTCGCGCTGGATGAGCACCGCCAGCTCCTTCTGGAGCTGGTCGGCCACCCGGTCGGTACGCTTGAACTCGCGCATGATCGCTCCTCGACCCTCAGAGGGTCCGCTCGACCTTGACCTGATCGAAGACCTCGATCTTGTCGCCGACCTGGACGTCGTTGTAGTTCTTCACGCCGATGCCGCACTCCATGCCGTTGCGCACCTCCTGGACGTCGTCCTTGAAGCGACGCAGCGACTCGAGTTCGCCCTCGTAGATCACCACGTTGTCGCGCAGCACGCGGATCTTCTTGTTGCGGTGCACGGTGCCCTCGACCACCATGCAGCCGGCCACGGCGCCGATCTTCGGTGCGCGGAAGACGTCGCGGACCTCGGCCACGCCGACGATCTCCTCCTTCCACTCCGGTGCCAGCATGCCGCTCATGGCCTGCTTGACCTCGTCGATCAGCTGATAGATCACGCTGTAGTAGCGCAGATCCAGGCCCTCTCGCTCGATGATCTCGCGGGCGGCGGCGTCGGCACGCACGTTGAAGCCGACCACGATCGCCTCGGACGCCAGCGCCAGGTTGGCGTCGGTGCCAGTGATGCCGCCCACGCCGGAGGAGACCACGGCCACCTGCACCTCGTCGGTGGAGAGCTCCTCCAGCGCCCCCTTGATCGCCTCCAGCGAGCCCTGGACGTCGGCCTTGAGCACGATGTTGACCTTGGCCACCTCGTCCTGGCCCATCTGGCTGAACATGTTCTCCAGCTTGGCCTTCTGCTGGCGCGCCAGGCGCACCTCGCGGTACTTGCCCTGGCGGAAGTTGGCGATCTCGCGGGCCTTCTTCTCGTCGGCCAGCACCATGAAGTCGTCACCGGCATCCGGGGTCCCGTCGAGGCCCTGGATCTCCACCGGCATCGCCGGGCCCACGGCATCGACCTGCTGGCCGAGCTCGTTGGTCAAGGCGCGCACACGGCCATAGTGCAGGCCGGCGAGCACGATGTCGCCCTTCTTCAGGGTCCCGTTCTGGACCAGCACGGTGGCCACCGGACCGCGGCCCTTGTCGAGGCGGGACTCGACCACCACGCCCTTGCCGGGTGCCTCCGGCACGGCCTTGAGCTCGAGCACCTCGGAGACCAGCAGCACGGCTTCGAGGAGTTCGTCGATGCCCTCGCCGGTCTTGGCGGAGACGTGGACGAACTGGGTGTCGCCCCCCCACTCCTCGGAGATGACGCCATGCTGGGACAGCTCGTTCTTGACCCGGTCGGGGTCGGCACCGGGCTTGTCGATCTTGTTGACCGCCACCACCAGCGGCACCTCGGCGGCCTTCGAGTGTTCGATGGCCTCGACGGTCTGGGGCATCACGCCGTCATCGGCGGCCACCACCAGGATGACCACGTCGGTGGCCTTGGCCCCGCGGGCCCGCATGGCGGTGAACGCCGCGTGGCCGGGGGTATCCAGGAAGGTCACGCCGCCGTGTTTGCCTTCCACATGATAGGCGCCGATATGCTGGGTGATGCCGCCGGCTTCGCCGGTCGCCACCTTGGCCTGGCGGATATGGTCGAGCAGCGAGGTCTTGCCGTGGTCGACGTGGCCCATGACCGTGACCACCGGCGACCGGGTGATCTCCTCGCCCTCGTAGGAGATGCCCTCGAGGACCTCGGTCTCCAGCGCATCGTCCTTGACCAGCTTGGGCTTGTGGCCCATCTCCTCGACCACGATGGCCGCGGTATCCTGGTCGATGGTCTGGTTGATGGTCACCGCCGCGCCCATGGTGAACATGGCCTTGATGACCTCGTTGGCCTTGATCGACATCTTGTCGGCCAGGTCGGCAACGCTGATCGACTCGGGGATCGACACCTCGCGCACGATCGGCTGGGTCGGCTTCTGGAAGCCGTGCTTGCCGCCGCCCTGGGTAGCGCCACGGCGCCCGCCGCGACGCTCGGCACGCTTGACCTTCTTGCCGCCACGGCGACGCTCCTCGCGCTCGCCGCGATCGTCATCGTCGCGACCACCGCGCCCCTTCTTGGCGGCCGCCTTCTTCGGCGGCGCCGTACGGCGATCGCTGCGCCCCTCCTTGGGTGGCGCCGGCGGCTCGTCGGCCGGCGGCTCGTTCAGTTCGGGCACCGGGATCTCGGGCACCGCCTTCGCCTCCTCGGCCGCTCGCGATGCCTCGGCCTTGGCGGCTTCCTCACGCGCCGCCTCCTCGGCGACACGCGCCTGATCCGCCTCGGCCTCGCGGGCCTCCTGTTCGGCTCGGGCCTGCTGGGAGTCGGCCATATCGCCGACCAACTGGCGCGGACCACTCTCTTCGGCCGGCTCGGGGGCGGGCGCCTCTTCCTCGGCACGCTTGACGTAGGTGCGCTTCTTGCGGACCTGCACCTCGATGGTCTTGCCCCGCTCACCGGTCTTGATGCGACTCTTGGTCTTGCGGGTCAGGGTGATGCGATTCCTGGCCCCGGCACCGCCGCCGCCATGACTCTTGGTGAGGAAATCGAGCAGTTGGCGCTTGTCCTCCTCGGACACGGCATCGACCTCGGACTGGTGCTCGAGCCCGGCTTCTTTCATCTGTTCCAGCAGGCGGGGCACGTCGCGGCCCACCTTCGCTGCAAAATCCTTAACGGTCATCTCTGACATTACGACCCTCCTCAGCCCGTGACCTAATACTGTTCGCTATCGAATGATTCCTGACTCGAATGATTCGACGACGAGCGATTCGCTCTCGATCTATTCGTTCTCGGCTATTCGCTTTCGAACCATGGCGCACGGGCGGTCATGATCAGTGCCGCGGCGCGCTCCTCTTCCATCCCCTCGATGTCGATCAGATCATCGACGGACTGCTCGGCGAGATCCTCCATGGTGACAATCCCGCGGCTGGCCAGGATGAAGGCCAGGTGGCGCTCCATGCCCTCCATCTCCAACAGGTCGTCGGCCGGCTGGGCACCGTCGAGTTCCTCCTCGGAGGCGATGGCCAGGTTCAGCAACTCGTCCTTGGCACGAGCACGCAACTCCTCGATGAGCTCCTCGTCGAGTTCCTCGATCTCGAGCATCTCCTCCACCGGCACGTAGGCGACTTCCTCGATCGAGGTGAAGCCTTCCTCGACCAGCAGGCGCGCGACCTCCTCGTCGATGTCCAGGTGCTGGATGAAGTGCTCGACCAGGCTGTCGATCTCCTGGTCGCGCTTGGCCTCGGACTCCTCCTCGGTCATGACGTTGAGACGCCAGCCGGTGAGTTCGGATGCCAGGCGCACGTTCTGGCCACTGCGGCCGATGGCCTGGGCCAGGTTATCCTCGGCGACGGCCACGTCCATGGCATGGGCGTCTTCGTCGACGAGGATCGAGGCGACATCCGCCGGCGCCATGGCGTTGATCACCAGCTGGGCAGGATTATCGTCCCACAGCACGATGTCGACGCGCTCGTTCTGCAGCTCGGACGAGACCGCCTGGACGCGGGAGCCCCGCATACCCACGCAGGCCCCCACCGGGTCGATGCGCCGGTCATTGGTCTTGACCGCGATCTTGGCCCGGGAACCGGGATCGCGTGCCGCTCCCTTGATCTCGATGAGCTGCTCGGCGATCTCCGGCACCTCGATCTTGAACAGCTCGATGATCAGCTCCGGGCAGGTGCGGGACAGGATCAGCTGGGCACCGCGCGCCTCGGGATCGACCTTGGTCAACAGCGCACGGACCCGCTCGTTCATGCGGTAGCGTTCGCCGGGGATCATCTCGCTGCGCGGCAGGAAGGCCTCGGCATTGTCGCCGAGATCGATGATCAGGCCGTCGCGGGTGGTCTTCTTGACGATGCCGGCGACCAGTTCGCCTTCGCGTTCGGCATACAGGCGCACCACCTCGGCGCGCTCGGCCTCGCGTACCTTCTGCACGATGACCTGCTTGGCGGTCTGGGCAGCGATACGGCCGAAGGTGGCGTTCTCGATCTGCTCCTCGACCACGTCACCCAGCCCCAGGGGCGGGTCGCGACGCTCGGCGAAGGAGAGCTTGATCTGGGCGTCGGGCCCATCGAAGTCATCGTCCTCGACCACTTCCCAGCGGCGGAAGGTCTCGTAGTCACCGGTGCGACGATCGATGTGCACCCGCACGCTGGCTTCCTCACCTTCGAAGCGCTTGCGCGATGCGCTGGCCAGGGCCGCCTCGACGGCCTCGAAGATCACCTCTCGGGGAACGCCCTTCTCGTTGGAGATCGCATCAACGACCGTCAGAATTTCTTTACTCATGCCTATGCCTCGCCAGAAAACCTGTCCTTGAGCACCGTGCTCGTTCGCCACCCGCGGGGGCCGGGATCACTCCTCGAACCGGGGCACGATGTGTGCCTGGTCGATGCTGTCGATGGGAAAGCAGTACTCCTCGCCGTCGAGCTGCAGCAACACCTCGTCGTTCTCGATGCCGGCCAGCAGCCCCTGGAACTTGCGGCGGCCCTCATAGGGAACACGCAGCTTGAGCTTCACCTGGTGACCGCGATAGCGCGCGAACTGGTCGAGGGTATAGAGCGGCCGATCCAGACCAGGCGAGGAGACCTCCAGGCGGTATTCACCGCGAATCGGGTCCTCGACATCGAGTACGGCACTGACCTGGCGGCTGATATCGGCGCAATCCTCCACGCTCACCCCCTCCTCGTGATCGATATAGATCACCAGGCGCGAGTGCTTGCCCTGGGACAGGAAGTCGATGCCCCACAGTTCGAACCCCATGGCCGTGACCACCGGCTCGATCAGCGCATGCAGCGCAGCATCCTTGATTGCCACGGAAAAGCTCCTACAGCCGTTGCATCAGGCACCTGGCCGGGAGTGAACAGGAAAGTCAGGTGGCTGATTGGCGTTGCCCGAAACAGCGCCCTCGACGCCATGCGTTCCAGGCAAGCTGCTAACAAAAAGCCCCTTCACAGGAAGGGGCTTTCACAAGAAACCTGTAATACCACTTCGGCTAGGCGGCAGCCCCATGTTTCCGGGTTCAACCTCCGGAAGGCGCCTGCCAGGAAGATGGTAGCGGGGACCGGATTTGAACCGATGACCTTCGGGTTATGAGCCCGACGAGCTACCAGACTGCTCCACCCCGCATCAATCTAGGTCGGTGATTGTATGCCTGACGCGTGCTGTCGTCAAGGCATCAAAGCCACCACTACTGCCAATCCTGCGTCTGATGATCCGACGACCCTTGCGCACTCGGCGTCACGGCTCATGGCGTATCAGATGGTGCCGAAGGCGGGACTTGAACCCGCACGACCCTAAGGTCACTACCCCCTCAAGATAGCGTGTCTACCAATTCCACCACTTCGGCATCGGGGAGGCCGGGGTTGCGACGGACAATGAAGCCGATGGCTCAGCCGTCGTTTTCCTCCAGCACTGGCGCGGCATTATCCACGTCTCGGCCCTCGTCGTCAAGGGTCGGGACGCTCCGCTGCTGCTCGATCAGCCGCGAGTCGGGAATCCCGGCCTCCGGCGCCTGGCTCGCCTGCTGGGTGGCGTACCAGGCCAGTGCCAGGGACGTGGCGAAGAAGGAGGCCGCCAGCACGGCGGTAAACTTCGACAGGAAGCCACCGCTGCCGCGGGAGCCGAACACCGTCTGTGAGGCCCCGCCACCGAAGGCGGCACCGGCTTCGGCGCCCTTGCCCTGCTGAAGCAGGATCAGGACGACCAGGGCGATGGCGATCGCCACATGGAGCATGAGAATGGCAACTTGCATGGATTCAACCTGCTGACTGGCAAATGGCTAGAAAATCGTCGACCTTGAGCGAAGCACCGCCCACCAGGCCGCCGTCGATGTCCGGCTGAGCGAGCAGCTCGGCCGCGTTGTTCGCGTTCATGCTACCGCCGTAGAGGAGGCGCATCTCGTGGGCCAGGGAACCGTCATAGCGCTCGAGGCGGTCACGGATGGCGGCATGCACCGCCTGGGCCTGCTGCGGCGTGGCGGTCCGGCCGGTACCGATGGCCCAGACCGGCTCGTAGGCGATCACCAGCTTATTGCGCTCTTCCGGAGACAGGGCGTCGAACACGGCCTCGAGCTGCCCCAGCACCACCGCCTCGGTGCGCCCCGCCTCGCGCTCCTCGAGGGTCTCGCCGAGGCACAGCAGCGGTACGAGGCCACAGGAGAGCGCCGCCCGGACCCGCGCCAGCACCGCCGCATCGTCTTCACCGTACAGCGAGCGACGCTCGGAGTGCCCCACCAACACGTAATGGGCCCCCGACTCGGCGAGCATGCCGCCGCTGACCTCACCGGTGAAAGCGCCGGACGGTTGATCGTTCAGCGTCTGGGCCCCGACGGCAACCGGCGTCTCTCCCAGCGCGCGAGCGGCGGCGCCGAGAAACGGGAAAGGCACCATCAGCGCCACCTCGATGTCCGCCGGTACCCCTCCCCGGGAGAAGGCCTGACCGAAGGTCTCGATCAGCGCCAGGGATCCGTTCATCTTCCAGTTACCGGCGATCAGCGGTGTACGCATCGGCTGTCCTCTTTCAAGGTGGTGCGAAATGGTATAGGAGCCACCCTGTCAAGACAACCACAAGGCCGTCGTCGACAGGGCGGTCGATCCGAACGAAGACGGGCTCACGTCAGCAGCGCCTCGACCTCGGCGGCCAGACGACGAGCCAGGCCGTCGACATCCAGGTGGGCACGCCCTTCGACCATCACCCGGATCAGCGGCTCGGTGCCCGAGGGACGCAGCAGTACCCGCCCCTGATCGCCCAGTTCCGCCTCCACGCCGGCCACGGCGTCCTGCAACGCCGGCATGTCCATCAGCGCCTTGGCATCGGTGCCCGGCGTCAGCCGCACATTGACCAGCACCTGGGGCGCCTTCTCGAGACCGGCCAGCAAGCGGTTCAGCGGCTGCCCCTCCCGCACCATGATCGCCAGCACCTGGAGCGCCGAGACGATGCCATCGCCAGTGGTCTGCACATGGCCGCAGACGATATGGCCGGAAGACTCACCACCGAGCTGCCAGCCGTTGGCGGCCAGGCGCTCCGTGACATAGCGGTCGCCCACCCTGGCACGCTCGAAGGGGATATCCAGCTCCTCGAGGGCCGCCGCGAGGCCGAAGTTGGACATCAGGGTACCGACCACGCCGCCACCCAGGTCGCCGCGGGCATGGCGGTCGCGGGCGATCAGATAGAGGATGTCGTCGCCGTCGATCTCGCGGCCGTCGGCGTCGACCATCAGCACCCGGTCACCGTCGCCGTCCAGGGCCACGCCCAGATCCGCCCCCTGCTGGATCACCGCCGCCCGCAGCGCCGCCGGGTGGGTCGAGCCCACCTCGTGGTTGATGTTGAGGCCGTCCGGCTGGGACCCGATCAGGCTGACCTCGGCGCCGAGCTCGCGGAACACGCTGGGGGCAATGTGGTAGGTGGCACCATGGGCGCAATCGACCACCATTCGCAGGCCATGGAGGCTGACCCGGTCGGGGATGGTCGATTTGCAGAACTCGATGTAGCGGCCGGCGGCATCGTCGACCCGCATCGCCTTGCCCAGGCGGTCGGCGGCCACGGTGGTCAGCGGCTCCTCGAGCATCGCCTCGATGCGCGCCTCGACCTCGTCGGCCAGCTTGACGCCCTCCGCGGAGAAGAACTTGATGCCGTTGTCGGCGAAGGGGTTGTGGGACGCCGAGATGACAATGCCGGCGTCGGCGCGAAAGGTCCGCGTCAGGTAGGCGATGCCCGGAGTGGGCATGGGACCGAGCAGCACAACGTCGACGCCGGCGGCGGACAATCCCGCCTCCAGGGCCGACTCGAACATGTAGCCCGAGATCCGCGTGTCCTTGCCGATCAGTACGCGGGCGCGGCCATGCTCGCGGGCCAGCACACGCCCCGTGGCCCAGCCCAGCTTCAGCATGAAGTCGGCAGTGATGGGGGCCTCCCCCACCGTGCCGCGAATGCCATCGGTGCCGAAATAGCGTCTAGTCATGCTCGCAACCTTCCTTGAGTACGGCCCAGGTCATGTTCACGGCGTCCACGGTGGGCCCGACATCGTGGACACGCAGGATTCGCGCCCCGCGCTCGACGGCCAGCGCCGCCAGGGCCAACCCGCCCGGCAGGCGCTCCTCCACCGGTCGCGCGAGCACCTTGCCGATCATGCTCTTGCGCGACATGCCCACCAGCAGTGGCAGGCCGAGCTGTACCAGGCGTTCCATGCGATTGAGCAGGCGCAGGTTATGCTCGACGGTCTTGCCGAAACCGAAGCCCGGGTCCAGCAGGAGGCGCTCGCGGCGCAGGCCGGCGGCCTCGCAGGCGGCCACCCGGGCCTCGAGGAAGTCGGCCACCGCCTCCTCCACCGGCACATCATAGTGGGGCGCCCGCTGCATGTCGCGGGGCTCGCCCTGGCGATGCATCAGACAGGCCGGCAAGCCGCTGCCGGCCGCCGCCTCCAGCGCGCCCTCGTGCTCCAGGGCCCGCACGTCGTTGATCAGGCCGGCACCGAGGGACGCCACCTCGCGTATGACGATCGGGCTGCTGGTATCCACCGACACCAGGGCATCGAGCTCGCGCACCAGCGCCTCCACCACCGGCGCCACCCGATCCAGCTCCTGCTGCGGGCTGACCGGGTCGGCGCCGGGGCGGGTGGATTCACCGCCCACGTCGACGATCGCCGCCCCTTCGGCCAGCATCCGCTCGGCATGGCGCAGGGCGTCATCCAGCGCCAGGTGGTGACCGCCGTCGGAAAAGGAGTCGGGGGTGACGTTGAGGATCCCCATCACCCGGGGAAAGGAGAGATCGAGCCGGTGCCGACCGCACGGCAGGGAGGTGGCGGGAGAGTCGTCCATCATGGTGTCGGAATCGAAAGCCTGAGAGTCGGAGAGCGGAGAGCCAGAAATGGCGCAGGCGCCCCCGCGGGGCGCCTGCCAGTCGGGAGGGGGCGGGCCTCAACCGGCCGGTCCGCCCAGCGGGTCGGAAGGCCGGCGACGGGGCCCGTCGTCCTCCTCGTCGCCGTCATCGACCTGCTCCGGCGTCTCCGGTGCGACCTCGGCATCGGGCTCCCCGGCCGAGGGGGCACCGCTGCTCGGGTCGTCCCACCCCTCGGGCGGACGCGGATCGCGCCCCTCCATGATGTCCTTGAGCTGGGTGGCGTCGATGGTCTCGTACAGCATCAGCGCCTCGGCCATGGCATCCAGCTTGTCGCGGTTGTCCTCGAGGATCTGCTTGGCCTGGGCATAGCAGTCGTCGATGATCTTGCGCACTTCCTTGTCGAGCTTGGTGGTGGTCTCGCCGGACTTGAGCTTGCCGCCCTGACCGGGGCCACCGAGGAACTGGTGCGACTCGTCCTCGTCGTACATGATCGGCCCCATCTCCTCGGAGAGGCCCCACTTGGCGACCATGTTGTGCGCCAGCTCGGTGGCGCGCTTGATATCGTTCGACGCCCCGGTGGTCACCCCGTTCGGGCCCAGCGTCATCTCCTCGGCGATGCGGCCGCCGAACAGGGAGCAGATCTGGCTGAGAATCTGCTGGCGCGACAGGCTGTAGCGATCCTCCTCGGGCAGGAACATGGTCACGCCCAGCGCACGGCCGCGCGGGATGATGGTGACCTTGTAGACCGGGTCGTGCTCGGGCATCACCAAGCCGATGATGGCGTGGCCCGACTCGTGGTAGGCGGTGTTGAGCTTCTCCTTCTCGGTCATGACCATGGAGCGACGCTCGGCGCCCATCATGATCTTGTCCTTGGCCAGCTCGAGCTCATCCATGCCCACCAGGCGCTTGTTGCGCCGCGCCGCGAACAGGGCCGCCTCGTTGACCAGGTTGGCCAGGTCGGCGCCGGAGAAGCCGGGGGTCCCGCGGGCGATCAGCGACGGCTTGACATCGTCGGCCAGCGGCACCTTGCGCAGGTGGACGTTGAGGATGTGCTCGCGCCCGCGAATATCGGGCAGCGGCACCACTACCTGGCGGTCGAAGCGGCCCGGGCGCAGCAGCGCCGGGTCGAGCACGTCGGGACGGTTGGTGGCGGCGATGACGATGACGCCCTCGTTGGCCTCGAAGCCGTCCATCTCGACCAGCAGCTGGTTGAGGGTCTGCTCGCGCTCGTCGTTGCCGCCGCCCATGCCGGCACCGCGCGAGCGGCCCACGGCATCGATCTCGTCGATGAAGATGATGCAGGGCGCCTGCTTCTTGGCCTGCTCGAACATGTCGCGCACGCGGGAGGCACCCACGCCGACGAACATCTCGACGAAGTCGGAGCCGGAGATCGAGAAGAACGGCACCTTGGCCTCGCCGGCGATGGACTTGGCCAGCAGCGTCTTGCCGGTACCCGGCGGGCCGACCATCAGCACGCCGCGCGGGATGGTGCCACCGAGGCGCTGGAACTTGGTCGGGTCGCGCAGGAAGTCGACCAGCTCCTCGACCTCCTCCTTGGCCTCATCGCAGCCGGCCACGTCGGAGAAGGTGGTCTTGATCTGATCCTGGGAGAGCAGCTTGGCCTTGGACTTGCCGAAGCTCATCGGCCCGCCCTTGCCGCCGGCACCACCCTGCATCTGGCGCATGAAGAACATGAAGATCGCCAGGATCAACAGGATCGGGAAACTGGCGATCAACAGGCGCGTCCACAAGCTCTGCTGCTCGGGTTCCTTGCCGACCACGGTGACGTTGTTGGAGAGCAGGTCATCCATCAACTTGGGATCTTCCGCCGCCGGGCGGATGGTCTGGAACTGGGAGCCGTCCGTGCGTTCACCGGTGATCTTGTAGCCATCGATGGTCACGCTGCGGACCTGCTGGTTCTGCACCTGCTGGACGAACTGCGAGTAGTTCGTCGTCTGGGGTGCGCTGTCGACGCTGAAGTTGTTGAACACCGTCAGCAGCACTGCCGCGATGACCAACCACAGAATCAGGTTCTTCGCCATGTCGTTCAAGGGACCACCCTCAATTGCAAAAGTCTGTCAGCCGGATGCGCCTGGCATCTTGGACACTACATGAGCGGGCCGTGTTCAGCCACCGGCGGGCGAATCGGCCCGCCCGGTCTGCTTCATGCTCCACTGTGACACAGTCGAGGCGCCATGTCCGGCAATGACGCCAGTAGTCCCTGCCTATCGAAGCGCTTCGCACGTCTCTGGGGCCGAGGTGTCGCCTCAGCCGCGAAAATTCTCTGCCAGCAGGTAGACTTCGCGGGAACGCGCCCGCGAGGCCTCCGGCTTGCGCGTCACCACCCGAGCGAAGCTGCCACGCAGCGCCTTCAGGTAGGCATCGAATCCTTCTCCCTGGAACACCTTGGCCAGCAACCGGCCGCCCGGCGACAGGGTCTGGTGCACCAGGTCCAGCGCCAGCTCCACCAGGTACATCGCCTGGGGCTGGTCGATTGCCGCCATACCACTCATATTGGGGGCCATGTCGGACATCACAAGGTCCACCGGGCGCCCCCCCAGGGCGGCGAGGATCGCCTCGAGCACCGGCGCCTCGGTGAAATCCCCCTGGATGAACTCGACGCCGGCCAGGGCGTCCATCTCGAGGATGTCCGAGGCGATCACCACGCCCTCGGGCCCGACCCGCTCCGCCGCCACCTGGCTCCAGCCGCCGGGGGCGGCGCCGAGGTCGATCACCGTCATGCCCGGGCGCAGGAGCCGGTCCTTGTCGTCGAGCTCCATCAGCTTGTAGCTGGCCCGGGAGCGGTAACCGTCCTGCCAGCTACGCTGCACGTAGCGGTCGTCGAAGTGCTCCTTCAGCCAGCCGGCGCTGCTCTTGCTGGCGCCGTGCTTTCTGGCACCCTGGCCGGTGCCCTTGCGGGAAGAGGAGGAAGTTGCCACGGCGTCACCTGGGATGAAGCGGGAATGACAGACAGGCGGTCGGTCGAACGGATTCCGGCAGAACCCGGGGATACGACAGGGTCCTGACCTGCGGGCCCGGGGCGGTGTGGAACGAGTCCGCGCTTTCGCCGCGCGGCGTTTCACCGTACCATGTGCGCAGCGCGCAACCGGGAAGACGCAAGATACCATGAGCTTGTCACAGGCACAAAAGAAAGCATATCGCAGCATCGGCCACCACCTGAATCCGGTGGTCACGGTCTCCGAGAACGGCATCTCGGAGGGCGTGCTGGGCGAGCTCGAGCGGGCGCTCACCGACCACGAGCTGATCAAGATCAAGCTGGCCCTGGCCGAGCGCGACGACCGCGCCGCCATGCTCGATGAGCTCGTCGCCGCCTGCAGTGCGGAGCCGGTGCAGACCATCGGCAAGATGGCGCTGCTCTACCGCCGGAATCCCCAGGCCAACCCGAAGCTCTCCAACGTCAAGCGCTTCGAAGGTCACCACGGCCGGCACTGACGCGCTTCGCGCGAGCTGGAAGCTGGAAGCTGGAAGCTGGAAGCTGGAAGCTGGAAGCCAGCATGATGCAGCACCTCCAGCTACAAGACACCCCGCGGCCATGGTCGCGGGGTGTCTTTCTTCAAGCTTCCAGCTTAAGGCTTCGAGCTTGGGTCAGAGGTGTTCGACCCCGCCGATCTCATACTCGACGTCGCCGCCGGGGGTCCGGACCGCCACCACGTCGCCCTCCTCCTTGCCGATCAGGGCGCGGGCGATGGGCGAGGTGACCGAGATGCGACCGGCCTTGATGTCGGCCTCGTCCTCACCGACGATGCGGTAGGTCACCTCCTCGTTGTTGTCGAGGTTGATCAGCTCGACGGTGACGCCGAAGATCACCTTGCCGGTGCGCGGCAGCTTGGTGACGTCGATCACCTGGGCATTGGAGAGCTTGCCCTCGATCTCCTGGATGCGCCCCTCGATGAAACCCTGCTGTTCACGGGCGGCATGGTACTCGGCGTTCTCCTTGAGATCGCCGTGCTCGCGGGCCTCGGCGATGGCAGCGATCACCCTGGGCCGCGCCTCGCTCTTGAGCTCCTCGAGCTCGCGGCGCAGGCGTGCCTCACCGGCAACGGTCATCGGGACCTTGTTCATTGTGCAGCTCCTGCATGCAGTTCCTGAAGCCGTCGCACCGTGATCTCGTCACCGTATTCCAGCGCCATACAGACGGCACTGGCCCCCGCCAGGGTGGTGGCGTAGGGCACCTTGCGGGCGAGCGCGGTACGGCGGATCACCGAGGAGTCACTGATCGCCTGACGACCCTCGGTAGTATTGACGATATAGGCAATCTCGTCGTTCTTGAGCAGATCGACGATATGCGGGCGACCTTCGAAGACCTTGTTCACGACGTCCACCTCGAGGCCGGCGGCCTGGAGGGCGGCGGCGGTGCCGCGGGTCGCGCACAGTGCAAAACCCAATGCTAGCAGAGAACGGGCCACCTCGATAACACCCGCCTTGTCGGGCTCGCGCACCGAGAGGAACGCCTTGCGATCGCCCGTGAGCGCCGGGATCGCCTCGCCGGCCCCCAGCTGCGCCTTGTAGAAGGCCTCGGCGAAGGTGTCGCCGCTGCCCATCACCTCGCCGGTGGATTTCATCTCCGGCGACAGGATGGGATCGACCCCGGGGAACTTGTTGAACGGGAACACCGCCTCCTTGACGCTGTAGAAGTGCGGCACGAGCTCGCGCTCGAAGCCCTGCTCGGCCAAGGTCTTGCCGGCCATGCAGCGCGCCGCCACCTGGGCCAGCGAGGTACCGATGCACTTGGAGACGAAGGGCACGGTGCGCGAGGCGCGCGGATTGACCTCGATGACGTAGATCTCACCGTCCTGCCAGGCGAGCTGCACGTTCATCAGCCCCACCACCCCGAGCTCCACCGCCATGCGCTTGACCTGGTCGCGCATCTCGTCCTGCACCTCGGCGGGCAGCGAGTAGGGCGGCAGCGCACAGGCCGAGTCGCCGGAGTGCACCCCGGCCTGCTCGATGTGCTGCATGATCCCGCCGATCACCACCTGGTGGCCGTCGGAGACGGCATCGATGTCGATCTCGATGGCGGCGTTGAGGAAATGGTCGAGCAGCACCGGCGAGTCGTTGGAGACCTTGACCGCATGGGTCATGTAGTTCTCGAGCTCCGAGGCGTCGTAGACGATCTCCATGGCGCGGCCACCCAGCACGTAGCTGGGACGCACCACCAGCGGATAGCCGATCGCTTCGGCCTTGACGAAGGCCTCCTCGAAGCTGCGCGCGGTGGCGTTGGGCGGCTGCTTGAGGCCCAGCTTGTCGATCATCTGCTGGAAGCGCTCGCGGTCCTCGGCGCGATCGATGGCGTCCGGGGTGGTACCGATGATCGGCACCCCGGCGGCCTCGAGCTCGCGAGCCAGCTTGAGCGGCGTCTGGCCGCCGAACTGCACGATCACCCCGACCGGCCGCTCCTTGTCGGCGATCTCCAGCACGTCCTCCAGGGTCACCGGCTCGAAATAGAGGCGGTCGCTGGTGTCGTAGTCGGTGGAGACGGTCTCCGGGTTGCAGTTGACCATGATGGTCTCGTAACCGTCGTCGCGCATGGCGAGGGCGGCGTGCACGCAGCAGTAATCGAACTCGATACCCTGACCGATACGGTTGGGCCCGCCGCCCAGCACCATGATCTTCTGGCGGTCGGAGACGTCGGCCTCGCATTCCTCCTCGTAGGTGGAGTACATGTAGGCGGTATCCGAGGCGAACTCGGCGGCACAGGTATCGACCCGCTTGTAGACCGGGCGGATGCCGGCCTTCTGGCGGGTCTTGCGAAACTCCTTCTCGGAGACCCCGAGCAGGCTGGCCAGGCGAGCATCGGAGAAGCCCTTGCGCTTGAGCCGGAACAGCTCCCGGGCCGAGAAGTCGGAAAGCGAGCGCTTGGCCACCTCGGCCTCGGTGAGCACCAGGTCCTCGAGCTGCACCAGGAACCAGGGGTCGATATTGGTCAGCGCGAAGATCTCGTCGACGCTCATGCCGGCGCGCATGGCGTCGGCCACGAAGAAGATGCGCTCGGCGCCGGCGGCCTGCAACTCGCCCTTGATGTGCGCCAGGGCCTCGCCGGTGAAATCGGTGACCTTGGGATCGAGGCCGTCGTTGCCGGTCTCCATGCCGCGCAGCGCCTTCTGCAGCGACTCCTGGAAGGTGCGGCCGATCGCCATCACCTCGCCCACCGACTTCATCTGGGTGGTCAGGCGGTCGTTGGCCTGGGGAAACTTCTCGAAGGTGAAGCGCGGGATCTTGGTGACCACGTAGTCGATGGACGGCTCGAAGGAGGCCGGGGTGCGGCCGCCGGTGATGTCGTTGGAGAGCTCGTCCAGGGTGTAGCCCACCGCCAGCTTGGCGGCGATCTTGGCGATCGGGAAGCCGGTGGCCTTGGAGGCCAGGGCCGAGGAGCGCGACACCCGCGGGTTCATCTCGATGACCACCATGCGACCGGTGTCGGGGTCGACCCCGAACTGCACGTTGGAGCCACCGGTCTCGACGCCGATCTCGCGCAACACCGCCAGCGAGGCGTCGCGCATGATCTGGTACTCCTTGTCGGTCAGCGTCTGGGCCGGGGCCACGGTGATGGAGTCGCCGGTGTGCACGCCCATGGGGTCGAAGTTCTCGATCGCGCAGACGATGATGCAGTTGTCGTGCTTGTCACGCACGACCTCCATCTCGTACTCCTTCCAGCCCAGCAGCGACTCGTCGATGAGCAACTCATGGTTGTTCGAGAGCTCGAAGCCGCGGCTACAGATCTCCTCGAACTCCTCCTTGTTGTAGGCCACGCCGCCGCCGGAGCCGCCCATGGTATAGGAGGGGCGGATGATCACCGGGAAGCCCAGCGACGCCTGGATGCGCCAGGCCTCCTGCATGCTATGGGCCACCTCGGCCTTGGGGCACTCCAGACCGATGCGCTTCATCGCCTGGTCGAAGAGGTCGCGGTCCTCGGCCTTGTTGATGGCGTCGGCGTTGGCGCCGATCATCTCCACGCCGTACTTCTCGAGCACGCCGTGCTTGTCGAGATCGAGCGCGCAGTTGAGCGCGGTCTGGCCGCCCATGGTGGGCAGCACGGCGTCGGGGCGCTCGGCCTCGATGATCTTCGCCACCGCCTGCCAGGTGATCGGCTCGATGTAGGTGGCATCGGCCATCACCGGGTCGGTCATGATGGTGGCCGGGTTGGAGTTGACCAGGATGACCCGGTAGCCCTCCTCGCGCAGGGCCTTGCAGGCCTGGGCGCCGGAGTAGTCGAATTCGCACGCCTGGCCGATGACAATCGGGCCGGCGCCGATGATCAGGATGCTCTGGATGTCGGTACGCTTGGGCATGACGGTTCCCGCGGCTAAATCGGTGTAAGAACGGACTCGGTGGTGAGGATCAGCGCTTAGCGGCGTGCCTGCATCATGGTGATGAAGCGGTCGAACAGCGGCGCCACGTCGCGCGGCCCCGGGCTCGCCTCGGGGTGCCCCTGGAAGCTGAAGGCCGGGCGGTCGGTGCGCTCGACCCCCTGCAGCGAGCCGTCGAACAGCGAACGGTGGGTGGCGCGCAGGTTGGCCGGCAGGGTCGCCTCGTCGGCGGCGAAGCCGTGGTTCTGGCTGGTGATCATCACCTGGCCGCTGTCGAGGTCCTGCACCGGATGGTTGGCGCCGTGGTGGCCGAATTTCATCTTCACCGTCTTCGCCCCGCTGGCCAGCGCCAGCAGCTGGTGGCCCAGGCAGATACCGAACACCGGCAACTCGGTCTCGAGGATCTCGCCGATCGCCCTGATCGCGTAGTCGCAGGGCTCGGGGTCCCCCGGGCCGTTGGCCAGGAAGACGCCGTCGGGGTTCATGGCCATCACCTCGGACGCCGGGGTCTGGGCCGGCACCACGGTGAGGCGGCAGCCGCGGGAGGCGAGCATGCGCAGGATATTGCGCTTCACGCCGTAGTCGTAGGCGACCACGTGGAAGGGGCGTTCGCCCTGGGTGGTATCGGCGTAGCCCTTGCCCAGGGCCCACTCGCCCTCGCTCCACTCGTAGGGCGTCTGGCAGGAGACCACCTTGGCCAGGTCCATGCCCTTGAGCCCGGGGAAGGCGCGGGCCGCTTCCAGGGCACGCGCGACGGCGGCGTCGCCCTCGGCGTCGCTACCGGCCAGGATCGCCCCGTTCTGGGCGCCCTTGTCGCGCAGGATGCGGGTCAGGCGGCGGGTGTCGATGTCGGCGATGCCCAGCACGTTCTGGCTGGTGAGATAATCGGAGAGCGACTGCTCGGAGCGGAAGTTGCTGGCCAGCAGCGGCAGGTCGCGGATCACCAGGCCGGCAGCGGCGATGGCGCCCGACTCCACGTCCTCGGCGTTGACCCCGGTATTGCCGATATGCGGGTAGGTCAGGGTGACGATCTGTCGGGTATAGGAAGGATCGGTCAGGATTTCCTGGTAGCCGGTCATGGCCGTATTGAACACCACCTCACCGCTCGTTTGCCCATCGGCGCCGATGGCCGTGCCGTGGAATACACTGCCGTCTTCCAAGGCCAGTATCGCGGGTCTGTTCAACGCAACGTCCTCCCATGTTTATATAACGACGGCTCGTCAAGGAATACTGCTCGCCGGGGCGCGGCCCCGGGTGGCCGGCCCGCAAAAAAGCGGGACGAAACCCGATGAAGACCGGTCTCATCCCGCTTGTTGTCATTCGCTCGGAATGCCAGGGCCGAAGCAACAAGCGCGTTCAGGGCTCCTGCCCATGCGCCCGGCCAAAATTTTGGAGATGTTACAGGAAATGGCGCCCGACGACCACCCCCTGCAGGCCTACCCCGCTGGACACCCGAGGGGCGCCGGGGGCAGGCCGAAGAGGAGGTCCGATTCCAGGGAAGGAATCGGTAGCGCCCAGGGAAGGGTTCACAGCGCCTCCTCGCAGGCCTGCCGACGGATCAGCCCCGACATCCCGGACGCTTGGGCATCTACGACTGTCCTGGGCTCACAGGCCGAGCACGTCCTGCATGGCGTAGCGGCCGTTGCCCTGGCCGGCCACCCAGCGCGCCGCGCGTACCGCCCCCTTGGCGAAGGTCATGCGGCTCGACGCCTTGTGGGTGATCTCGATGCGCTCGCCCTCGGTGGCGAACATCACCGTATGCTCGCCGACGATATCGCCCGCCCTGACGGTCGCGAAGCCGATCTCCTTGTCGGTGCGCGGGCCGCACTGGCCGACCCGTTCGAACACGCCGTGCTCCTTGAGGGTGCGGCCCAGGCTCTCGGCGACCACCTCTCCCATCTTCAGCGCCGTGCCGGAGGGCGCGTCGACCTTGTGGCGGTGGTGCGCCTCGATCACCTCGATGTCGTAGCCCTCGTCTCCCAGCGCCCTGGCGGCGGTCTCCAGCAGCTTGAGGGTCAGGTTGACCCCCACGCTCATGTTGGGCGCGAAGACCATGGGCAGCCGGTCGCGGTAGCCGTCGAGCTCGGCCAGCTCGTCGTCGGAAAGCCCGGTGGTGCCGATGACGATGCGCTTGCCATGCGCGGCGCAGAACGCCAGGTTGGCCAGCGTCACCCGGGGGGCGGTGAAGTCGATCAACACGTCGAAGTCATCGACGATGGCCTCCAGCGAGTCCACCGCGGTGACACCCAGCCTGCCGACGCCCGCCAGCTCGCCGATATCGGCGCCGGCGAGCGAACTGCCCGGCTCGACGATGCCGCCGGCCAGGGTGGCACCGGCATCCTGCTGCACGGCATTGACCAAGGTGCGGCCCATGCGGCCGGCGACACCGACGATGGCGATACGGGTCATGCGGACTCCTGAACTGTCATGGCATTGAGAATGGGGTGGAGTATACCAGAGCCGCCCCTCCCCGAGGGCGACGATGAGCTTGGGCAGCCGCGGAGGAATCGCC
The DNA here is from genome assembly GCF_059509875.1 of Halomonas sp. LMYGS-3. Taxonomy (NCBI): domain Bacteria; kingdom Pseudomonadati; phylum Pseudomonadota; class Gammaproteobacteria; order Oceanospirillales; family Halomonadaceae; genus Halomonas; species Halomonas sp. LMYGS-3. The sequence goes on along the minus strand of NZ_JCAKFQ010000001.1, from coordinate 415,172 downwards.
CACACTGGGCGTATCGATGCGAGGGTCACCGCGATGCACTCGCCCCCCGACCGCCTGCCACCGGACCACCCCCTGCTGGCACTGCTTCAGCGGCACGAACGCGTGCTGCTGGCCGGCGCCCCGGGCAGCGGCAAGAGCACCCTGGCCAGGGCCGCGGCCGCCAGCCTGGCCGACGAAGGCCGGGCCTGCCGCTGCCTGAGCGCCGACCCCGGGCTACCCGGCGTCGGCCCGCCCGGCGCCGTCGGCCTGGGGCGCTGGGACCCGCAGTCGGAAGAGGGGGGCCACTGGCGGTTCGAGGCCATGCAGGCGCTGGCGACCCTGGACAGCGCCCGCTTTCGCCTGCCGCTGATCGAGGCGCTACGCCGGCTGGTCGACCTCGTGCCGGACGGCCCGCTCCTGCTGGATGCCCCCGGCGTGGTCCGCGGCGCCGCCGGGGCCGAGCTGCTGCCGGCGCTCGCCGCGGCCGGGCGGGTAACCGCCCTGGTCATGCTGGCCGCCGACGCCAACCCCGGCCCGCTGAGCCATGAGTGCCACGCCCTCGGCCTCGAACGGCTGACGCTGCCCCCGGACCCGCGGGCCCGCCACCCGGGGCGGCAGCTGCGCACCCGGCGCCGCACCGAGGCCTGGAACGCCTACCTCGCCGACGCCACCGCGCAGGCGCTCGACCTGTCACGCCTAGCGGTGGTCGGCACGCCGCCACCGCGTTCGGCCCCCGCCGCCTGGCGCGGCCGGCAGGTCGGGCTGCTCGATGCCCGGGGTCGCACCCAGGCCCTGGGCGAGGTGCTCGCCCTGGAGGGAGAATCCTTGCGACTGCGGGCGCCACCGCTGACCGAGCCGACCGCCACCCTGGTGATTCGCGATGCCCAGCGCCGCGGCGACGGACAACTGGGCACCGCCCGCCCCCATCTCGCCGCGACGAGGCCGACCCGGCCCGCCGCCGAGCCGACCGAAATGCCCGCCCCCCTGGCGGTCAGGCCGGGGCCACGCCCCCAGATCCGGCTCACCACCCTGACCGCGACCCTGGTCAATGGCGTCTTCGGCGACCCCTTGCTGCACCTGCGCCTGAGGCACCAGAAGCGCAGCCTGCTGTTCGACCTGGGCGACCCCGGTCGGCTGCCGGCGCGCCTCGCCCATCAGGTGACCGACGTCTTCATCAGCCACGCCCACTTCGACCATATCGGCGGCTTCCCCTGGCTGCTGCGCTCGCGGATCGGCGCCTTCCCCGCCTGCCGGTTCTACGGCCCGCCGGGCCTGGCCGATCATCTTGCCGGGCAGATCCGTGGCGTGCTCTGGGATCGGGTGGGCGACAAGGCACCCCGCTTCGAGGTCAACGAGCTGCACGGCGAACGGCTCGAGCGCTGCCGCCTCACCGCCGGCGAACAACGGCCGACGCCCCTGCCGCCGCGACCGGCGACCGACGGCGTGCTGCACGAGGAGCTCGGCTTTCGCGTGAGCGCGGCGACGCTGGATCACGGCACCCCGGTGCTCGCCTTCGCCTTCGAGCCCGACCTCCAGGTGAAGGTGCGCAAGGAACGACTGGAGGCCCTCGGCTGGCCGCCCGGCCCCTGGCTGGGCGAACTCAAGCACCATGTGCTGGCCGGCGACGGTGCCGCCTGGCTCACCCTGCCCAACGGCGAGCGCTGGCAGGCGGCACGACTGGCGGAGGCTCTGCTGCTCACCGAACCCGGCCAGCGGCTGGTCTACGCCACCGACCTCGGCGACACCGCGGAGAACCGCCGGCGCCTGATCGCCCTGGCCCGAGGCGCCCAGGTGCTGTTCTGCGAGGCCCCCTTCCTGGCCCGCGAGGCCGGCCAGGCACGACTCACCGGCCACCTCACCGCCCGCGCCTGCGGCGAGATCGCCGCCGCGGCCGGCGTCGATCAGCTGGTGCCCTTCCACTTCTCGCGCCGCCATGCGGGCAACGCCCGGGCGATTCACGACGAGATCCGCGGCCGCTTCGCTCACCTGCTCCCAGCGGCCGATGACCAGGCCGAATGAGCCCGCCCGGCGGCTCAGGGCAACGGCTTCGGCGGCCGGCCGTTGCGCAACAGCAGGGCGATGGCCGTCAGCACCAGCAGGCTGCCCGGCAGCCACACCCAGCCGATCCGCTCCGGCGACTCGATGAACAGCAACAGCATGGAGACGAAGGGCACCAGATAGCCGTAGGCGGTGACCGCCCCGGGGGTGAGCGCCGCAGTGGCCCGCTGCATCAGCCAGAAGGTCAGGGCACTGGAGAACAGCCCCAGATAGACCAGCAGCAGGAGGTCGTGCCGGCTCATCATGGCGAGGCGCCCGACGGGCTCGATCGCCAGGCCCAGCAGCCCGATCAGCCCCCCGCCCAGGCCCAGGCTCCAGAAGGTGCGCACCGCCGCCGAATCGGCCAGGCGCCCGCTGGCCAGCCCCCACTTGCTGAGCACCGGGTAGAGCGCCGAGGAGAGGCAACCCAGGAAGAACACCGCCTCGCCGCTGCCGAGGCCGAACCCCGCCGACTCGCCCAGCGACTCGGCGAAGGCCAGCCCCAACGCCCCGGCCGCCCCCAGGCCGAGGATCGCCGGCAGCCGCCAGGCCCGGCGCTCGACCCCGAACCCCAGCCCCAGCAGGAAGGCCAGCAGCGGCACGGTGACAAAGAGGGTGGCCATGGAGAGCGCCGTGGCATGGTGCGCCGCCCAGAACATGGCGCCGAAGAAGCCCGCCAGGCAGAGCCCCATCAGGCCGTAGAGCGGCAGCGCCCGCCAGCCGGGGAGGAAGGCCGGGGAACGCCGTACCAGCCACCAGAGCCCGGCACAGGCGATGGCGAAGCGCAGCGCGGTGAGCGACAGCGGCGGCAGCTCGCTCATCAGCCCCACGGCGGGAAACGACAGCCCCACCAGTACCGCCCACAGCAGCATGCCCAGGTGGGCGACACGCGGTGTCGGTGCAGCGACGCTCAATTCTCCCAGACGATGACCAGTTCCTCGTCGCCCGCCATGCGCTCGAGGTGGCTCGCCACGACCCCCTCCAGGCGGTCCAGGCCCTCCTCGTCGAGGGCCTCGATGGCGACGACCAGCTTGTCCGCCTCGGCCTGCATCAGGCAGGTGCCGTCCTCGAAGGTCACCCGGCCCTCGCCCTCCTCGTGCTCCACCTCCAGCTTGTGCGCCCAGTGCTTGCACAGGCGGTTGATCAGCTTCGCCCCGGACTCGGTGGCGATCTCCGCGCGTGAAATCGGCATGGCCCTCTCCCTTCGTCTGTCGCTGGAAGGCTCAGCCTATGACGAGCCGCCCACTCGGCGCCAGCCCCGCCGCCTATTCGAGCAGAACGACGTGTTCGACCAGACGGATCATCGGGCATCACCCCGCCGCCAGGGCAGTCAGTGCATTTTTTGCAACAACTGTCTGGCGCTCGAGCTCTCCCTCCCCGAACACATTGCGAGTGTGTCGCGAGATCACCGACTGGTTACTATCAAAGAGGGTGACCACCTTCTCTCGACCGGCGTGATAACGTGACAGCAACACTGCACAGGGAATGAGGCGGACAACCCATGGTCGACGCGCTTGGCTGCCTGACACGCCTCAGGGTCGGACAGAGCCGAGGACAGCCGGCCCTCAACAAGCCCTGTTTGGCGCCCGACAACCGCTGGCTCTGCGAGCTGGATGACACACCGCTGGTACTGCCCCGCGACCCGCTGTGGCAGCCGGCCCGCGAGGCGCTGGCCTGGCGCCTGGACCATCTTCAGCGCTGAGGTCCGAACACAGAAGGCCCCCGGCATCCGACGATACCGGGGGCCCTTCGCGTCGGGGCGGAAGCCGGGAGGTTACGGCTTCATGTCCTCGAAGAACTTCTTCACGCCGTCGAAGAAGCTGGTCTTGCGCGGCGAGTGGCTGTTGCCTTCGCCGAGGCTCTCCTGGAGCTGGCGCAGCAGGTCCTTCTGCTCCTCGTTGAGCTTGACCGGGGTCTCGACCACCACGCGGCACAGCAGGTCGCCCGGCGGGCCGCCGCGCACCGGCTTGACGCCCTTGCCGCGCAGGCGGAACAGCTTGCCGGTCTGGGTCTCGGGCGGGATCTTCAGCTTGACCCGGCCGTCCAGCGTCGGCACCTCGAGCTCGCCGCCGAGGGCGGCGTCGATGAAGTTGATCGGCACCTCGCACTGCAGGTGACGGCCCTCGCGCTGGAAGATGTGGTGCGGCTTGATCGCCACCTGCACGTAGAGGTCGCCCGGCGGGCCGCCGTTGATGCCGGCCTCGCCCTCGCCGTTGAGACGAATGCGGTCGCCGGTGTCCACCCCGGCGGGGATCTTCACTGACAGGGTGCGGGTCTCGCGCACCCGGCCCTCGCCGTGACACTTGTGGCACGGCACCTTGATGTGCTGGCCGCTGCCGTGACAGGTCGGGCAGGTCTGCTGCACGGCGAAGAAGCCCTGCTGCATGCGCACCTGGCCGTGGCCGCCGCAGGTCGGGCAGGTCTCCTTGGAGGAGCCCGGCTCGGCGCCGCCGCCGTCGCAGCGCTCGCACTCGACGTGGCGCGGCACGCGGATGTCGACGGTGGTGCCGGTCACCGCGCTCTCGAGGTCGAGCTCGAGGTTGTAGCGCAGGTCGCTGCCGCGGGCCGGGGCGTTGGGATGGCGCCGCCCGCCGCCGCCACCGAAGATGTCGCCGAAGACATCGCCGAAGATGTCGCTGAAGCCCCCGGCCCCGGCGCCACCGAAGCCGCCCGCCCCGAAGCCGCCGCCCTGGCCGTCGACGCCGGCATGGCCGAACTGGTCGTAGGCGGCGCGCTTCTCGCTGTCGGTCAGGACCTCGTAGGCCTCCGAGACCTCGCGGAACTTGGCCGCCGCCGTGTCGTCGTCCGGGTTGCGGTCGGGGTGAAACTTCTGGGCCAGGCGCCGATAGGCCTTCTTGATGTCCTTCTGGTCGGCCCCGCGCTCAACGCCCAGCACCTCGTAATAGTCACGTTTGGACATGGGTCTGTCCGCCTCCGTAGCGACACCGCGGAAACACCAACGCGGGAGTCGGGCCCCCGCGCTGGCGTCATCCGTGGCTTAGATGTCGTGGTTTACTGCTTCTTCTGGTCGTCGTTGACTTCCTCGTACTCGGCGTCGACCACGTCATCTTCCTGCTTGGCACTGGCCTCCTCGGCCTCGCCACCGGCCTGCTGCGCGGCCTCGGCCTGGGCGGCGTACATCTTCTGCGCCAGGTTGCCGGAGGCCTCGGTCAGGGCATCCAGCTTGCTCTGGATGGCGTCCTTGTCGTCGCCCTTGAGTGCCTCCTCGAGCTCGGCGATGGCGCTCTCGATGGCCTGCTTCTCCTCGTCCGAAGCGTGCTCGCCGGCTTCCTCGAGGGTCTTGCGCGAGGCGTGGACCATGCCGTCGGCCTGGTTGCGCAGCTGGACCAGCTCCTCGAACTTCTTGTCCTCGTCGGCGTGGGCCTCGGCGTCGCGGACCATCTGTTCGATCTCCTCGTCGGAGAGGCCGCTGGAGGCCTTGATGACGATCGACTGCTCCTTGTTGGTCGCCTTGTCCTTGGCCGAGACGTGCAGGATACCGTTGGCGTCCAGGTCGAAGGCGACCTCGATCTGCGGCACGCCGCGCGGGGCAGGCGGAATGTCGGCCAGGTCGAAGCGGCCCAGCGACTTGTTGCCGCCGGCCTGCTTGCGCTCGCCCTGCAGTACGTGAATGGTCACGGCGGTCTGGTTGTCGTCCGCGGTCGAGAAGGTCTGGGTCTTCTTGGTCGGGATGGTGGTGTTCTTCTCGATCAGCGGGGTCATCACGCCGCCCAGGGTCTCGATGCCGAGCGTCAGCGGGGTGACGTCGAGCAGCAGCACGTCCTTGACGTCGCCGCCCAGCACGCCGCCCTGGATCGCCGCCCCCACGGCCACGGCCTCGTCGGGGTTGACGTCCTTGCGCGCGTCCTTGCCGAAGAAGTCGGCGACCTTCTTCTGCACCATGGGCATGCGGGTCTGGCCGCCGACCAGGATGACGTCGTCGATCTCGGACGCCGACAGGCCGGCGTCGGCCAGCGCGGTCTTGCACGGCCCCATGGAGCGCTGCACCAGGTCTTCCACCAGCGACTCGAGCTTGGCCCGGGTCACCTTGACGTTGAGGTGCTTGGGCCCGGTGTTGTCGGCCGTGATGTAGGGCAGGTTGACGTCGGTCTGCTGGGCGCTGGACAGCTCGATCTTGGCCTTCTCGGCGGCCTCCTTGAGGCGCTGCATGGCCAGGTTGTCGCCGGACAGGTCGATGCCGCTGTCGGCCTTGAACTGATCGACCAGGTAGTTGATCAGCTTGAGGTCGAAGTCCTCGCCGCCCAGGAAGGTGTCGCCGTTGGTGGCCAGCACCTCGAACTGGGTCTCGCCGTCGACGTCGGCCACCTCGATGATCGAGATGTCGAAGGTGCCGCCGCCCAGGTCGTAGACCGCGATGGTCTTGTCGCCGCGCGACTTGTCCATGCCGTAGGCCAGCGCCGCCGCGGTGGGCTCGTTGATGATGCGCTTGACCTCGAGGCCGGCGATGCGCCCGGCGTCCTTGGTGGCCTGCCGCTGGGAGTCGTTGAAGTAGGCCGGCACGGTGATGACTGCCTCGGTGACCGCCTCACCCAGGTAGTCTTCCGCGGTCTTCTTCATCTTCTTCAGCACTTCGGCGCTGACCTGCGGCGGTGCCAGCTTCTTGCCCTTCACTTCCACCCAGGCGTCGCCGTTGTCGGCCTCGGTGATGGCGTAGGGCACCATCTTGATGTCCTTCTGCACGACATCGTCCTTGAAGCGACGGCCGATCAGGCGCTTGATGGCGTACAGGGTGTTCTGCGGGTTGGTGACCGCCTGGCGCTTGGCCGCCTGGCCCACCAGGATCTCGCCATCATCGGTGTAGGCGATGATGGACGGCGTGGTGCGCGCGCCCTCGGCGTTCTCGATCACCTTGGCGCTGTCGCCGTCGAGCACGGCGACACAGGAGTTGGTGGTCCCCAGGTCAATACCGATGATGCGTCCCATAGGAAATCCTCGAAAGTCGTTGCAGTGTTTCTGAAAGTCGCGTTCTGCGGCCTTCGCCGCGGAGTTGTCGTCTATCTGGGGGCCGCTCGGCGCTTTTCAAGACCCGTGCCCCCATTTGTTGATCGCCGTCAGCCGGCGGCCTGGCTCACCACCACCATGGCGGGTCGCACCAGGCGCCCGTTGAGCAGGTAGCCCTTCTGCATCACCTCCATCACGGTGTTGGGCTCGAGCTCGGGGTTGGGCACCATGGCCATCGCCTCGTGGTACTGCGGGTCGAAGGGCTCGCCATGGGGCTCCACCACCTCGACGCCGAACTTGCCGAGCACGTCGTGCTGCATCTTCAGCGTCATCGAGACGCCCTCGCGGTGGGCCTCGGTGGCGTCCTCGCCCATGGCCTCGAGCGCCTTCTCCAGGCTGTCGACCACCGGCAGCAGCTCCTTGACGAACTTCTCCAGGGCGAACTTGCGCGCCTTCTCGGCCTCCTGCTCGGCACGGCGCCGCACGTTCTGCGCCTCGGCGGCGGCACGCAGCGCCTGGTCCTTGGCCTCGGCCACGCTCTGCTCGAGCTCCTCGACGCGGGCCGCCAGCACCTCGGCCTCCGGGTTGTCGGAGGCCTCGGCCTCCTGGGCGATCTGCTCGGCCTCCTCGGCGCCCTCGAGGGCGCTCTCGACCTCGTCCTCCTGCACCCGAGGCTCGGCCTCCTCCTCCTGGCGGGCGAGTTCCTCGTCCAGCGGGGTCTGGGGGTCTTTGGCCATGTAGGTCTCCTGAAATGCCGCTATGGAACGTTGCGGGGCGGCGCGGGCGCCACCCGACAGGGTTGTCGAAACGTGTACGTAGTCTGCGAGGATATATGGGGCTGGGTACGCCGAACTCAAGCCGGGACGCAAAGACGGTGCACTTCGACGTCGCCGACGTGCATTGTCGGCCACCCTGGGCTACTGTATAAACGCACATGATGTGTATGGATAGACAGTGATCTCGAACCGACCCCGGGGAGGCGTCATGCTGACAGAGCTGGCCATTCGCGACTTCGCCATCGTCGACCATCTGGAGCTGGAACTCTCCGGCGGCATGACCGCCATCACCGGCGAGACGGGGGCCGGCAAATCGATCCTGCTCGGCGCCCTGGGGCTCTGCCTGGGCGAACGCGCCGATGCCGCCAGCGTGCGACACGGTTGCGAGCGCGCCGACCTCGCCGCCCGCTTCGACATCCGCGCCCTTCCCGAGGCGCGGGCCTGGCTCGAGGCCCGCGAGCTACCGGCGGACGACTGCCTGCTGCGCCGGGTGGTCACCGCCGCCGGCCGCTCGAAGGCCTGGATCAACGGCCAGCCGGCCACGGTGGGGGACCTCAGGTCGCTGGGCGAGCGATTGATCGAGATCCACGGCCAGCACGCCCACCAGGCGCTGCTGCGCGAAGAGACTCACCTGCGCCTGCTCGACGACTTCGCCGGCCACCGCGAGGCGGTGACGCAGCTGGGCGAGACCTTCCGCCGCTGGCAGGCGGCTCGGCGTCGCCTCAAGCGCCTGGCCGAGGACGGCGACGAGCTCCAGGCCCGTCGTCAACTGCTGCGCTATCAGGTCGAGGAGCTCGACCAGCTGGCCCTGGCGGAAGACGAGCTCAAGGCCCTCGAGGAGGAGCAGGAGGAGCTCGCCCACGCCGAGGAGCGGCTGCGCGAGGCCCAGTTCGCCGCCGCGTGCTGCGACAACGACGAGGGCGGTGCCCTGACGCGGCTCACCCAGGCGATCAACCGGCTCGCGGCACTGCCGGGCAGCGACCGCGGCGCCCTCGCCGAGGCCCTGACCATGCTGGGCGACGCCCGCATCCAGGTCGAGGAGGCGTCCCGCGAGCTCAACCACTTCGCCGGCACCACCGAGCTCGACCCGGAGCGCCTGGCCTGGGTCGAGGAGCGGCTGGGCGAGGTGCACCGCATCGCCCGCAAGCACCACGTGATGCCCGAGGAGGTCACCGCACTGCATTGCCAACTGCAGGCAGAGCTCTCAGGGCTGGAGGGGGGCGAACAGGACCTCGAGACGCTCTCCGCCGAGGTCGACACCCTGCGCGACACCTGGCGCGAGCAGGCGCGCGGCGTGGGCGAGACGAGGCGCCGGGCGGCTGCGCGCTTCGCCCAGGCGGTGCAGGAGCAGCTCGCCTTCCTGGCCATGGGCAAGGCGCGCTTCGAGGTCGAGGTGGAGGCCCGCGACGCCCCCGCCGCGGAGGGGCTCGAGGGTGTTCGCTTCCTGATCAGCGCCAACCCCGGCCAGCCGCCGCGGCCGCTGACCAAGGTCGCCTCCGGCGGCGAGCTGTCGCGCATCAGCCTGGCGATCCAGGTGGTCGCGGCGCGCCACTCGACCATTCCCTGCCTGGTGTTCGACGAGGTCGACGTGGGGGTCTCGGGTGCCACCGCCGAGATCGTCGGCCAGCTGCTGCGCCGGCTCGGCGGCCAGGGCCAGGTGCTGACCGTCACCCACCTGCCCCAGGTGGCCGCCCAGGCCCATCACCACCTGCATATCGAGAAGCGGGCGAAGCGCGATACCACCCTGACCCGCATGGCGCTGCTCGACGAGGCCGGCCGGGTCGGCGAACTGGCGCGCATGCTCGGCGGGGTCAACCTTTCCGACCATACCCTGGCCCACGCCCGCGAGATGCTCGACGCCAGCCAGCGCCCGCACCACTGATCACGCCACCCTGCCCCAGAACTAACACGGCCCCGATCGACGATCGGGGCCGTATGCCTGTTCAGGGCGCTACTCTCGACGCCGCGTGCGGTCACTTCTTCGAGTGGATGCCTTCCTGACGGGTCGCCTTGGAGCCCTTGGGGCGCACATAGAGCACCAGCGCATGGTCGACGAGCTCGAAGCCGTGTTCCTCGGCGACCTCCTGCTGGCGCCGCTCGATGGTCTCGTCGAAGAACTCGATGATCTCGCCGCTCTCGAGGCACACCATGTGGTCGTGGTGCTCGTCCTGGGAGAGCTCGAACAGGGCGTGGCCGCCATCGAAATTGTGGCGGATCACCAGGCCGGCCGACTCGAACTGGGTGAGGACGCGATAGACGGTGGCCAGGCCCACGTCCTCGCCCGCCTCCAGCAACGCCTTGTAGACGTCCTCGGCGCTCAGGTGGTGCTGTCCCGGGGCATGCTCCAGGATCTGCAGGATCTTGACGCGCGGCAGGGTCACCTTCAGACCGGCCTTGCGCAGTTCATGGTTCTGGTCGGCCATGGTCGCTCTTCGCAGTATCGGGTAGGGTCGGGTATCATCGACCGAACTCCACGATAGTGAAGAACAGGCGCAAATGCAAAAGTTGACAGGAATCGTCACCCTTTCGGCCCTGCTGCTGCTGAGCAGCGGCTGCAGCTACTTCGGTGTCTACAAGCGCGACATCCCCCAGGGCAACCTGGTGACCGCCGACATGGTCGGGCAGCTCCAGCCCGGCATGAGCCGCGAGCAGGTCGTCCGGGTGATGGGGCGCCCGCTGCTGGAGGCCCCCTTCGATGCCAACCAGTGGGACTACGTGTTCCGCCTCGACGAGGCCTATGGCGGCGTGGACAGACGCCGGGTCACCCTGACCTTCGCCAACGACCGGCTGGCCAATATCGAGCGCGAGGGCGACCTCAGCGGCGACATCGAGCTGCGCCCCATCGAGGGCATCGGCCCCCAGACCGAGGGCCTCGACCCCATGGACGACCCGATCATGCAGGACCCCCAACCGCAGCCTCAACCGGAAGGTGGCGTTGCCGTCCCCCAGGGTGGCGAGCCGGCCAGCCAACCGCTCGACCTTTGACCCACGCCTGCCCCCGCGACGCCCCGGCGCCGAGCCACCTCGGCCCGGGGCGTCAGCGTCTGGTGCGGGCGCGCTCGGCGCGCGCCGCCTTGGGGTCGAGCGCCAGCGGTCGATAGATCTCGACGCGATCGCCGGGGCGCAGCACGTGGTGCTCGGGGTCGCGCAGCGGCTTGCCGAAGAGGCCGAGGTCGGCCTCGCGGAAGGTCTCGAGCGGCAGCTCGGGGAAGCGCTGCTCCAACTCGGCCAGGGCCACGGCCTCCCGTGCCGTGGTGCCCGCCGGCACCTCCAGGGCCACCAGGCACTGCTGCTCCGGCAGAGCGAAGGCCACCTCGATGGCGATGGTACCCATGGCCTAGCGCCCGTAGAGGTCGTCGGCGCGGCGGCTGAAGGAGTCCACCAGTTGCCCGGCCACCTGCTGGAAGAGCTTGCCGAAGGCCATGCCGAGCAGGCGGCTGGCGAACTCGAACTCCATCTCCAGGCTCACCTTGCAGGCGTCCTCGCCCATGGGGGTGAACAGCCAGCGTCCGCGCAGGCGCTTGAAGGGCCCCTTGACCAGCGACATCTCGATGCGCTCGGGCTCGAAGAGATCGTTGCGGGTGGTGATGCTCTGCTCGATACCGGCCCGCCCCAGGGTCATCTCGCCAATCAGGTGTTCGGAATCATGCTCGATCAACCGCGCCCGCCGGCACCCGGGCAGGAATTCCGGGTAGCGTTCGAAGTCGTTGACCAGGTCGAACATGTCCTGGGGGGTATGCCGCACCATGGCGGACCGATTAACCGTTGGCATTGAGCTCTCCGCTGACTTCACCGTGCCCAGGGCGTATCATAAGTCGTTATTTCGCGCCTTGAATGGTACCACGCTTCCCCCCATATCGGAGGGGCAGCCGCCATCGGCAGAACACGATACGAGGTTTCATGGCCAACAAGAAGGGCAAGGGCAAGGGGCCCGGCAGCAACGTCATCGCCTTGAACAAGAAGGCACGCTTCGAGTACCACATCGACGAGACCTTCGAGGCCGGCCTGGTGCTGGCCGGCTGGGAAGTGAAGAGCCTGCGCGCCGGCAAGGCGCAGCTGACGGACACCTACATCCTGATCAAGGATGGCGAAGCCTGGCTGCTGGGCAGCCATATCATGCCGCTCAACACCGCCAGCACCCACGAGGTGACCGACCCCACCCGCACCCGCAAGCTGCTGCTGCACCGCAAGGAGATCGCCAAGGTCTTCTCGCGCAGCCAGGAGAAGGGGCACACCTGCGTGCCGCTCAAGCTCTACTGGAAGGGCAACCGGGTGAAGTGCGAGCTGGCGCTGGTGACGGGCAAGAAGCTGCACGACAAGCGGGCCACCGAGAAGGACCGCGACTGGCAGCGGCAGAAGGGGCGCATCATGCGTGAACAAAACAAGGCCTGAGGTGTCACAAGACCGTCCATCCTGATAGGATAGGCGCTATGGGGGCGACATGGTTTCGACGCCGGTGACAACCCCTGCGGTGCATGCCGAGAGCGTGATGTATCTCGTAAATCCAACATCACGACTAAATAGTCGCAAACGACGACAACTACGCTCAGGGCGCGCTGGCAGCTTAAACGCTGTTAGCTTCTAGCCCGGCCCGAACGCGATGTGCCCATTCATCGCCGACGGGATATGAGCCAAGACTGATGGGATCGCGGTTGGTGGTGTCCTCTCGCCAATCGCTAAACTTGACGAGGAATCGCGAGGCTGGATCCTGCCCGTCGGAGCCAGTCGCGTTAAATCAAAAGACGGACCTAAGCATGTAGAGCCAATGGGCGAGTGCTGGCGGACGCGGGTTCAATTCCCGCCGCCTCCACCAATCAAGTCGACGAATCAAGCACCTGCGGGTGCTTTTTTCGTGTCTGGTCGTTCACCAGTGCCGCCGCCCCGCCCGCCCGGGTCTCCTTCCACAGTCTGCCCGCGGGGAAGGCGCCACCCTCCGCCCCCACCCCCCGGCACTTTCGTCCGGGCCTTGACGCGAAAACCACTTGATACCAGCCTCAGGGGACGCCATTATCAGCGCCCACTCGCCTCCTCCTGTCGGGGAGCCGGGCGAGGCCAAGACCGGGGTGGCATCGGGTCGGGGGCGCGGAGGCGGCCCACTACCGATAAGACCCTACCACTGTTGACATTTCCCGATCTGGATTCGAACCCCCATGAGCAAAGTCCTGATTATCGGCGCCGGTGGCGTCGGCGGCGTCGTCACCCACAAGTGCGCCCAGCACCCCGAGGTCTTCAGCGAGATCCTGCTGGCCAGTCGCAACGAGGCGAAGTGCAAGGCGATCGCCGACCAGCTGGATCGCCCGATCGAGACCGCCCAGGTGGATGCCGACGACGTGGAGGCGCTGGTGGCGCTGATCGAGTCGTTCCAGCCGGACGTGCTGATCCACGTGGCCCTGCCCTATCAGGACCTGACCATCATGGAGGCCTGCCTGCGCACCGGCGTGCCCTACCTCGACACCGCCAACTACGAGCACCCCGACGAGGCGAAGTTCGAGTACAAGGAGCAGTGGGCCTTCCAGGAGCGCTACGCCGAGGCCGGCAACATGGCCACCCTGGGCTGCGGCTTCGACCCGGGCATGACCAACATCTACTGCGCCTACGGCCAGAAGAACCTGTTCGACGAGATCCACCGCATCGACATCCTGGATGCCAACGGCGGCGACCACGGCTACCCGTTCGCCACCAACTTCAACCCGGAGATCAACATCCGCGAGATCACCGCGAAGGGTCGCTACTGGGAGAAGGGCGAGTGGAAGGAGACCGCGCCACTGGCCGAGAAGCGCACCTTCGACTTCGACGGCATCGGCGAGAAGGACCTCTATCTGCTCTACCACGAGGAACTCGAGTCGCTGTCGCGGAACATCAAGGGTCTGGAGCGCATCCGCTTCTGGATGACCTTCTCCGAGAAGTACATCACCCACCTCAAGGTGCTCGAGAACGTCGGCATGACCAGCATCGAGCCGATCGAGTTCGAGGGCCGCGAGATCACCCCGCTGCAGTTCCTCAAGGCGGTGCTGCCCGACCCGGCGTCGCTCGGCCCGCGCACCAAGGGCAAGACCAATATCGGCGTGATCCTCGACGGCATCAAGGACGGCAAGCGGCGCAAGGTGTACATCTACAACATCTGCGACCACGAGGCGTGCTATGCGGAGGTCAAGTCCCAGGCGATCTCCTACACCACCGGCGTGCCGGCGGTGACCGGCGCCATGCTGATGCTCGAGGGCCTCTGGAAGGGCGCGGGCGTGTTCAACGTCGAACAGCTCGATCCCGACCCCTTCATGGCGCGCATCGGCGAGATGGGCCTGCCGTGGCAGATGGTCGAGCTCGACCCCGACCACGACCCGCTGGCCTGATCGACGATGGCAGACACGGCTTATCCCTTCGATATCCACGCCTGCCCGTCGCCGGCCTACGTGGTGGACGACGCCCTGCTGCGCCGCAATCTGGAGCTCCTCGGCGAGGTCCAGACGCGCAGTGGGGCCAGGATCCTGCTGGCACTCAAGGGCTTCGCCATGTGGGACTGCTTCCCCATGATCCGCGACTACCTGGTGGGGACCACCTCCAGCGGCCAGGACGAGGCACGCCTCGGCGCCGAGACCTTCGGCGGCGAGGTGCATGTCTACTCGCCGGCCTTCACCGAGCCGGAGATGGCCGTGGTGCTGCGCTATGCGGACCACCTCAGCTTCAACTCGCCGGGCCAGTGGCGGCGCTTTCGCGACACGGTCGCGGCGGCGCCCCGCCGCGTCTCCTGCGGGCTGCGGGTCAATCCGGAGCACTCCACCGGCACGGTGCCGCTCTACGATCCCTGCGCCCCGGGCTCGCGGCTCGGCACCCGGGCCGCGGACCTCGAACCGGAGGACCTGGAAGGGCTCGAGGGGCTGCACTTCCACACCCTGTGCGAGCAGAACAGCGACGCCCTGGAAGCGACCCTGGCCGCCTTCGAGGCCAGGTTCGGCGACTATCTGGGCAGCATGAAGTGGATGAACCTCGGCGGCGGTCACCACATCACCCGCGAGGACTACGACGTCGAGCGGCTGGTGCGGGTGGTCCGCGACTTCAAGGCGCGCCATCCGCACCTCACCGTCTACCTGGAGCCCGGCGAGGCGATCGCGCTGAACACCGGCTTCCTGGTCTGCTCGGTGCTGGACATCGTCGAGAACGGCGGGCCCATCGCCATCCTCGACACCTCGGCCACCGCGCACATGCCTGACGTGCTGGAGATGCCCTATCGGCCCGAGATCATCGGCGCGGGTGAACCGGGCGAGAAGGCGTACAGCTACCGGCTGGGCGGCCTGACGTGTCTCGCCGGCGACGTGGTGGGGGAGTACAGCTTCGATGCGCCGCTGGCCATCGGCGACCGCCTGGTGTTCACCGACATGGCCCACTACACCATGGTCAAGACCACCACCTTCAACGGCATCCGCCTGCCGTCGATCTGCCGGGTCGGCGAGGCGAGCCGCGAGGTGCGCACGGTGAAAACCTTCGGCTATGTGGACTATATGCAGCGGCTGAGCTGAGCTCCAAGCACCATGACGAAGGAAGCACCCGCGGGTGCTTCTTTCGTTCCTGAGCCACTCATTTTCCCTCTCCCACCATTCCCCCTTTTCCCTGGCCCGGAATTGCCGCATGGTGCCCATAGCCACCTCGACTGACAGGGAGAGCCAGGGATGACCACGGTCTACAAGTTCGGCGGCGCCTCGATCCAGGACGCCGCGGCCATCCGCCATCTGGGCGAACTGCTGGCAAGCGTCAGGACGCGACCGCTGGTGGTCGTGGTCTCGGCCATGGGCAAGACCACCAATGCCCTGGAGGCGCTGCTCGCCGCCGCGCGCAGCGACGATGACCGGGACTACCGCAGCCGACTCGACGAGATGAGGAACGCCCACCTCGCCACCGTCGACGCCCTGTTCGGCGACCTGGCCGCGCCTGTCGCCGAGAAACTCGAGGCGCTGTTCGCAGAGCTCGACCGGCGGCATCAGGCACACCGGCGGGAACCGCGTGCCTTCCATTACGACCAGACGGTCGGCTTCGGTGAACTGCTCTCGACCACCCTCATCGCTGCCTGGCTCAACGAGGCCGGCGTGGCCACCGAGTGGCGAGACGCCCGTGAACTGATCATCACCGACGATTGCCACCAGGCCGCCAATATCGACTGGCCCGCCACCCGCGAACGGGTCCGCGCCCTCGACGGCGACAGGCTCTTGCTGACCCAGGGCTTTATCGGCGGCACCCCCGACGGGGTCTCGACGACCCTCGGCCGAGAGGGCTCGGATTTCAGCGCGGCGATTCTCGCCCACTGCCTGGACGCCGGGGAGCTGGTGATCTGGAAGGACGTGCCGGGGCTGTTCAACGCCGACCCGCGCCGCTTCGACAACGCCATACAGCTGAAGCGGCTCTCCTATGACGAGGCCATCGAGCTGGCCTGGCATGGCGCCAAGGTGATCCACCCCAAGACCCTGGCCCCGCTGCGGGAGAAGGGCATCCCGCTGACGGTACGCTCCTTCGAGACGCTCGATGCCCCGCCCAGCGTCATCTCGGCCGAGGGGGCGAGTGCCGCCACGCCGGCCTTCATCCTCGCCGAGGAGCAGGTGCTGCTGGAGATCCACCCCCGGGACCTCTCGTTCATGGACGAGGCCCGGCAACACGATATCCTCGGCCGCCTCGTCGAGGCCGGCGTGCACGCCAACTTGGCCGACAGCGGCGCCATGCGTCTGTCGCTCTGCCTCGACTCACACCCCGCACGCCTCGAGCCACTGGTCGAGGCGCTGGCCGCCGACTATGCCCTCGAGCGCCACGACGACCTGACGCTGCTCACCGTGCGCCACGCCACCGAACCCCTGCTGGCGGCGCTCAGCGGGAACCGCGAGACCCTCGCCGAGCGGCGCAACCGTGACACGGCACAGCGGCTGTTTCGCAGCAGTGAGTGCCCCGAGACCTGGCATATTCCTGAGTAGGTGTCGGGCCCCGGGTGAATGAACCGCCCAACCACTGGGGTCAGTTCACCCGCCTCGGCGTGGCTTTGTTCCTCTACCCCAGCGCCTTGACCACCAGCTGCACGCCGACGATGGCCATGGCGAGTATCACCAGGCGGTAGAAGAGCACCTCGCTGACCCGGTGCTGCAACCACAGGCCGCTCTTCACCCCGGCCCAGGCCACCGGCACCAGCGCCAGCGACGCCCAGGCGCTGGTCAGGTTGATCTCGCCGAGCCACAGGTAGGGCGGCAGCTTGATCAGGTTGACCGCGGCGAAGGCGATGGCGCTGGTGGCGATGAAGGTCTCCTTGGAGAGCCGGCGCGGGATCAGGTAGAGGTTGAGTGGCGGTGCCCCGGCATGGGCCAGGAAACTGGTGAAGCCGCAGCCGGTGCCGGCCGGCAGCGCCCAGCGCGGCGAGATGGGTCGCCCCGCCGCCGGGCGCAGCAGCATATAGGCGGCGAACAGCAGGGAGAGCACGCCGAGCAGCAGGCGCACCCCGTCCTCGTCGAGGGTGCCGGCCAGCAGGGTACCGATCACCACCCCGACCCCCAGGCCGGGCACCAGTCGGCGCACCTCGGCACCGTCGTGGCGGCCCCACCAGGCGCGCACGGTGACGGCGTCCATCACCAGCAGCAGCGGCAGCAGCAGGCCGGCTGCCTCGATGGGCCCGATGGCCAGCGCCATCAGCGGCACCGAGAGGGTGCCGAAACCGCCAGCGAAGCCCCCCTTGGAGACGCCGGTGAGGTAGGTGGAGGTCACGATCAGG
Organism: Halomonas sp. LMYGS-3; assembly: GCF_059509875.1. Taxonomy (NCBI): domain Bacteria; kingdom Pseudomonadati; phylum Pseudomonadota; class Gammaproteobacteria; order Oceanospirillales; family Halomonadaceae; genus Halomonas; species Halomonas sp. LMYGS-3. Next base: position 397,682 of record NZ_JCAKFQ010000001.1, on the reverse strand, counting down.
CTCCAGGCGAGCCAGGAGTAATCGGGCAGCATGACGCGTCCTTGCGAAAGAAGGGATCGGAGCGACACTCGGTACGGGCGGACCCAGGACGCGCGAACGCCGGAACGGTCTCCCGTCCCGGCGTTCGATTCAAGACCCGACGGCTGGCCGGGTCAAGTCAGGCGATCAGGCCGCTTCGCGCTTGGCGTCGCTCACCGCCTGCATGGCCAGGGCGGTGTCCAGCATGCGGTTGGAGAACCCCCACTCGTTGTCGTACCAGGCCATCACCTTGACCAGGCGACCGTTCACCCGGGTATGGTTGGCGTCGAAGGTGGAGGAGTTGGCGTCGTGGTTGAAGTCGATGGAGACCAGCGGCTGGGCGTTGACCGCCAGCACCTTGGATGCCTCGGCGGCCTTGGCGACGATGGCGTTGATCTCCTCCTTGGTGGTGTCGCGACCGGCGGTGAACACCAGGTCGACCAGGGAGACGTTGATCACCGGCACCCGCACCGCCAGGCCGTCGAACTTGCCGGCCAGCTCGGGCAGCACCAGGCCCACAGCGGCGGCGGCCCCGGTCTTGGTGGGGATCATCGAATGGGTGGCACTGCGCGCCCGGTAGGGGTCGCTGTGGTAGACGTCGGACAGGTTCTGGTCGTTGGTGTAGGCGTGCACCGTGGTCATCAGGCCGTTCTCGATGCCCACGCTGTCATTCAGTGCCTTGGCCACCGGCGCCAGGCAGTTGGTGGTGCAGGAGGCGTTGGAGACCACCTTGTGCTCGGCGGTCAGCACGTCCTCGTTGACCCCATAGACCACGGTGGCGTCGGCGTCCGGGCTCGGGGCGGAGATCAGTACCCGCTGGGCACCGGCCTCGAGATGCTTGGCGGCCGCGTCCCGCTTGGTGAACAGGCCGGTGCACTCCATCACCAGGTCGACACCCAACGTCTTCCAGGGCAGGGCGGCCGGGTCGCGCTCGGAGAGGATGGCGATGCGGTCACCGTCGACGCTGAGGCTCTCCTCGTCGTGCTCCACCTTGAAGGGGAAGTGGCCATGCACGGTGTCGTGGCGCAGCAGGTGAGCGTTGAGGGCCGGATCACCCAGGTCGTTGATGGCGACCACCTTCACGCGGTTGCGGTAGCCGTTCTCGTACAGGGCGCGAAGCACGTTGCGGCCGATGCGGCCGAAGCCGTTGATGGCGATCTTGAGCGTCATGGCGTTTCCTCTCGCTCCAGTGGCGTTCTGGTGGGTCGTGGCTGAGCCGATTGGCGGAGGCATCCAGGCTTGGCGACCGGCGTCGATCTCGTCCCTGCGTGACGGCCTGCGGCTCATTCTGCCCCTCAATGTGGACCACCCAACAAAAAGACTCAAGTACTTTTTAGTAACTTTACAACATATGGTTCTGCCATGGCCAAGCCACAGATATCCCCGCAATGCCGCACCACGCGGATGAAGTTCGATCTGATGCCTCGATTCATCTGCATGATCCCACAGAGGCCTTGCAGCATCATGATGCGCCTTTATGTAGTAAACTTACCAGAAAGACGCTATCGTAGCCCCACAACAACACCGCCCACCGGAGGAGCCCGCCATGTCGAGCACACCGCTTCACGATCCCATCCGCCGCACCAAGATCGTCGCCACGCTGGGCCCGGCCAGCGACCGCGACGGCGTGCTGGAGGCGATGATCACCGCCGGCGTCGACGTGGTGCGCCTCAACTTCTCCCACGGCGCGCCCGACGACCACCGCCGTCGCCTCGCGGCGGTGCGCGAGATCGCCGACCGCCAGGGCCGCAGCGTCGCCGCCCTGGGCGACCTGCAGGGGCCCAAGATCCGCATCGCCCGCTTTCGCGACGGTGCGGTGACCCTCGAGGAGGGCGCACCCTTCATCCTCGATATGGCGTTGGGCAGCGATGAAGGCTCCGTCGAGCGCGTCGGCTGCGACTACAAGACCCTGGCCGACGATGTCGCCCCCGGCGACCGCCTGCTGCTCGACGACGGCCGCCTGGTGCTCGACGTCGATGCGGTGAGGGGCCGCGAGATCCACACCCGCGTGGCGGTCGGCGGCAAGCTCTCCAACAACAAGGGCATCAACAAGCAGGGCGGCGGGCTCTCGGCCCCGGCGCTCACCGACAAGGACCGCGCCGACTTGCAGACCGCGATCGCCATCGGCGTGGATTATCTCGCGGTGTCCTTCCCGCGCTCCGCCGCCGACATGCGCGAAGCTCGGGAACTACTGGGAGATGCCGGCAAGGAGATCGGCCTGGTGGCCAAGCTCGAGCGCGCCGAGGCAGTGGCCGACGCGGCGACCCTCGACGGCATCATCGAGGCCAGCGAGGCGGTGATGGTGGCGCGCGGCGACCTCGGCGTGGAGATCGGCGACGCCCAGCTGATCGGCATCCAGAAGCGCATCATCAAGCGCGCCCGGGCCCTGAACCGCGCGGTGATCACCGCCACCCAGATGATGGAGTCGATGATCGAATCGCCGCTGCCCACCCGCGCCGAGGTGTTCGACGTCGCCAACGCCGTGCTCGACGGCACCGACGCGGTGATGCTCTCGGCCGAGACCGCCGCCGGCGACTTCCCGGTGGAGACCATCGAGGCCATGGACCGGGTCTGCCTGGGCGCCGAGCGCGAGCGCATCGCCCAGGAGTCCGGGCACCGCATCCACGAGGGCTTCACCCAGATCGACGAGACCATCGCCTTGTCGGCGATGTACGCCGCCAACCACCTCGCCGGGGTGGCCGCCATCGCCTGCATGACCGCCTCCGGCTACACGCCGCTGATCGCCTCGCGGATCCGCTCGGGGCTGCCGATCGTCGGCCTCGGCCACAGCCCCATCGCCCAGCGGCGCATGGCGCTCTACCGCGGCGTGGTCTCGCTGCCCTTCGACACCAGCGAGATGGCACCCACCGAGGTCAACGACCGGGCGCTGGCGCTGCTGGTGGAGAAAGGCATTGCCGAGCCCGGGGATCATGTCATCCTGACCCGGGGCGATCACATGAACGCCCATGGCGGGACCAACACCCTGAAGATCCTCGAGGTGGGAGACCATGACTGACCCACGCCCGCGGCGCAGCGTGCGCCGCACCCTGCCGGCGCGCAAGCGCATCGCGCTGATCGCCCACGACGGCAAGAAGGAGGAGTTGCTGGAGTGGGCCGCGCGCTGGCGCGAGACCCTGGCCGATCACGAGCTGATCGGCACCGGCACCACCGCCCGGCGCGTCTCGGACACCCTGGCGCTGCCGGTGACCGGGCTGATGAGCGGCCCGCTGGGCGGCGATCAACAGATCGGCGGCCTGATCGCCGAGCAGAAGCTCGACCTGCTGATCTTCTTCTGGGATCCCTTCGCCCCCCAGCCCCACGACCCCGACGTCAAGGCGCTGCTGCGCCTGGCCGCCCTGTGGAACATCCCGGTGGCCTGCAACGCGGCCAGCGCCGACTTCCTGATCAGCTCGCCCTGGCTCACCCAGGCCTACGAGATGGCCGTTCCCGATGCCGGGGCCTGGGTCGCCAGCCGCACCGGCGAATGACACCCTTATTACGACAACGCATAACGCCACGAGATGTGAGGCCACCATGTTCCAGCTCACCCGCAGCGTCACCTGGCAGGCCCTGACGCGCCTGCACGAGCAGACCGCCGACGACCGTATCCGCGACTACTTCACCGCCGACCCGCAGCGCTTCGAGAAGATGAGCCTGCGCGTCGGCGGCTTGTTCCTCGACTACTCCAAGCACGCCATCTCGGGCGCCGTGCTCGACAAGCTGCTCGAGCTGGCCGACCACTCGGCGCTGGTGCAGCGCCGCGCCCAGATGTTCTCCGGCGACATCATCAACGTCACCGAGAACCGCCCGGTGCTGCATACCGCCCTGCGCAACCAGGGCGAGGGACCGCTGATGGTCGACGGCCAGGACGTGATGCCGGAGATCCAGCGCACCCGCGAGCAGATCCGGGCATTCTCCGAGGCCGTGCGCAGCGGCGAGTGGAAGGGCTACAGCGGCGAGCGCATCAAGGACGTGGTCAACATCGGCATCGGCGGATCCGACCTGGGCCCCAACATGGCCAGCCGGGCGCTGCTCAAGTACCGCCACCCGGAGCTCAACTTCCATTTCGTCTCCAACGTCGACGGCGCCCATATCCAGAAGGTGCTCAAGCGCCTCGACCCGGCCACCACCCTGTTCATCGTCTCGACCAAGACCTTCTCCACCCAGGAGACGCTGCTCAACGCCAAGACCGCGCGCCGCTGGTTCCTCGACAATGCCGGCGAGGACGCCGACGTCGGCGCCCACTTCATCGCCGCCTCCACCAACCGCCAGGCGGCGATGGAGTTCGGCATCCGCGAGGAGAACGTCTTCGAGTTCTGGGCCTGGGTCGGCGGGCGTTACTCGATGTGGTCGTCGATCGGCCTGCCCATCGCGCTCTCCATCGGCTTCGACGGCTTCATCGAGATGCTCGAGGGCGCCTACGAGATGGACCAGCACTTCCTGACCGCGCCCTTCCGCGAGAACATGCCGGTGCTGATGGCGCTGATCGGCATCTGGTACATCAATTTCGTCGGCGCCGAGACCCAGGCCATCGTGCCCTACGACCAGGCGCTGCATCAGCTGCCCTCCTTCCTCCAGCAGCTCGACATGGAGTCCAACGGCAAGTCGGTGGACATCTTCGGCCACCCGGTGGACTACAAGACCGGCCCCATCGTCTGGGGGCAGACCGGCTCCAACGGCCAGCACGCCTTCTTCCAGCTGCTGCACCAGGGCACCCGCTACGTGCCCATCGACTTCATCGCCTCGCTGAAGCCCGAGCCGGGGGTGGAAGACCATCACTTCGCCCTGCTCACCAACATGCTGGCCCAGGCCAACGCCTTCATGGAGGGCAGCCAGAGCGGCAGCCGGCTCGACCCCTACAGCTGCCCCGGCAACCGCCCTTCCAGCGTGCTGCTGCTCGACGAGCTGACGCCGAAGAATCTCGGTGCCCTGATCGCGCTCTACGAGCACAAGGTGTTCGTCCAGGGGGTGATCTGGAACATCAACTCCTTCGACCAGTGGGGCGTGCAGCTCGGCAAGCGCATCGCCGGCGAGATCAGCGAACGCATCGACGAGCACAGCCAGGACTTCGATGCCTCGACCCAGGGGCTGCTGGCCCTGGTACGGGCGCACTTCCAGGAAGAAGGGCGTGGCCACGGCGGCGCCGTGGCCGAGCCGGCAGCGACCGCCACCGCTGGCGGCGGCAAGGCCGGCAAGCGAAGCCGCAAGGGCTGAGCCCGCCCCCGTCCGATAGGCAGATGGCGTCAGGCCCGCGTCGCGGCGCGGTGCCCGACGCGATGGCCCGACCAGGCCCCCGCCAGCCAGAGCACCACGCTGAGCAGCACATAGGTGAGCGCCAGGCCCGCCCTGCCCTGCTCGAGCAGCCGGAGCGTCTCGAACCCGAACAGCGAGAAGGTGGTGAAGCCACCGCAGAAGCCGGCCACCAGGAAGGGTTGCCAGCGCGCCACTCGCCCGCTGGTGCGCCGCGCGGCGTAGGCGGCGAAAGCGGCGATCAGCCAGGAACCGAGCGCATTCACCGCCAGGGTCGCCCAGGGAAAGGCGGGGGCGGCGCTACCCGCCATCGCCAGCGCGACCAGGTAGCGCAGCGAGGTCCCCAGGGCGCTGCCGAGCCCCACCGCGAGATAGGCAGGCCAGGCGGTCATGCCGCCACTCATGGCGACCACCAGACCAGCGCCAGCCACCTGCCGAACACGAGTGCCAGCAGGCCCACCACGAGCGTCGCCAGCAGATTGGCGAGGGCGGCGTGCGTGCGTCCCTGCTGCCACAGCGTCAGGGTCTGCAGGCTGAGCGACGACACCGTGGTATAGCCCCCGAGCAGCCCGATCGCCAGCAACTGCCAGACCGGCCCGGCGCCACCAGGGGTCGGCGGCCCCAGCACGCCCGCCAGCAATCCCATCAGCAGCGCACCGCTGAGATTGACCGCCAGGGTGCCCCAGGGAAAGCCGGCGCCCAGGTGGCGGGCCACCAGGCTGGCAAGGGCCAGGCGTCCCATACCGCCCAGGGCACCCCCGCCGGCCACCAGCAACAGTCCCGTCAGGCCGATCGTCATGCACGCCTCCCTGCCTCGACACCCGCCACGAAAAGCGCCCCCCGGTCGGGAGCGGTCCCAGAGTATCGCATGCCCTTGGCAGGGAATCCGCCGGGGACGACGACACTACAATAGTGACACCCACCTCTGTTATTGTACAAATATCGTACATGATGGTGCTGCGATGGGTCTCGCTTGCCTCGGTCGTGGCCAGCACCCAAAGCCCGTATCATGCTGGGGCATGGCGTCAGCCCGACGCACGGGGTCCATCCTCGACCGTGACGCCCTGATGCCCCTCGCTACCACGCCCAGAAACGGAGGTCACAGCGTGAATCCACTGCGCGCCCTTTTCCTGCTCCTCGGTGGGCTGCTGATCGCCCTGATGGCGTTCGCCCCCCTCTCTCAAGCCCAGGCCCAGCAGGCCGACGGCGGCGAACCGCCGGCCCACTCCACCCTGGCCGACCTCCTCGAGGATGAGCAGTCGCGCCAGCAACTCATCGACCAGCTGCGGGGCCTGGCCGGCGAGAGGGTCGCCGAACCGCCGCCCCCGCCGGCCGAGGAACAGCGGTCGTTGCCGCGCCAGCTGGCCGAGGTCACCAGCCGGGTGGCCAGTGACATCGGCACCCAGTTCGACCAGGTTCTGGCCACCCTGCGGGGGCTGTTCACCGGCGACCTGGACAGTGCCTTTGACCTGGCCGCCTTCACCAGCGCCACCATCAACCTGGGCCTGGTGATCCTGGCCACCTTCGCCCTGTTCGTCGGCTTCCGTCGCCTGGCCAGGCCGCTGTTCACCGGCATCAGCCAGTGGTCGCTGAACGGCGAGGGCATGACCCCGATACTGCGGCTGGTGATCTGCGTGGCGCTGGCCGCCGTGGTCGATGCGCTGGTGGTGGCACTCGCCTACCTGGGCGGCAACCTGATCGCCACCTTCGCCATCGGCGAGACCGGCGAGCTCTCCACCCGCGCCTCGCTGTTCCTCAACGCTTTCCTGGTGATCGAGCTGCTCAAGGCCGCGGTGCGCATGCTGTTCGCCTCCCGCTACGAGGGGCTGCGCCTGCTGCCCATCACCTCGCAGGAGGCCAGTTACTGGAATCGCTGGATCGCCCGGCTGATCGGCCTGGTGGGCTATGGCCTGATGGTGGTGGTACCGCTGATCAACGCCTATGTGTCGCCGGCCCTGGGCCAGAGCGTCGGCACCCTGATCATGTTCGGCGCCTTCCTCTATGCCGTGGCCGTGGTACTCAAGAACCGCCTGCGCCTGCGCGACGCCATCAACACCAAGGCCGACCAGGCGACCATGGCCGCCACCCGGGTCTCGCTGCAGCTGTTCGCTCGCACCTGGCACCTGTTCGCCCTGGCCTATTTCGTCATGGTGCTGGTGCTGACCCTGACCCGACCGGCCGATGCCTTGCCCTTCGTGCTCGTCGCCACCCTCAAGACCCTGGCCGCGGTGCTGGTGGGCATGCTGCTCTCCAGCTTCCTGACCCAGACCATCGGCCGGCGCATCACCCTATCCGAGGACCTGCGGCGCAAGCTGCCGCTGCTCGAGCCACGCCTCAACCGCTATGTGCCCAACGCCCTGCGGGTGATCCGCACGCTCATCCTGATCGTGGTGATCATGCTGGTGCTCAACGCCTGGGGCGCCTTCGACCTGATGGCCTGGTACGCCTCCGAGGCCGGCCGCGGCCTGGTCGGCAAGCTGGTCAGCGTGGCGACGATCCTGGTAGTCGCCATCGCCGCCTGGCTGACACTGGCCAGCCTGATCGAGCACAAGCTCAATCCCGAGACCGGCACCGGCGAGCCCGACGCCCGCGCCAAGACCCTGCTGACCCTGTTCCGCAACGCCCTGGCGATCGCCCTGATCACCATGACGGCGATGATCGTACTGGCCGAGATCGGCATCAACATCGGCCCGCTGATCGCCGGTGCCGGCGTGCTGGGCCTGGCCATCGGCTTCGGCGCCCAGAAGCTGGTGCAAGACATCATCACCGGCATCTTCATCCAGGTCGAGAACGCCATGAACACCGGCGACGTGGTCACCGTGGGCGGCATCACCGGTACCGCCGAGCGGCTCAGCATCCGCTCGGTGGGCATCCGCGACCTCAACGGCACCTACCACATCGTGCCCTTCTCCAGCGTCGACACCGTCTCCAACTACATGCGCGAGTTCGGCTACCACGTCGGCGAGTACGGCATCGCCTATCGCGAGAGCATCGACGAGGCCATCGTGGCGCTGCGCGAGGCCTTCGACGAGCTGGCGGCCGACGAGGACCACAAGATGAACATCCTCGCCCCGCTGGAGGTCGCCGGCGTGACCGGCCTGGGCGACAGCTCGGTGAACATCCGCGTGCGCATCAAGACCACCCCGGGCACCCAATGGGCCACCGGACGCGCCTTCAACCGCCTGGTCAAGCTGCACTTCGACGCCAAGGGCATCGAGATCCCCTTCCCCCATACCACCCTCTACTTCGGGGTGGGCAAGGAGGGCGAGGCCCCGCCGGCCAACCTGCGCCTGATGAAGCAGCCCTTCGATATCGATGGCCGCCCCGGCGGCCAGCCCCGCTCCGGCGAGAGCAGCCGCGAGGCCGAGGACGACCCGCGCGCCAAGCCCAACCCCGAGTTCAAGGGCGACTACGACGAGGACTGAGGCCAGCGCCTCTCCCACGACAGCGGGGCTGCCAGATGGCAGCCCCGCTGTCGTGGCGGAGCGGACGCTCCGGCGTGATCAGTGTGTGGTCGCCAGCATCACCACGCTGAGTGCCGCCGAGACCCACATCGCCGGCTTGATCGCCTCGAGACGGCCGGTACACAGCTTGATCGCCACGAAGCTGAGGAAACCGAAGGCGATCCCCAGGGTGATCGAATAGGTCAGCGGCATCAGGATGATCGCCAGGAAGGCCGGGAAGGCCTCGTCGGCCCGGGCCCAGTCGATCTTCGACACCGGCGCCAGCATGAACAGCCCCACCAGTACCAGCGCCGGCGCCGTGGCGATGCCCGGCACCAGCGACAGCAGCGGCGAGAGGAACAGGAACGGCAGGAAGAGCAGCGCGATGGTCACCGCCACCAGGCCGGTGCGCCCGCCCTGGGCGACCCCGGCGCCGGACTCGATGAAGGTCTGGGCGGCGCTGGTGCCGAGCGGCGCGGCGATCATCGAGGCGAAGGCGTCCACGGTCATGGAGCGCTTGAGATTGCGCGGGTTGCCGTCCTTGTCCTTGAGATCGGCCGACTCGGAGAGCGCCATGAAGCAGGAGAGCGCATCGAAGAAGTTGGTGAACAGCATGACGAAGATGAACGGCAGGTAAGCCACCTTCAATGCGCCCCAGATGTCCACCTGCATCACCGCGCTGAAGTCGGGCCAGGCGGCCAGACCGCTCCACTGCACCATCACCTCCTCGCCCCACAGCCGCCCCATGGGCGCGGCCAGCAGGGTGGTCAGGGCGATGCCCAGGATCAGCGCGCCGTTGAAGCGCAACACCACCATGATCGCGGTGGCCATCATGCCGACGAAGAAGATCAGCAGGCTGGCGTCGAAGCTCCCCAGGGTCACCAGGGTCGCCTCGCTGCCGACGATGAAGCCGGCGTTCTTGAAGCCGATGAAGGTGATGAAGAGACCGATGCCGCAGGTGATGGCATAGCGCAGCGACGCCGGGATCGCCTCGATGATCGCCTTGCGCACGTTGAACATGGCCAGGGTGGCGAACAGCACACCGGACCAGAACACGCAGCCCAGTGCCACCTCCCAGGAGAGGCCGGCCCCCAGCACCAGGGTGTAGGTGAACAGGGCGTTCATGCCCATGCCCGGCGCCACCAGGATGGGGTTGCGGGCGTAGAGCCCCATGGCGAGGCTGCTCATGAAGCTGATCAGCACGGTGGCCGAGAGGGCCGCGGAGAAGGGAATGCCGGCATCGCTGAGGATGGCCGGGTTGACCACGATGATATACATCGATGCCAGGAAAGTGGCGACACCAGCCAGCACTTCGGTACGCAAGGAAGACCCGCGGCGGCGCACACCGAAGTAGCGTCCGATCCAGTGTTCCTCGCCACCTTCGGCATAACGTTCTGACGGGACTGTTGAAGTCTGTTCCATGGTAGGGCCCATTGTTGTTGTCGAGTCGCGTTGTTGAAAGTCCCGAAGGCGGCATCACATGGAGATCGCCCTTCGGGTCACGACCACAGGGTAGGCAATTCTTGACCATTTGGACAACATGCAGGATACGACTTTGGTATACAAAAAGCGCTAAGACCTGGATACGAGACGTCCAACAGCAAAAGGGGCGCCGAAAGGCGCCCCGAGGAAGAGGAATCACTGGTGGGAGAGGACGACGAAGGCCCGCTCAGGCCTGGCGGCCACCCTCCTTCGCCTTGGCCCGGGACTTGCCGCCCTCATCCGGCTCGCTGGGCTGGGGCAGCGAGGGCAGCGACTTGTCGAGCAGCTCGACGCTCTGGCGGTAGTAGAGCTGGCTCTTGTTGTGCTCGCCGAGATTGGCGTAGAGCCGCGCCAGCTCGGCGCAGACCACACCGCTGGGACGCTGGCGCTGACTCGCCTCGAAGTACTCCTGGGCCTTGGCCCAGTAGGCGTTGCGCAGCGACAGCCGTCCCAGGGTGAGCAGCAGGTCCGGGTCGTTGGGCCGCTCCTGCAGCCACTTCTCGGCGTAGACCAGCTGGCGTGCCGCATCCACGTTGAGCAGGCCGTAGCGCAATACCAGGCGACTGTCCCAGTGCTCCTTGAGGGAGTGGCGCAACAACCGTTCGGCGATGGACTCCTGGTTGCCCCGTACCAGCGCCTCGGCATAGAGCACGATCAGCTCGATGTGGCTGCGCAGGTGATCGGGCATGTCGGCCCAGAGGTTACGCACCCGCTCGATGTCGCCGCCCTCGCGCGCCTCGCGGATGATCAGCTCGCGGTAGGCGCGCAGCTCGAGCTGCTCGCGCTCCTCGCGGGAGATCAGCTGCTGAGCACCGAGGCGGGGCATCAGCCGGCGCAGGCCATCCCAGTCGCTGACGCTGAGATAAGCCTGCTTGAGCTGCTTGAGCACCTGGGGATGGTTGGGCAGTTGGCGGTCGAGGCGGGTGAGGATCGCCAGCGCCTCCTCGTACTGCTGGCGGTCGAGCATCAGCTGGGCCTGCATCATGCCCACCGCCGTGTCGGCGCCCTCGGTGCTCAGCTGGGCGCGCTTGAGCAGGGTATCGGCCTGGTCGTAGCGCCCCTGGTAATGGGCGGCCAGCGCCGCCGAGAGGTAGTTGACCAGCGGCGTGCTGGAGTCGTCGGCGGCCTTGACCAGCGACTTCTCGGCCCGCTTCCAGCGCCCCTCGGCCAGTGCCACCAGGCCACGCACGGTGCGCTTCATGGCGTTGCGGTTGCGGGTGCGACTGTTCCACACCTTGAAGCGGCTCATCGGCCGGCTGAGGCGCATCAGCACGCGCAGCCCGAAGTGCAGCACCAGGAAGGCCGCCAGCAGGACGATCAGGCCGAACCAGAAGGAGGTCTGGAACGAGGTGTCGCCCACCCGCACCAGCCAGTAGCCAGGGACCGACATCATCAGCTGGCCGAGCAGCGCACCGAGCGCCAGGCCCAGGACGACGATCAGGATCAGCTTTCTCATGCGTCATCTCCCCGGGCGCCGTTGCCCTGACTGGCGCTGCGCGACTCGAAGCGACGCTCGATGAAGCCGGCCAGGGCCTGCTGGGAACCGCTGATGTCGGGGAGTTCGGGACGGATCGCCTCCCCCTTGAGCGCCTCGAGGCGCGAGACCACCGCTCGCACGCCGCTGGCATCGGTATCGTAGTAGCCGTTGATCAGGGTCAGCGCCTTGTCGAGGCTGGCCTCATAGAGCGCCTGCTCCTCCTTGAGCAGTGCCAGTTGGGCCTGCTCCAGCACCAGGCGCACGCTCTGGCGCAGGTAGGACTCCTGTTCCGGGGTGATCAGCGCCTCGAGCGCCTCGTCGTGATGGCGCACGGTGACCAGCGACCGGAGCTCCTGACCGAAGCGCGACAGCTGCTGCTGCCAGCCGCCGCTGGGCGCCTCCTCGAGACTGGAGCGGGCGACCTGTTCCTCGATGTCCTGGCCCAGCGGCTGGCGAGCGATCTGCTCCTGCTGGGCGTTGAGCGACAGCCACAGGCCGGTGCGGTCCACCTGCGGCACCGCGGCCAGTGCGGCCAGCTCGGCGGCGATCTCGCGGCGCACCGGCATCAGGGCCGGGTTGTCGGCCTCGCGCAGGCGGTTGTCGGCGGTACGCAGTAGGGCAGCGGCGCCCTGGACATCGCGCTCCAGTTGCAGGCGCTGGTTGGCCAGGCGCAGCAGGTAGGCGGCCTCGGCGTGCAGCCAGTCACGCTCGTCGGTCTCCTGCTCGCTGGCGAGTTCGGCGAGCACCTGGTCCAGGGTGTCATCCACCTCGCCGCGATAGCTGGCGAACTCGTCGCGCAGCTCGCCGAGGACGCTCTCCAGCGCCGCCTCGCGTTCGCTCTCGCCCGCGTCGAGGCGACTCTCCAGCTCCGACAGGGCGGCCCGACTCGCCGTCTGCGACGCCAGCTCGGCGAGGCGCTGCTCCTGCGCATCGAACCTCTGCCAGGCCTGCCAGCCGAACAGGCCCACGGCGACCGCCAGCACGATCACCAGCACCAGGGCCAACAGGCCGGCCTTGCCACCACGCCTGCCGTCACCCGAGCCGCCGGCCGGGGCGGGCGTCTTGGCGCCGCCACCCGTCCCGCCGCCGCCGGGCTTCGGCGCCTCCTTGCCGGCACCGGCATCAGCGGCGGACTTGGCCGTTGCCTTGGCATCCGCTGGCTTGTCGGTCGGCTTGTCCTCGACGGCGCCCCTGGCGCCGGTCGCCGAACTCGCGGCGGCGGGAGTCGCCTGCCCGGGTTTCGTGTCCCCGGCGGCCTTGTCCGACCCGGCCGCCACACGGCTGTCGGCGGCCGTCGAGGAGGAGGAGGCACCTTGGGCAGCGGCAGCCGGCGGCTGCCGCTTGCCGCGGCGGCGCGAGCGGCCCTTGCCTGCCGTCTCGGCCTCGCTGCCCGGAGTCGTCGATTCCGCGCCGCCCTGGGCTGCGTCGGACGGTTTCTGCTGGTCGTCCTGGTCGTTTGATTGCTTGCTCATCTGTCGCTAGCCCTTTTCGAGATCGTCTTGATCGTCATCGGCATCCTCCGGGTCGCAGGCGTCGGCCACCGCCGCCGCGAGCGCGGTCGGCGTGGCACCGGGCGCCACGACGGGGGCACGAAACCCCAGTGTGCCGGCCAGTGTAGCCAACCTGGCGCTGGAAACGATTAGCGGTTGGTTCAAAGCGGCGTCACCACACCATCTTGCCAGATGTTCGAGGATTTCTCCGCTGCTGACCACCAGAGCCCGATAGTCACCCCGGGCCAGTCGCTGCCGCAGGGCCGGCGCGGGGTCGAGCGGCTGGCGCCGGTAGACCGCGAGACGGGTCACCCGGGCGCCGCGGGACGCCAGGGTCTCGGCGAGCAGGGGGCGTCCACCCTCGCCCGCCACCAGCAGCACCTTCTGGTCGTCGAGCCGTTGCAACGAGCCGAGCGCCAGCAATGCCTCGCTGGTGTCCTCGCCGGCCCCCGCGGGAGGCAGGCGAACCCGCACGCCGAGCCGCTCATGCAGGGCAGTGGCGGTGGCGGCCCCTACCGCGTAGAAGACCAGGCCCATCGGCAGCTGCGGCCAGTAGCGGTCGAGCGCCTCGGCGAGGCACTCGGCGGCGAAGGGGCTCACCACCACCACCTTGTGGAAGTGATCGATGTCCAGCCAGGCCGCGCGGATTGCCGGGGTCTCCGGCAGCGGCTCGAGGCGCATCGCCTCGAGCCGCTCCACCGCCCAGCCGGCGGCCTCGATGGCGTCTGCCAGTACCTCGCCCCGGGCACCGGGGCGGCTGATCAGAACCGGCCGGGTCGCCATCAACCGGCGCCGTAGACCTCGGCGAGAATCTCGCCGGCCCCCTGGTCGAGCAGCTCCTCGGCGACCCGGATGCCCAGCGCCTCGGGCTCGTGCAGCGACCCCCGCCCCTCGGCACGCAGCACCTGGGTGCCGTCGGGGTTGCCCACCAGCGCGCGCAGCCAGAGGGTCTGGCCATCGTCCTCGAGGATGGCGTGGCCGGCGATGGGCACCTGACAGCCCCCCTCCAGGCGGGTGTTCATGGCGCGCTCGGCGCGCACCCGGGTGGCGGTGATCGGGTCATCCAGGGGGGCCAGCAGCGAGATCAACTCGGCGTCGTGCATGCGGCACTCGATGCCCAGTGCCCCCTGGCCACAGGCCGGCAGGCAGACCTCCGGCGGCAGCTCCAGGGTGATGCGGTCATCCAGCCCCAGGCGTCGCAGGCCGGAAGTGGCCAGCAGGATGGCGTCGAACTCGCCGTCGTCCAGCTTGCCCAACCGCGTCTGGACGTTGCCGCGCAGGCTGAGGATCTCGAGGTCGGGGCGCGCCTCCTTCACCTGCAGGCCGCGGCGCAGGCTCGAGGTGCCGACACGCGCGCCCTCGGGCAGCTCGTCCAGGGAGGCATAGTGGTTGGAAATGAAGGCATCGGTGGGCTCGGCGCCCTCGAGGATCACCGACAGGCCGAGCCCTTCGGGGAAGTGCATCGGCACGTCCTTCATGGAGTGCACGGCGATGTCGGCGCGGCCATCGAGCATGGCCTCCTCGAGCTCCTTGACGAACAGGCCCTTGCCGCCGACCTTGGCGAGCGGGGTGTCGAGGATCTTGTCACCGCGGGTGGCCATGGCCACCAGCTCCACCTCCAGCCCGGGATGCGCCGCCATCAGGCGGTCACGGACATGTTCGGCCTGCCACAGGGCCAGTTGACTCTTGCGGGTGGCGATACGCAGCGTGGTGATGGCGTGCACGAGGTTCTCCATGGTGCCGGGCCCTGCCGGGTGACCCTGCTCAGCAGATGGTGCCGCCCTGGCGGCCGGCGGCGGTGATGCAGACTGCCTTCATCATAAAGCACCCGGCGGGGCAGGAAAAATCGTGACCTTTCGCCACACCCCGGCGGGCCGCGCCCCTCGCCAGCCCCGCCGACTCTGGTACACTTCCAGCCATGTCCCGGCAGCGCGCTCACGGCGGCGCTGCGACCGGCACCCCACTCACCGCACAGCCATGCAGGATGCCCAGCCCGATGAGCCCAAGTCCGACGAACGACAGCACCAACCAGTCCTGGGGCGGCCGCTTCAACGAGCCCACCGACGCCTTCGTCGCGCGCTTCACCGCCTCGGTCGACTTCGACCGACGCCTCGCCCTCCACGACATCCAGGGCTCCGTCGCCCACGCCACCATGCTGGCCCGGGTGGGGGTGCTCACCGACGAGGAGCGTGACGCCATCGTCGCCGGGCTCGGCGAGATCCGCGACGAGATCGAGGCCGGCACCTTCGAGTGGTCGGTGCAGCTCGAGGACGTGCACATGAACATCGAGGCGCGGCTCACCGAGAAGATCGGCATCACCGGCAAGAAGCTGCACACCGGGCGTTCGCGCAACGACCAGGTGGCCACCGACATCCGCCTGTTCCTGCGTGACGAGATCGACCGGGTCGCCGGGGAACTCGCCCGCCTGCGCGACGGGCTGATCACGCTGGCCGAGCGCGAGGCCGACACCATCATGCCCGGCTTCACCCACCTGCAGACCGCCCAGCCGGTGACCTTCGGCCACCACCTGCTGGCCTGGCAGGAGATGCTGGCCCGCGACCACGAGCGGCTGCTCGACTGCCGCCGCCGGGTCAACGTGCTGCCGCTGGGGGCCGCGGCGCTGGCCGGCACCACCTACCCCATCGACCGTCACGTCACCGCCGAGCTGCTCGGTTTCGAGCGCCCGGCGGAGAACTCGCTCGACGCGGTGAGCGATCGCGACTTCGCCATCGAGTTCACGGCCTTTGCCAGCCTGCTGCTGATGCACCTGTCGCGCATGAGCGAGGAGCTGGTGCTGTGGACCAGCGCCCAGTTCGACTTCATCGACCTGCCCGACCGCTTCTGCACCGGCTCGTCGATCATGCCGCAGAAGAAGAATCCCGACGTGCCCGAGCTGGTGCGCGGCAAGACCGGCCGGGTCTATGGCCATTTGATGGGGCTGCTGACCCTGATGAAGTCCCAGCCGCTGGCCTACAACAAGGACAACCAGGAGGACAAGGAGCCGCTGTTCGACACCCTGGACACCGTCAAGGACTGCCTCAAGGCCTTCGCCGACATGGTGCCCGCCATCGAGGCGCGCCCGGAGAACATGCATGAGGCCGCCCGGCGCGGCTTCTCGACCGCCACCGACCTCGCCGACTACCTGGTACGCCGTGGCGTGGCCTTCCGCGACGCCCACGAGATCGTCGGCCAGTCGGTGGCCTACGGCCTGCGCCAGAAGAAGGACCTCTCCGAAATGAGCCTCGAGGAGCTCAGGCAGTTTTCCGATGTCATCGAGGCGGACGTCTTCGAGGTGCTAACCCTGGAGGGCTCGGTGGCCGCGCGCAACCATATCGGCGGCACCGCGCCGGACCAGGTGCGCGCCGCGGCGCAGCGCGCCCGGGACGCCCTGGCCGGCCTGGCGAGCGGCACCTGATGGGCCGGCTCGCCGCCCTGGGGCTGGCCCTGATGCTGGGCGCGGCGCTGGCCGGCTGCGGCCAGAAGGGCCCGCTCTACCTGCCCGATGACGAGGCGGCGGCCGAGCGCTACGGCCCCCGCGAGACGGACCGGGACAACGACAATACGGCCTCGACCCCCGACAACGAGAGCTAGACATGGATCATTTCGAATACCGCGACGGCGTGCTCTACGGCGAGGAAGTGCCCCTGACGCGTATCGCCGACGAGATCGGCACGCCCTGCTACGTCTACTCCAAGGCCACTCTGGCGCGCCACTTCCGCGCCTACACCGAGGCGCTCGGCAGCCACCCTCACCTGATCTGCTACGCGGTGAAGGCCAACTCCAACCTCGCGGTACTCGGCCTGCTGGCGCAGATGGGCGCCGGCTTCGATATCGTCTCGGTGGGTGAGCTGGAGCGGGTACTGGTCGCCGGCGGCGACCCCGCCAAGGTGGTCTTCTCCGGTGTGGCCAAGCAGGAAGCGGAGATGGCCCGGGCGCTTCAGGTCGGCATCAAGTGCTTCAACGTCGAGTCGCGTCCGGAGCTCGAGCGGCTCGATGCCGTGGCCGGGCGGCTCGGCAAGGTGGCGCCGGTGTCGCTGCGGGTCAACCCGGACGTGGACGCCGGCACCCACCCCTACATCTCCACCGGGCTCAAGGACAACAAGTTCGGCATCGCGGTGGACGAGGCGCTGGCCGCCTACGAGCTGGCCGCCGGCCTGCCCCACCTCGAGGTGGTGGGCCTCGACTGCCACATCGGCTCCCAACTCACCGAGCTCTCGCCCTTCCTCGACGC
The DNA here is from genome assembly GCF_059509875.1 of Halomonas sp. LMYGS-3. Lineage (NCBI taxonomy): Bacteria > Pseudomonadati > Pseudomonadota > Gammaproteobacteria > Oceanospirillales > Halomonadaceae > Halomonas > Halomonas sp. LMYGS-3. Next base: position 380,291 of record NZ_JCAKFQ010000001.1, on the reverse strand, counting down.
CCTCGACCGGCTGCTGGTGCTCCTCGAGCGGCTGCGCGAGCGCGGCATCGAGGTCGAGCATTTGGACCTGGGCGGTGGCCTCGGCGTGCCCTATCACCACGAGCGCCCGCCCCAACCCTTCGACTACGCCACCGCCCTGCTCGAGCGCCTCGCCCGCTGGGAAGGAAACGAGCGGCTTACCCTGCTGTTCGAGCCGGGTCGCTCGATCGCCGCCAACGCCGGCGTGCTGCTGACCCGGGTCGAGTTCCTCAAGCCCGGCGAGACCAAGAACTTCGCCATCGTCGACGCCGGCATGAACGACCTGATCCGCCCCGCGCTCTACCAGGCGTGGCAGATGATCCTGCCGGTGGACACCCGCCAGCCCCGTGACACCGCCACCTACGACGTGGTCGGCCCGGTCTGCGAAACCGGCGACTTCCTGGGCAAGAGGCGCGAACTGGCGATCGCCGAGGGCGACCTGCTGGCGGTACGCTCCGCCGGGGCCTACGGCTTCGTCATGGCGTCGAACTACAACAGCCGACCGCGCCCGGCCGAGGTGATGGTCGACGGCGAGGCCATCCACCTGGTGCGTCGCCGCGAGCGCCTCGAGGCGCTGTGGGCGGACGAGGCGCTGCTGCCGGAGGAGACTCGCTGATGCTGCTGCACTTCACCAAGATGCATGGCCTCGGCAACGACTTCATGGTGGTCGACCTGGTCACCCAACGCGCCCGGTTCGAGGAAGGCCAGATCCGCCGCCTCGCCGATCGTCGCTTCGGCATCGGCTTCGATCAGCTGCTGGTCGTCGAGCCGCCCCGCGACCCGGACATGGACTTCCGCTACCGCATCTTCAATGCCGACGGCAGCGAGGTGGAGAACTGCGGCAACGGCGCCCGCTGCTTCGCCCGCTTCGTGCGCGACCAGCGGCTGACCCACAAGCACGAGATCCGCGTCGAGACCGCCGGCGGCCCGCTGACCCTGCGGGTGGAGGACGACGGCCAGGTCACCGTGGACATGGGCACGCCGCGTTTCGCTCCCGCCGCCCTGCCGTTCGACGCCGCCGAGGACCGCCTGCGCCATGCCCTCGAGGTCGCGGGCGAACGGCTCGAGATCGGCGTGGTCTCCCTGGGCAATCCCCATGCCGTGCTGCGGGTGGAGGACGTCGACACGGCACCGGTGGCGCGCCTGGGCCCGGCCATCGAGGCCCACCCGCGCTTCCCCAGGCGGGTCAACGCCGGCTTCATGCAGATCGTGTCACCCCACGAGATCCGGCTCAGGGTGTATGAACGGGGCAGCGGCGAGACGCTCGCCTGCGGCACCGGCGCCTGCGCCGCGGTGGCCTGCGGCATTCGCCAGGGACTGCTCGAGAGCCCGGTCACCGTACACCTGCCCGGCGGCGACCTGCGCATCGAGTGGGCCGGCGGCGACGCCCACCTGGCCATGACCGGTCCCGCCGTGCGCGTCTTCGACGGCCGCGTTGCCCTGAGCTGAAGCCATTTCCCAAGGAGTTCGCCATGACCCGTGCCGCCCCCGAACCGCGCAAGACCCTCGACCCCGATCGGGTGGCCCAGTGGCTGGCCCGGCACCCGGACTTCTTCGTCGGTCGCGAGGGGCTGCTGCAGCAGCTCCGGGTCCCGCACCCGGAGGCTCGCGGCGCCACCTCGCTGCTCGAGCGCCTGGTCCATGACCTGCGCGCCCGCGCCGAGCAGGCCGAGTGGCGGCTGGAACAGCTGCTCGAGTCCGCCCGCCACAACGAGGCCCAGTATCGCCGCACCCGGGAGCTGGTGCTGGCCCTGCTGGAGGCCGAGAACAACGACGCCCTCGGCCAGGCGCTGGCCACCCAGCTCAACGAGCGCTTCCACACTTCGGCGGTGGCGCTGTGGTGCCCGGCCAGCCTCACCGATGGCGAGCCCCGCCCCCCCCTACCGCCACGCCACGTGCTCGACGACCACGCCGGCCAGCGCCTCGCCGCGCTGCTCGATGGCCGTGCCAGCCGCTGCACGCGCCTCACGCCCACCGACTGGAAGCGCCTGCTGCCCCACGCGCCGGCACCGCGCAAGGCCGGTTCCTGCGCCCTCGCCCGGCTGACCCTGGGTGAACCCCTGGGCTACCTGGTGCTGGCGAGCCCCGACCCCGACCACTTCCGCGCCAGCATGGACACCCTGTTCACCGAGTATGTCGGTGACGTGGTCGCCCGCCTGCTGGTGCGCCTGGCCCACCTCTCTCATGGCTAGGGCCGAGATCGAGAATCCGCTGATGCGGGAGGTCGACGCCTTCCTGACGGGATTGGCCCGCACCGCCAGCCCGGCCACGGTGAATGCCTACCGTCGCGACCTGGAGGCCCTGGCGGGCTTTCTCGAGCAGGGAGGGTGCGACGACTGGGCCCGCCTCGACGTGACCCTGCTGCGGCGCTTCCTCGGCGGCGAGCGGAGCCGCGGCCTGGCACCGCGCAGCCTGGCCCGGCGCCGAGCGGCGATCTCGCGCCTCGCCGAGCACCTGCTGCGGGCCGGCATCCTCGCACACAACCCGGTGACCCTGACCCGGGCCCCGCGCCAGCCCCGCCACCTGCCGAAGCCGCTGGACGTCGACCAGCTGGCGCGCTTCCTCGACACCCCCCACGACGGCTCGCCGCTGGCGGTGCGCGACCAGGCAATGCTGGAGCTGTTCTACTCCAGTGGCCTGCGCCTGGCCGAACTCGCCGCCCTCGACCTCGGCGACCTGCAGCCCCGGCGCGTGCGGGTGATCGGCAAGGGTCGCAAGCCGCGCCAGGTACCGGTGGGCAGCCGCGCGCGCCAGGCCCTGGACGCCTGGCTCGAGGTTCGCGGCCAGTTGGCCACCACCGGCGACCCGGCGCTGTTCGTCGGCGCCCGCGGCGCACGCCTCGGTCATCGCGCCATCCAGAAGCGCCTGAGCGACCTGGCTCGAGCCCGGGGGCTCGCCGAGCACCTCCATCCACACCGGCTGCGCCACTCCTTCGCCAGCCACCTGCTGGAGTCGAGCCAGGACCTGCGCGCGGTCCAGGAACTGCTCGGCCATGCCAACCTGGCCACCACCCAGGTCTATACCCGGCTCGACTGGCAGCACCTCGCCGCCAGCTACGACGCTGCCCACCCGCGGGCGCGGCGCCGGCCCGACGAGGGGAGCGACTCACCATGACCCCGGTGAACCTGCTGGCCATCACCTTCGACCTCGACGACACCCTGTGGGACAACCATGCGGTGATGGAGCGCACCGAGGCGGGGCACTATGCCTGGCTCGACGCCGCCCTGGCCGAGTGGCTGGCCGGACGCGGCGAATGCCCAGCACAGCGCTTCGCCGAACGCTTTCCGCTGGCCGCCTACCAGGCCCGCCGCCTCGACCTCGCCCGCCGCTACCCGCTGCGACGCGGCGACTTCAGCTGGCTGCGCGAACGCGCCCTGGCGGCGCTGCTGGAAGCCTATGGCCTGCCACGCAGCGCCGCCCTCCTGTGGGCCGCCCGGGGCATGCAGCGCTTCATGGCGCTGCGGCACGAGGTCTCACCCCACCCGGAGGTGGAGCCGATGCTCGAGGCCCTGGGAAAACGCTATCGGTTGGCCAGCATCACCAACGGCAATGTCGACATCCGCCGCCTGGCGCTGCACCGTCATTTCCCGGTGGCCATCGCCGCCGGCGAGATGTTCGCCCCCAAGCCCGACCCGCGCCCCTTCCTGGCGGCACTGTCCCGGCTGGGCACGGCCCCGTCGCAGGCACTGCACGTGGGCGATTCGTGGAAGGAGGACGTGCTGCCGGCCCGGCGCCTGGGCATGCAGGCGGTCTGGATCGCCGGCGCCGACGTCGGCCTGCCGACGGGCATCCACCGCCTAGCGCACATCAGGGAACTGCCGGAGCTGATCGCCTGGCTGGAAAATCAGCAATAGCCCTCGGCGAGGGGCGCCGAAGTTCCCTTTGGGGTCAGACCCCGGCGGAGAGAGACACCGCCGGAATGGTGCACCAAGATGGGCCTGGCGGCTTGGCTGGGGTCTGACCCCAAAGGGGCCACTCGCGCAGGCCTGCCGCCAGGATAGCCCCGTCCCTCCCCCGCTATTCAGCGTCCAGCAGCCAGGCGTCGAGGCGCGCGTGCACCTCGTCGATGCCCTGCCCCTTGAGCGACGAGAAGAGCTGGATGCTGACCAGGTCCTCCCACTCCCGCAGCCGGCTGCGCACCTGCTGCAGGGCGTTCTTGGCGGCGCCGTGCTTCAGCTTGTCGGCCTTGGTCAGCAGGATGTGCACCGGCATCGCCTTGTCGTCGGCCCAGCCCAGCAGCGTCTGGTCGAACTCCGAGAGCGGGTGGCGCACGTCCATCACCAGCACCAGGCCGCGCAGCGAGGCGCGACGCTGCAGGTAGTCGGAGAGGTGGCGCTGCCACTCCAGCTTGACCGACTCGGGCACCTTGGCGAAGCCGTAGCCGGGCAGGTCGACCAGGCGCCGCGCGGTGTCGTCGCCCAGGGTGAAGAAGTTGATCAACTGGGTACGGCCCGGCGTCTTGGAGGTACGCGCCAGGGCCTTCTGCCGGGTCAGGGCATTGATCGCGCTGGACTTGCCGGCGTTGGAGCGTCCGGCGAAGGCCACCTCGGCGCCGCTGTCGGGCGGACAGGTCGCGAGCGTCGGGGCGCTGGTGAGGAAGCGGGCAGCCTGGTAGTTGAGACGAACAGGGAGCGAATGGTCGAGTCGCGACATGGCGGGCAGGTCCTGACGATGGTCGAGGGTGGCAGGGCCGCGGCTTGCATTCCCGCGGCCGGGGTGTTTCGTTATAATGCAGTGTCTTTTTATCTGCGACCCGGGGCACGCTAGTGTACCACCGCGCCCTCGACGTCCGCGAACCGCCTGGCCGCCGCCCGGCCCTGGCAGGCTCCGCGATCCGGGCGGCACCCAGGGTACGTACCGGTCAACAACGTAACGGCATAGTGGAACAGCGATGAGAAAGTTACTGGCAAGCCTGGCAATCACCATGGGCACCGTGGGTGTCGCCCACGCGGACCTGGAAGCCGACGCAGACGCTGCGGCCGGCCGCGAGAAAGCCCAACCCTGCGCCGCCTGCCACGGCCAGGAAGGCATCAGTCCCTCCCCCGCCTTCCCGAACCTGGCCGGCCAGCAGGCGTCCTACCTGGCCAAGCAGATCATGGATATCCGCGACGGCAACCGGGTGGTACCGCAGATGGCCGGGCAGGTCGATGACTTCTCCGACCAGGATGCCTGGGACGTGGCCCGGTTCTACGCCGAGCAGGAGCCGGCCCTCGGCCAGGCCGACCCCGACGAGGAACTGGTCGCCCGCGGCCGTGAACTCTATCGCGCCGGCGACATGTCCAAGGGTATACCGGCCTGTGCCGCCTGCCACACCCCGACCGGCGAGGGCATCGGCAGCGCCGGCTACCCGGCCCTTTCGGGTCAGCACACCGACTACACCGTCGCCACCCTGCAGGCCTTCGCCGCCGGCGAGCGTACCAACGACCCGAGCGACATCATGCGCGACATCGCCGCCAAGATGAGCGATGCCGACATGCAGGCCGTGGCCAACTACGTGCTCGGCCTGCACTGAGGCCGCCGCCTCCCCGCGTGACAGTAGGCAAGGGCGGCCCCGCGGCCGCCCTTGTCGTCTTCGGCGAGGCCCCTCATCGGCCGGGAACCCCGGTAGCGATTCGGGCTCAAAGGCAGCGATGCGCGGGCCCGTCGGCGGCACCGGCTCACTCAAGGAGAGATACCCCCGATGTTCAAGACCCTGATGATTGCCCTGGCGGGCCTCGGCCTGTCGACCCTGGCCTCGGCCGCCCCCCTGGTGGAAGGCCAGCACTATGAAGTGCTCCCCGACCCCGTCGAGACGCGCGTCGACGACGGCCAGATCGAGGTCACCGAAGCCTTCTGGTACGGCTGCCCCCACTGCTACCGCCTGCAAGGGCCCGTCAGCGCCTGGTACGACGAGCTCGGCGAGGATGTCAGCGTGGTGCACCTGCCGGGTACCATGGGCGGTGACTGGAACAAGCATGCGGTGGCCTTCTACGCCGCCGAGGAACTGGGCATCCGCGAGGCGCTGCACGCCGACTTCTTCGACGCCATCCACCAGGACGGCCGCCGCCTCACCGAAGTCGACGACATCGCCGCCTTCTTCAGCGACTATGGCGTCAGCGAGGAGGAGGCCCGCGAGGCCCTGACCTCCTTCGGCGTCAAGAGCCGGGTCAACCAGGCCCATGCCCGCATGCGCGCCATGCGCCTGATGGGCGTGCCCGCCCTGATCGTCGATGGCCGCTACCTGGTGACACCGAGCAGCGCCGGCAGCCTCGACAACATGCCGCAGATCGCCGATGCCCTGGTCGAGAAGGTGCGAGAGGAGCGTGCGGACTGACATGTCACAGCTGGCCGACGCCAGGATGCCGTTGCTCGACGGCGGCCACCTGAAACTGCTCACCTTCAACCTGCAGGTGGGCATCCAGACCTCCGCCTACCATCACTACCTGACCCGCAGTTGGCAGCACCTGCTGCCGCACCCCAAGCGCATGCGGCGTCTGGACATGATGAGCGAGGTGATCGGTCGCTTCGACATCGTCGGCCTCCAGGAGGTCGACGGCGGCAGCTTCCGCTCGAGCCACATCAATCAGGTGGAGTACCTGGCGACCCGAGCCGGCTTTCCGCACCACTTCCAGCAGCTCAACCGCAACCTGGGCCGCATCGCCCAGCACAGCAACGGGCTGCTGTCGCGCCTGGCCCCGGCCCGCATCGAGGAGCACCGCCTGCCGGGCACCCTGCCCGGCCGCGGCGCCATTCATGCCCGCTACGGCGAGGGACCCGACGCCCTGCACCTGTTCGTCGCCCATCTGGCGCTGAGCCATCGTGGTCGGGTGCGCCAGCTCGACTACCTGAGCGAGATCATCCAGCCGCTGCGCCATGTGGTGGTGATGGGCGACCTGAACTGCACCCCGGAGCAGTTGCACACCCACGATCGCTTCCGCGCCTCGCTGCCACTGCACCCGGTGCGCCCACTGCTCAGTTACCCCTCCTGGCAGCCACGCCGGGCACTCGATCACATCCTGCTCTCCGACTCGCTGGAAGCCGGCGAGGTGAGGGTGCTCGACCACCTCTTCTCCGACCACCTGCCGATCGCCGTGGACGTGAGCCTGCCACCGGCCTGCCTCCAGGCCATCACCCGGCAGCTGAAACGCGTCCCCCTGACCCCGCGTTGAGCACCCGGGGATGACGGTCGGCCCCGAATCGGCGATGATGCGCCTCCGGTTTTCCTTCATCACGAGACGCCCCATGAATCCCGCGACACGCGAACCGGCCCTGCTCGCCCGACTCGACGCCTTCACCGACCTGATCGGGCGCAGTATCGCCTGGCTGGTCATCGGCATGATGGCGGTACAGTTCGCCATCGTGGTCATGCGCTATGCCTTCGGCATCCACAGCATCGTGATGCAGGAGTCGGTGATGTACATGCACGCCATGGTGTTCATGCTCGGCGCGGCCTGGACCCTGCGCCACGAGGGCCATGTGCGCGTGGACATCTTCTACCGCCGACTCTCCGCCCGCGGCCGCGCCTGGATCGACCTCGGCGGCACCCTCTTCCTGCTGATCCCGGTGCTGCTGTTCATCGCGCTCGCCAGCCTCGGCTACGTGAGGAGCAGCTGGGCGATTCTCGAGCGCTCCCCGGACGGCGGCATCCCCGCCGTCTACCTGCTCAAGAGCCTGATCCTGGTGATGGTCGCGCTGCTCCTGATCCAGGCCATCGCCCAGGTGATCCGTCAGGTACTGATCCTGCGGGGCCGCCTGCCGGGCCACACCCCCGGCCACGAGGAGGCCCTCTAGTGCTCGCCACCCTCCTCGAGTTCATGCCGCTGGTGTTGTTCGCCGCCGTCTGCAGCGTGCTGATGCTGGGCTATCCCGTGGCCCTGTCGCTGGCCGGTACCGCGCTGATCTTCGCCGGCATCGGCTACGCGCTGCTGCAACTGGGCGTGCCGGTGCCCTTCGAGACCCGCTACATGAGCGCCATGCCCAACCGGCTCTACGGCATCATGACCAACCAGACCCTGCTGGCCGTACCGCTGTTCGTGCTGATGGGCGTACTGCTGGAGAAGTCGCGGGTCGCCGAGACCCTGCTCGATGCCATGGCGCTGGCCTTCGGCGCCCTGCGCGGCGGGCTCGGTATCGCCGTGGTGCTGGTCGGCATGCTGCTGGCAGCCTCCACCGGCATCGTCGGTGCCACCGTGGTGACCATGGGCCTGCTGTCGCTGCCGACCATGCTCAAGCGTGGCTATTCGCCGGCGCTCGCCACCGGCAGCATCTGCGCCACCGGCACCCTGGGCCAGATCATCCCGCCCTCCATCGCCCTGGTGCTGCTCGGCGACGTGCTCTCCAACGCCTACCAGCAGGCGCAGCTGGCCATGGGCGTATGGAGCCCGAGGACCCTCTCCGTGGGCGACCTGTTCATCGGCGCCCTGATACCCGGCCTGCTGCTGGTGGCGGCCTACATCGTCTACATGGCGGTCATCGCCTGGGTGAAGCCCGAGCTAGCGCCGCCGGCCGACCGTCAGGCGCTGATGCAGGAGCTGGGGCACAGCGGCAGCCTCTGGCCGCTGCTGGTCAAGGGCCTGATTCCGCCGGTGCTGCTGATCGTCGCCGTGCTCGGCTCGATCCTCGGCGGCTTCGCCACCCCCACCGAGGCCTCGGCGGTGGGCGCCACCGGCGCCTTCCTGCTGGCCCTGGCCAACCGCCGCCTGAGCCGGCCGATGCTGCGCGAGGTGGTGCACTCCACCACCCAGGTCACCAGCATGGTATTCCTGATCCTGATCGGCGCCACCCTCTTCTCGCTGGTGTTCCGTGCCTTCGGCGGCGAGGAACTGGTCATCGAGCTGTTCGAGGCCCTGCCCGGCGGCGTGGTCGGCGCCACCCTGGTGGTGATGCTGGTGATCTTCCTGCTCGGCTTCATTCTCGATTTCATCGAGATCACCTTCGTGGTGGTACCGATCGTCGGCCCGGTGCTGCTGATGATGGGCGTCGACCCGATCTGGCTCGGCATCATGATCGCGGTGAACCTGCAGACCTCCTTCCTGACGCCGCCGTTCGGCTTCGCGCTCTTCTACCTGCGCGGGGTGACGCCGGAATCGGTGCCGACCTCGGCGATCTACAAGGGGGTGATCCCGTTCATCCTGCTGCAGCTCGGCATGCTGCTGGCGCTGGCCCTGTTCCCGGACATCGCCACCTGGCTGCCCTCCGTGCTCTGAGGACGAGTGCCCCTCTTGCCGGGGCACTTACTGCCCCCCTGCTCTACTGACAGAGGGGCGCCAGCCAGCTCTGCGCCAGGTAGAGGACGAGGGCATAGCGGGCTCCCTTGGCCAGGGTGATCAACAGGATGGCGCGCCACCAGGGTAGGCGAAAGACGCCGGCGAGCACGGTGAGCGGGTCGCCGATCACCGGCGCCCAGGAGAGCAGCAGGCTCCACTCGCCGAAGCGGAAGTACCAGCGTTCGGCCCGGGCCAGTCCCTCCCGCGAGGCGGGAAACCAGCGGCGGTCCTGGAAGCGACGGGCATAGCGCCCCAGCCAGACGTTGATCAGGCTGCCCAGGGTGTTGCCGGCAGTGGCCACCGCCCAGAGCATGGCCACCGGTTCGCCCAGGCACCACAGGCGGGCCAGCCACACCTCGGAGCCGCCGGGCAGCAGGGTGGCGCTGGCCAGGGCCACTACGAACAGGCTCAGCATGCTCCCCCCTGAGCAACCGACACTCCCTTGCGATACGATGACGCCATGACACTTCCCGAACCGATTCCCAACGTGCTGACCATTGCCGGCTCCGACCCCGGCGGCGGCGCCGGTATCCAGGCCGATCTCAAGACCTTCTCGGCACTGGGCGCCTATGGTACCAGCGTGATCACCGCCCTGACCGCCCAGAACACCCGTGGCGTCACCGGCGTGCATCCGGTGCCGGCAGACTTTATCGCCGCCCAACTCGAGACGCTACTGGCCGACATCGACATCGATGCCGTGAAGATCGGCATGGTGGCGAGCCGCGAGGTGGCCGAGACCCTGGGCGCCATCCTCGCGCGCCGGCGGCCGCGCTGGGTCGTGCTCGACCCGGTGATGGTGGCCAAGAGCGGCGATGCTCTGGTCGACGATGCCGGCATCCGCGCCGTGCGCGAGGTGCTGGTGCCGCTGGCCGACCTGATCACGCCCAACCTGCCCGAAGCCGCCGTCCTGCTGCAGCGCCCGATTCCCGACAGTCGCGAGGCCATGGCGGCCCTGGCCCCCGAGTTGCGCGCACTCGGCGCCGGGGCGGTGCTGCTCAAGGGCGGCCACCTGGCGGGCGATGCCTGCCCGGACCTGCTGATCACGCCCGACGCCAGCCACTGGCTGGAAGGGACGCGCATCGCCACCGACAACCTCCACGGTACCGGCTGCACGCTCTCCTCGGCGATCACCGCCCGGCTGGCGCGCGGCGACACCCTGCCCGACGCCGTGGCCGCCGCCAAGGCCTGGCTCGCTGTCGCGCTTGCCGAGAGCCACCGCCTCGACGTGGGCCGGGGTCATGGCCCGGTGCACCACTTCCATGCCTGGTGGTGATGAGCCGCTCGCCAATTCGGCTTGCACCCCGGCCGAGCCCCACCCATCCTGAAGGTCCGACCCGTCGGGGATGCCCCGGCGGTCTCATGCACCGGAGGGATGCGTCATGACCCAGACCCTGCTGTTCGCCTGCGATCTTTCCGCCGAGAACCGTGCCGCCTATGCCCGCGCCGTGCGCCTGGCGGTGGAGCATGGTGCCCGCCTCGACGTGATACATGTGCTCGACCCCTATCTGCCGCACCGGGTGCTGCACGATCTGGAGGAGGCGGTGGTCGCCGACATGAAGGCCATCCTCACCGACATCCGCGAAGACTACGCCCTGCCCGAGCCGAAGACGTTGATCCAGACGGTGGCCGGGTCGGCCTATGCCGAGATCATCCGCGAGGCCCACGAGCGCGAAGTGGACATGATCGTCCTCGGCGCCCACCGCAAGCGCGGCCAGCCGGACCTCGTCGCCGGCACCACCCTGGCCCGGGTGCTGCGCAGCGCCCCCTGCCCGGTGCTCTCGGTGAGCCACCTGGCCACCCAGGAGTGGCAGGACATCCTGGTCCCGGTGGACTTCTCGCTGACCTCTCGCCATACCCTGCGCGAGACCCTCAAGCGCTTCCCCGACGCCCGCCTCACCCTGCTGCATGCCTGGGACATCCCCGGCGAGCGGGAGCTCGGCTCCGACAGCGACTATGCCCGCTGGCGCGACCGCGAGGTGGCCCGACTGCGCACCCAACTCGAGCGCGAGACCGAGCAGCTGATGAGCGAGCTCGACGACGTGCCGGAACTCGAGCTGGTGCTGGAACAGGGCGACCCGCTGGAGGTACTGATGACCCGCCTGCGCCGCCAGCCGCCGGACCTGCTGGCGCTGGGCAGCCGCGGCCAGCTGGGCCGCCAGAGCCAGATCACCGAGCAGCTGCTGGCCGAACCCCACTGCGACATCATGCTCTGTCGCGCCTGGTAGCCACCGTCGTGCTACCCTTCCCGGCCTGATTCCCAGGCAGAAGGCAGCTCGTCGGATGAAAGCCCTGATTCAGCGCGTACGGCGCGCCAGCGTGGAAGTGGAAGGCCGCGAGGTCGGCGCCATCGGCCAGGGTCTGCTGGCCCTGGTGGGCGTCGAGAAGGGGGACGACGAGTCCGCCGCCGACCGGCTGCTGCACAAGCTGCTGCATTACCGGGTGTTCGGCGACGAGGCGGACAAGATGAACCTCAACCTGCAGCAGGTCGACGGCGGGCTGCTGCTGGTTTCGCAGTTCACCCTGGCCGCCGATACCCGCAAGGGGCTCCGGCCCAGCTTCTCCAGCGCCGCTCCACCCGCCGAGGGCGAGCGCCTCTTCCACTACCTGCTCGACCGCGCCCGCGCCTCCTGGCCGAAGGTCGCCAGCGGCGAGTTCGCCGCCAACATGCAGGTCTCGCTGGTCAACGACGGGCCGGTGACCTTTCTGCTGGAGAGCTAAGGGCACAAGACGCGCTGAAAGTTCCGCGGCTGATCCCGGCGACAGGCCGGCGAGGAGGCGCTGTGAACCCATCCCTGGGCGCTACATTTGCCATCCATGGCAAATGACCTCCTCGCCGGCCTGTCCCCGGCGCCGCTCACCTCGGCTAGTCATGCTCGGGATGTATCAAGCCCCACTGGCCTGCAGCTCCGCCTCCATCGCCTCCAGTGCCTCCTCGGCGGCTAGCCAGTCGGCCTCCAGGTCGTCCAGCCGCGACTTGAGCTCGCCCTGGCGCGCCAGGATGGCGGTCAGTTCCTCCTTGCGCGCCGGGTCGGTGTAGAGCTCGGCCTCGCCCAGCGCCTCTTCCACGGCGGCGAGCTCGGCCTGGACCTTCTCCATGGCCTGCTCGGCCCGGTCGCGCTGACGCTTGAGCGGACGCAGCTTCTCGCGCAGCTCGGCGGCGGCGCGCCGCGCCGCCTTGCGATCCTCCTTCGGTGCCGCGCTCTCCGCCTGCCGCTCGGCCTTGTCGTTGCGGGCCTCGCGCCGCTCGCCCTCGAGCCGCGCCTTGAGCCAGGCGCGATAGTCCTCGAGGTCGCCGTCGAAGGGCTCGACCCGGTGATCGGCCACTCGCCAGAACTCGTCCACCGTGGCACGCAACAGGTGGCGGTCGTGGGAGACCAGGATCACCGTGCCCTCGAAGCTCGCCAGGGCCTCGGTGAGCGCCTCGCGCATCTCCAGGTCGAGGTGGTTGGTCGGTTCGTCGAGCAGTAACAGGTTGGGCTTCTGCCAGGCCACCAGGGAGAGCGCCAGGCGTGCCTTCTCGCCGCCGGAGAAGCTGCCGACCCGGGCGAAGGCGTCGTCGCCCTGGAAGCCGAAGCCGCCGAGGAAGTTGCGGATCTCCTGGTCGCTGGCGGTGGGAGAGAGACGCTGCACGTGCATGAAGGGCGTGGCATCGAGATCGAGCCCCTCGAGCTGGTGCTGGGCGAAGTAGCCGATGGCCAGGTGCTCGCCGGGCACCCGCTTGCCGGCGAGTAGCGGGAGCTCGCCGGTGAGCGACTTGATCAGGGTCGACTTGCCGGCCCCGTTGGGGCCCAGCAGGCCGACCCTCTGGCCCGGCAGCAGAGTGAGCTTCACACCGTCGAGCTGGGCCGTCTCCTGCCCCACCTCGTCGCGGTAGCCGAGCCGCGCCTCGTCGAGCACCAGCAGCGGGTGGGAGGTCTTGTCGGCGGCGGGCAGGGTGAAATGGAAGGGGGAATCGGCATGGGCCATGGCGATGTCGCCCATGCGCTCGAGCATCTTCAGGCGGCTCTGGGCCTGGCGCGCCTTGGTCGCCTTGTAGCGGAAACGCGCCACGAACTGCTCGATCTCCGCTTTGCGGGCCTGCTGCTTGGCCGCCTCGGCCTGCTGCAGCGCCAGCTTCTCGGCCCGGGTGCGCTCGAAGGTGGTGTAGTTGCCGCGGTAGAGCGCGAGCCGCTGGCGGTCGAAGTGCACGATGTGGTCACAGACCGCATCGAGAAAGTCACGGTCGTGGGAGATCAGCAGCAGGGTGCCCGGATAACGCGTGAGCCACTGTTCGAGCCACAGCAGGGCATCGAGGTCCAGATGGTTGGTGGGCTCGTCGAGCAGCAGCAGGTCGGAGGGCATGAACAGCGTGCGGGCCAGGTTGGCGCGCATGCGCCAGCCACCGGAGAAGTCGGACAGCGGCCGCCCGAGATCGGCCTGGGCGAAGCCCAGCCCCACCAGCAGTTGGGCGGCCCGGGCCGGGGCGCTGTAGCCGTCCAGGGCCTCGATGGTGCCGTGCAGCTCGGCCTCGCGGTGGGCATCGCCCCGCTCGCGGGCTGCCGCGAGGGCGGCCTCGGTACGCCGCAGCTCGTGATCACCGTCGAGCACGTAATCGACGATGGGACGGTCCAGCGCCTCCACCTCCTGGGCCATGTGGGCGATGCGCTGGCCGCCGCTCATCTCCACCTGGCCAGCGTCCGGTGCCAGGCGGCCCAGCAGCAGGCCGAACAGGCTCGACTTGCCGGCGCCGTTGGGCCCGACGATTCCCGCCTTGTGCCCCGCGTGCAGGGTCAGGTCGGCCCCCTCGAACAGTCGCTGGGTGCCGCGTTGCAGGGAAACTTGGCGCAGTGCGATCATGCTGGCTCCACTCGGCGGTGCGTGAGACTGCCGCCGCGACACGACGACAGCCGATAGATGATCCCCGATTCTACCGAATTGCCGCCCGCTCTGCGGGCCCGACTCGCCGCCGCCCCGCTCTGGGACTTCGCCCTGGCGCTCTACGCCCGGACAGGGGTCGAGGCCGCCTGCCTGCACCTGCAGGACGACGCCGGGCTGGACGTCTGCGAACTGCTGTGGCGCTGCTGGCTGTTTCACCACGGACTCCAGCTGACCGACGAGCCCGCCGGCCTGGCCGAGATCCGGCGCTGGCAGCGGGAGGTCACCGCGCCGCTGCGCCGTCTGCGTCGTTCGCTGAAGGCCGCGGCGACGACCCGCCCCGGCGTCGCCGAACTGCGCCATACCCTGAAGCAGGCCGAGCTCCAGGCCGAGCGGGAGACCCTCGCCCGCCTCGAGGCGCTCGCCGTCCGCTGCCCCCTGAAGCCCCTTCCGACACCTGGCCCGGGATTGCAGGAACATCTCGCAGACCGCCTGCAACTACAGAAAAAATCGCATCTTTCTGCATTGCAAAGGCTAGAAAGCTCGCTTGACCCCTCTCGGGGGCCACGCTAGCCTGAAATCAACCGTGCAGGCGTTTTACCTGCCGTAACCTGGCAATATCATCCGATCTTGACCAGTCCAACCTGCGAGGGGAACACCAGAATGAAGGCAACCAAGCTGTTGACCACGGCCAGTATTGGCGCGCTGCTGTTCGGCATGTCCGCCGCGGCCCATTCCGCCAACTGGCGCTATGCTCATGAGGAGTTCGAGGGCGACGTTCAGGACGTCTTTGCCGTCGCCTTCAAGGAATATATCGAGGAAAACTCCGATAATACCGTTCAGATCTATCGCTTCGGCGAACTCGGCGAGTCCGACGATATCATGGAGCAGACCCAGGCCGGCATCCTCCAGTTCGTCAACCAGTCTCCCGGCTTCACCGGCGCCCTGATCCCCGAGGCACAGATCTTCTTCATTCCCTACCTGCTGCCGACCGACGAGGAGACCGTCCTCGAGTTCTTCGACGAGAGCAAGGCCATCAACGAGATGTTCCCCGAGCTCTACGCCGAACAGGGTCTCGAACTGCTGAAAATGTATCCGGAAGGCGAGATGGTCGTCACCGTCGACGAGCCGATCCGCACCCCGGAAGAGCTGCGCGGCAAGAACATCCGCACCATGACCAACCCGCTGCTCGCCGCTACCTATCGGGCCTTCGGTGCCAGCCCGACGCCACTGCCCTGGGGCGAGGTCTATGGCGGTCTGCAGACCAACATCATCCAGGGTCAGGAGAACCCGATCTTCTGGATCGAGTCCGGCGGCCTCTACGAGGTCTCCCCCCACCTGGTGTTCACCGGCCACGGCTGGTTCACTACCGCCATGATGGCCAACCAGGACTTCTTCGACGGCCTCTCCGAGGAGGAGCAGCAACTGGTGCGTGATGCCGCCGATGCGGCCTACGACCACACCATCGAGCACATCCAGGGCCTGGCCGAGGAGTCCCTGGCCAAGATCCAGGAGGCCTCCGACGAGGTCACCGTGACGCGCCTGACCGAGGAGGAGATCCAGGCCTTCCGCGAGCGTGCCCCGCAGGTCGAGGAGGAGTTCATCGAGATGACCGGCGAACGTGGCCAGGAACTGCTCGACCAGTTCAAGGCCGACCTGGAAGCCGTGAGAGGCGAGTAAGCCTCAGGGCCGCTCCGCCGCAAGCACGCCAAGGGGGCAGCCGTCCGGCTGCCCCCTTGGCGTTGGGCCCCGGCCAATCAGCGTTGAAGCCCCGGCACGGGATACGTTCACCCGTTGCGTACCCTTGAGAACGAGCAAGGCGACAACTCATCTCTCGGGGACCCCCCTCAGGAGTCTGGTCACATGACTGAAGAAGAATCCGAAAAGCACTACCGGTCGACGCTGCCCGGCCCGCTGGGGCCGATCGATACCTGGATCAGCAAGATCGAGGCGGTGATCCTGGCCATGGGGATTATCCTCATGGCCATCAATACCATCGCCAACGTCATCGGTCGCTTCGTGTTCGGCGAGAGCCTGCACTTCTCCGAGGAAGTCAACCGCATCCTGATCGTGATGGTGACCTTCGCCGGCATCGGCTATGCGGCGCGCCATGGCCGACACATCCGCATGTCGGCCATCTACGATGCCCTTCCCACCGGCGGGCGCCGCGCCCTGATGATCTTCATCTGCCTGTTCACCTCCCTGGTGATGTTCGTGCTCTGCTACTACTCGATCGGCTACATCACCACCGTCTACGGGCGCGGCCGGGTGCTGCCGTCACTGAGCATCCCGGTGTGGATCATGTACGTCTGGGTCCCGGTCGGCTTCACCATCACCGGCATCCAGTACCTGCTGACCGCGATCAAGAACCTCACCTCCCGTGATGTCTACCTGTCGACCCATGTGGTAGACGGCTACAAGGACACGGAAACGGAAGTCTGACGCAGGGCACGCGAGGAATCCCCCATGACAACCATCATCGTCTCCATCATGATCGTGCTGCTCCTGCTGGGCTTCCCGATGATGATTCCCCTGGCCACGGCGGCCTTCGTCGGTTTCTACATGACCTTCGGCGGTACCGGCCAGATGGAAACCCTGATCCAGCAGCTGATGGGCGGCATCCGCCCCACCGCGCTGATCGCCGTGCCGTTGTTCATCCTGGCCGCCGACATCATGACCCGCGGCCAGTCGGCCAACCGCCTGATCAACATGGTCATGAGCTTCGTCGGCCACATCAAGGGCGGGCTGGCGGTGAGCACCGCGGCCTCCTGCACCCTGTTCGGCGCCGTCTCGGGCTCCACCCAGGCCACGGTAGTGGCGGTCGGCTCGCCGCTGCGGCCGCGCATGCTCAAGGCCGGCTACAAGGACCCCTTCACCCTGGCGCTGATCATCAACTCCAGCGACATCGCCTTCCTGATCCCGCCGAGCATCGGCATGATCATCTACGGGGTCATCTCGGGCACCTCCATCGGCGAGCTGTTCATCGCCGGCATCGGCCCGGGGCTGTTGATCCTGGCCATGTTCTCGGTCTACTGCGTGGTCTACGCCATCATCAAGAAGGTGCCCACCGAGCCCCGTTCCACCTGGAAGGAGCGCACCCTGGCGGTGCGTGACGCCCTCTGGCCGCTGGGCTTCCCGGTGCTGATCGTCGGCGGCATCTACGGCGGCGTCTTCAGTCCCACCGAGGCGGCGGCGGCCTGTGTGCTCTATGCGGTGCTGCTCGAGTTCGTGGTCTTCCGCTCGCTGAAGCTGCACCACATCTACACCATCGCCAAGTCGACCGGCCTGATCACCGCCGTGGTCTTCATCCTGGTGGCGGTGGGCAACGGCTTCTCCTGGATCATCTCCTTCGCCCAGATCCCGCAGACGCTCCTCGCCGCCTTCGGGATCCACGAGGCCGGGCCGATCGGCGTGCTGGTCGCCATCTCGGTGGCCTTCTTCGTCGCCTGCATGTTCGTCGACCCCATCGTGGTGATCCTGGTCTTGACGCCGATCTTCGCCCCGGCCATCGCCGCTTCGGGGCTCGACCCGGTGCTGGTGGGCGTGCTGATCACCCTGCAGGTGGCGATCGGCTCGGCGACGCCGCCCTTTGGCTGCGACATCTTCACCGCCATCGCCATCTTCAAGCGACCCTACTGGGAGGTGATCCGCGGCACGCCGCCGTTCGTCTTCATGCTGGTGCTGTCAGCGGCGCTCATCATCATCTTCCCGCAGATCGCGCTGTTCCTGCGCGACCTGGCCTTCCGCTGATCCGGGACCACTAACCCCAGGAGATGGTAACGATGTTCAATCGGATACTGATACCGGTGGATGGCTCGAAGGGGGCACTGAAGGCGCTGGAGAAGGCCGTGGGGCTGCAGTTGCTGACCGGTGCCGAGCTCTACATCCTGTGTGTGTTCAAGCACCACAGCCTGCTGGAAGCTTCGCTCTCCATGGTCCGGCCCGACAAGCTGGACATCCCCGACGACGCCCTCAAGGAGTACGCCACCGAGATCGCCGTGCACGCCAAGAGCACGGCGTTGGAGCTGGGGGCCGAGCCGACCAGGCTGCGCGCCTTCGTCAAGGGCGGTCGCCCCTCGCGCACCATCGTGCGCTTCGCGCGCAAGCGCGAGTGCGACCTGATCGTGATCGGCTCCCAGGGCACCAACGGCGAAAAGAGCCTGCTGCTGGGCAGCGTGTCCCAGCGAGTGGCAGGCTCGGCCCACTGTCCGACCCTGGTCGTCTGACCCCGCCTGCCGGGCCGGCCCCGCGCCTCCCTCTGGTGCGGAACCGGCCCGGCCCTGTTACAGTCCCATGGTTTCCATGCACTGGCGCCCCGGCGCCTGGACCACAAGGCTTGTTCATGAAAAGACTGCTGACCACTGCATCCCTGACCGCTCTGCTGAGTGCCGCCCCCTTCGCGCTGGCGGCACCGGAGACCGACGATGAGCGCCTCGGCTACAGCCTCGGCGTGACCCTGGGCCAGAGCATCCAGCAAGACGTCGCCGACCTGAATGTCGACGCCTTCACCCAGGCGATTCGTGACGTCTTCGAAGGCGGCGAGCTGGCCATGAGTGACGAGGAGATGGCCGAGGCCCTGATGCGTTTCCAGCAGGAGGCCATCGCCGCCCGCGAGGCCGAGGCGGAGCAGATGGCCGAAAGCAACCGCGCCGACGGCGAAGCCTTCCTCGCCGCCAATGCCGAGCAGGAGGGCGTCGAGGTCACCGACTCCGGCCTGCAGTACAAGGTGCTGGAAGCCGGCGACGGTGCCTCGCCGGGTCCCGAGTCCAGCGTCGAGGTCCACTACGAGGGCACCCTGATCGACGGCACCGTCTTCGACAGCTCCTACGAACGCGGCGAGCCGGTCAGTTTCCGCGTCGGTCAGGTCATCGAGGGCTGGCAGGAGGCACTGCAGCTGATGAGCGTCGGCGACACCTGGGAGATCGTCATTCCTTCCGACCTTGCCTACGGTGCCCGGGGTCAAGGCCCCATCGGCCCCCACGAGACGCTGATCTTCAAGGTCGAGTTGCTCGGCGTGGACGCCGACTGACCAGCGGCCATGAACCTTCTCGCCTCCCTTGCCGCCGGCCTCGTCCTGACGGGGCTGGCGGCTCCTCTCGCCGCCGCCGAGCGGCTCCCCGAACTGCCCCGGCTGGGTATCGCCGCCGACGACGTCAGCGTCGTCGGCGTCTCCTCCGGTGGCTACATGGCCACCCAGCTGGCGGTGGCCTGGCCGGAACGCTTCCAGGGCCTGGCCGTGCTGGCGGCAGGACCCTGGTCCTGCGCCCAGGGCACCCTGCGTCGGGCCCTCGGCCAGTGCATGTCCTCCCGGCTCGGCCCACCGGACCTGGACGAGCTGAGGCATCGCCACCGGGACTATCTGGAGCGTGGCCTGGTGGGCTCCCCCGAGGCACTGGCGCAGCTACGGGTATTCGTCTGGCATGGCGCCGAGGACGAGACGGTATCGCCCGCCCTGGGCCACGCCCTGGCCGAGCAGTTCCGTGACTGGCTGGAAGCCCCCGGTGGGCAACTGCGCTTGATGGAGAGCGAGGGCGTCGGCCACGGCTGGCCGGTGGTGGGCCACCGCGCGGAGCCCGTGCCCACCACCGACCTGGCCGACTGCCACCTCGGCGGTGGCACCCACCTGCTGGCCTGCGATCTGGACATCGCCGGTGAGACGCTGGATTGGCTGCACGGCGCACTCGACCCGCCGGCCGAGAGGGTGCCGGACGGTCGACTGACGCCTTTCTCCCAGGCCTCTTTCCTCGACGGCAAGGGCTTCGACGAGGCGGGCTACCTGTTCGTGCCGGGGGAGTGCGAGGCGGGCGACTGCGGACTGACCCTGGCACTGCACGGCTGTGCCATGGGGGCCGAGCAGATCGACGACGCCTTCGTGCGCCACAGCGGGCTGAACGAATGGGCGGCCACCAATCGTCGCGTGATCCTCTATCCCCAGACGGAAACCAGCCTGGCCAACCCCCAGGGCTGCTGGGACTGGTGGGGATTCGCCGAGAGCACCTGGCAGCTGAACCCGCTGCATGACACCCGGGAAGGCACCCAGGCGCGCGCCCTGATGGGCATGATCGACCGGCTGGCGGAGCAGCCCCCGTCGCCCTGACGGGGAACCCGGCTCAGCCGTCGAGTTCGCTCTTCAGCGCCGAGACCAGCGCATGCGGCGCCGGCGAATAGAGCACGCGCTTCTGGATTCGCCCCTCCCGGTCGACCAGGTAGAGCGACGAGCTGTGGTCGATGGTGTACACCATTGCCGACTCCGGCGTCTCCACGCGCCTCCAGACCACGCCGTAGCGCTCGGCGATCTCCTCGAGCTGCGCCTCGCTGCCGGTGGCACCGATGAAGGCGTCGCCGAAATAGCCAGTGTACTCGGCCAGCCGCTCCAGGGTGTCGCGCTCGGGGTCCACCGAGATCATCACCGGCACCACCCGCTCGCGGCTCGCCTCGTCGAGCTCGGACAATGCCTGGCGCACCACCGCCATGCTCATGGGGCAGACATCGGGGCAGTAGGTGTAACCGAAGAAGAGCACCGCCAGCTGATCGTCGTCGAGCTGGCTCAGCGAGAAGTCGCCATGGGTCGAGGAGAGTTCCACGGGGCCGCCCTGGGGGCCGTTGCCCGGATCACGGGCGGCCTGCTGATACCAGCCATAACCGCCGAGCGCGATCGCCAGCACGATCACCCCCAGCCCCATCCAGATCCCTTGTCGCTTCATGGTGTGTGTCGCTCCACATCGAAATCGAACCAGCTCCCCAGGCTGCCCCGGGGAGTCTCCACTATCACCCTGGCCCGCCACGGCATGACCGACTCGGTACAGATCGCCACCTGGCCCTCGCCGCGGTAGACGCCGTCGGCACCGGGAGCGAGCGGAAAGCGATACAGCCCCATGTCCATGTCGCGGCCGACGAATTCAACCCGCACCGACTCTGCCTTCAGGCCCTCGAGGTTCACCGCCAGGGGCAGGATCTCCAGCGCCCGGATCCGTCCCGCGACGTCGGCCTCGAGGGTGAGGTGAGCCCCTCGATCAAGGGTCGCCGTGCAGGCGCCGGCATGCAAGTCGCAGGACGCCTCGGGGGCAAACCAGCGCACCTCGCCGTCGCCGCGGAGTCGATAATTCGTCAGGTACCAGAGCGCCACGGCGATGACCACCAGCGTCACCAGCATCAGCAGGCGCAGCAGCGGGGAGCGCGAGATACCGGCGGTTTCCATCGAGAGACGATCGGGCATGGCGGCGAAAGGGCTACTCCAAAGCGGGCAGGATGAGGGTAAGCTTATCAGCATTTGCCCTGGGCGGACTGCGCAAGGATGTCGCAGGGCGGTACGACAAGGGAGAGAGTCATGGAAGGCGTGGCAAGCGCACTGGGGCCGCTGTTCCTGCTGATCCTGCTGGGGGCCCTGCTGGCCCGGATCCGCCAGCCTGGGGGCGACTTCTGGCCACAGCTGGAAAGGCTGATCTACTTCCTGCTGTTTCCCGCCATGCTGGTCTCGACGCTGGCTACCGCCGACGTGAGCCAGGTACCGGTGGCCCGGCTGGCCCTGGTCCTGCTCGGCGCCATGGGGCTGTTCGGTGTCCTGCTGTGGTGTCTGCGCACACGATTACGGCTCTCGGCCCCCGCCTTCACCTCGGCCTTCCAGGGCGCCCTGCGCTTCAACACCTATGTCGGCGTGGCCAGCGCCGCGGCGCTGCACGGCACCGCCGGTGCCACCGTGGCCGCGGTGGCGGTGGCGCTGATGGTGCCGGTGGTCAACGTGCTCTGCGTGGCCAGCTTCATCGCCGCCGGCACCCTGGGCCCCTCCAGCCTGGGGCGGAGTCTGGCGGCCCTGATCCGCAACCCCTTGATCCTCGCCTGCCTGATCGGCATCGGCCTCAATGTCAGTGGCCTTGGCCTGCCCGGCTGGAGCGGCGCCACCGTGGAACTGCTGGGGCGCGCCGCCCTGCCGCTGGGCCTGGTCGCGGTGGGGGTGGCGCTGCGCCCCGCCGCCCTGCTCCGCCTGGATCGTGGCGTCTGGGCCACCAACCTGGTCAAGCTGGTGCTGATGCCGGCCCTGGCCCTGGGCCTCGCCCTGGTGCTGGGGCTCGACCCGGTGAGCCGCGACGTGGCCCTGCTGTTCGCCGCCCTGCCCACCGCCACCTCGGCCTATATCCTGGCCCGCCAACTGGGGGGTGACGCCGAGCTGATGGCGGCGCTGATCACCGGCCAGACGCTGCTGGCGATGGTGACATTGCCCCTGTGGCTGAGGCTCGCGGGCTAACCGCAGCCACACAAACAAAAAATATTCGCATTCGTGTTGACAACGGTAATGAGAATGACTTACATTGAGGCCGTGGCGTTGATGAGGCGCCACGGCCAGGGCAGGGCCCGCCAGTCTCCTGCCATGGTTTCTCCCTCTCATTGCTAGTCACGGTCTTGCCGCCACCCCCCCGGGTGGCGTTTTTTTTGGTTCAGCTTATGTTGCCCGATCAGGCCGGCCGAGGTGCCGCGCGCCAGGGGCCACGCTCGTGCAGGCGCTCGTGGAGTAACGCAGCGAGGGCATCCACCGCCGGGCGCGACGCCTCGTCGATGCGCTTGGCGAAGTGCAGGCGCGCCTCGCAGGGTCGCAACATCGGCAAGCCCTCGTTACGCCCCAGCTCACGCATCGCCGGGGTCAGTCGCTCGCGGTCGATCACGCTGATCGCCAGGCCGGCCTCGACCGCCTTTTCCACGGCGTGGATGCTGGTACTGGTGAAGACTGCATGCCAGGGCCGTCCCGAGGCTTCCAGCGCCTCGACCGCCAGCTCCCGATAAGGGCAGTCGACCTCATGCAGGGCCAGGGGAACGCTGGCCCGATCGGTCAACCGCCCCACGCGGGGGCCGGCCCACACCGGCGCGGTCCGCCATAGCGCCACCCCACCGGCGAGCGGATGGGGGCGGTCGAGGACCACCGCCAGCGCCAGCCGGGATCGGGTCAACTGTCGCGCCAGTTCACCGCTGGTGGCGGTGACCGCTTCCAGCAGTACATCGGGGTGGCGGGCGATGAAGTCCGGCAGCACGTCGACGAGCAGCTCACGGGCATAGTCTTCCGGGAGGCCGAGGCGCACCTTGCCGCCCAGCCCCCGGCCGGTGAAACGCGACAGGATCCCGTCGTGCAGCCGCAACAGCTCGCGCGACTCCTGCAGCAGGGCCTCCCCGGCAGCGGTCGGCGTCACCCCCCGCGGGCCTCGCTCCAGCAGCCGCGTGCCGAGCACCTCCTCCAACCGCTTGATCTGCATGCTGATGGCACTGGTGGTGCGATGCCGCTGCTGCGCGGCAGCGCCGAGCGAGCCCGACTGTGCCGCCACCTGAAAACTGCGCAGCAACTCGAGATCCAGGGCCGAGGCGATGACTTCAGCCATATTGAACTCTCCTTGAAATTATTTTCGATTTATTGAAATCGATTCGTGCGGCAGGCTCAAGGGCGACGATCGCCTGACGGGAGAGACAGCGATGCCCCCCACCCTGCTGACGCCGCTGATCGCCACGGGTTTCGTGGTGTGCTGGAGCTCGGGATTCGTCGGCGGACGGCTGGCGACCGAGGCCACCATGCCGGTACTGGCCCTGTTTGCCTGGCGCTTCTGCCTGGCCAGCCTGCTGGTGGGACTCTGGTCGCGGTGGCGCGAAAGGGGAGCGGCCGCCTGGCCAGACATGCTTCGCGAGGCAGGCATCGGCAGCCTGACCATGGGGGGCTACCTGCTCGGTGTGATCCTGGCGATCCAGCTCGGCGTCAGCGCCGGCGTGACTGCCCTCCTTACCGCCCTGCAGCCGTTGCTGGCGGCGGTGCTGGCCGGGCCCTGGCTCGGCGAGCGCCTGGCGCCTCGGGGCTGGGCGGGCATGGCGCTCGCCACCCTCGGGGTCATGCTGTGCGTGCTCGACGACCTCGAGCGCGGCACCGGCGCCCCGCCGTGGGCGTATGCCCTGCCGCTGCTGGCGGTGGTCTCGGTCACCCTCGGCAGCGTGCTGGCCGTCCGCGGGTCGACGGCGCTGCCGATGGCCGCGACCCTGACGGCCCAATTGACCGCCGCGGCCGCGGTCTTCACGGTCGCGGCCCTGGTCGAGGGGGGCGGCCGCGTGGCGGTACTCCACCTCGAGCCGACCTCCCTGGCGGCGATCGGCTGGCTGATCGTGCTGTCGAGCCTCGGCGGCTACGGCTTCTTCATCGCCTGCCTGCGGCGGCTGGGCGTCACCCTGACCTCGACGCTGATCTATCTGACGCCACCGGTGACGCTGCTCTGGGCCGCGGCGATGTTCGGTGAGCAGCCGGGGCCCGGCGGCATCGCCGGCATGGCCATCGCCATCGTCGGCGTTGGCCTGGCTATGCACGGCGCTCGAAGATCAGGTCCCATACGCCATGACCGAGACGTTCGCCGCGAGCCTCGAACTTGGTCAGCGGGCGGAACTCGGGGCGTTTCACATAGGGCGTGGTCTCGGGCCCGGCGGTATTGGCGAATCCCGGGGCCGCGCCCATGACCTCGGCCATCCACTCGGCGTAGGCCTCCCAGTCGGTGGCCAGGTGGAAGAGGCCGCCGGGCTTGAGCCGGGTGCGCACCAGTTCGACGAAGGCGGGCTGGACGATGCGGCGCTTGTGGTGCTTCTTCTTCGGCCAGGGGTCGGGGAAGAAGAGCTGCAAGGTGTCGAGGCTCGCCTCCGGCAGGCACTGCTCGAGCACCGCCAGGGCGTCCTCGCGGTAGACCCGGAGATTGGTCAGGCCACGCTTGTCGGCCTCGTCGAGCAGCTTGCCGACGCCGGGGGCATGCACCTCGATACCGATGAAATCGGTATCCGGGTGGGTCGCGGCCTGCTCGACCAGCGAGGCGCCCATGCCGAAGCCGATCTCCAGCACCCGCGGCGCCCGGCGGCCGAACAGGGCCTCGAGGTCCTGCCGGCCATCCGCCAGCGTGAGCCCCAGCCGCGGCCAGACCTCCTCGAGGCCGCGGGTCTGGGCCTGGGTCATCCGGCCGGCGCGCAGCACATAGCTCTTGATGCCGCGGCGATGCAGCGGGGCGTCGGGCCCTTCCGGGCCGGTGGTCGAGACGGGGGCGTCGTGTGGCGAATCGTTCATGGAATCGGCAGGGACTCTCTAGCTAGCTCTGGTGGCCGCCGGCTCAGCCGTTGATGCGGCCGGCGAAGGGCGAGGAGGGATCGGCGCTCTGCCGGCGTGGCATGCGCCCCGCCAGGAAGGCCTCGCGGCCGGCCTCCACCGCCTTCTTCATGGCGCCGGCCATCAGCACCGGCTGGCGGGCATGGGCGATGGCGGAGTTCATCAGCACACCGTCGCAGCCGAGTTCCATCGCCAGGGCCGCGTCGGAGGCGGTGCCGATGCCGGCATCCACCAGCACCGGCACGCTGGCCTGTTCGATGATCAGGCGGATGTTGTACGGGTTCTGGATGCCGTGGCCGGATCCGATCAGCGACCCCAGCGGCATGATGGCGCAGCAGCCGAGGCGCTCGAGCTCCCGGGCGACGATGGGATCGTCGCTGGTGTAGACCATGACGTCGAAGCCGTCAGCGATCAGCGTCTCGGCGGCCGACAGGGTCTCGACCACGTTGGGATAGAGGGTCGAGTCGTCGCCCAGCACCTCGAGCTTGACCAGGTTATGACCGTCGAGCAGCTCACGGGCCAGCCGGCAGGTACGCACCGCATCCTTGGCGGTATAGCAACCGGCAGTATTGGGCAGCAGGGTGAAGCGCTCCGGGGGCACGGCGTCCAGCAGGTTGGGCTCGCCGGCCTCCTGCCCCAGGTTGGTGCGGCGCACCGCGAAGGTCACCACCTCGGCGCCGCTGGCGGCGATGGCCTCGGCCGTCTCGTCGAAGTCCTTGTGCTTGCCGGTCCCGACCAGCAGGCGGGAGGTGAACTCGCGCCCGGCGATGTTCAGCGGCTGGTCCTGGAAAAAGTCACTCATGCTCTGCTCCTGTATACCCGTGGAATGCCCGACGACCGAGTGCTCGGCGGCTAGCCGCCGCCGATGGCGTGAACGACCTCGACCCGGTCGCCCTCGGTCAAACGGATCTCGCCGTGCTCGCTCTTCGGCACGATCTCCTCGTTGACCTCCACGGCGATGCGGCGACCGGCGAGCCCCAGGGACTCGACCAGTTCGGCGACCGTGAGGTCGGGCGTCAGGGTGCGCGCTTCGCCATTGAGTTGAATCTGCATGGCGTCCTCTCTTCGTGCTCGGGGATTCGCGGGGACACTATTGTAGCGGAGTCGAGCCGGCCAGGGTACGGTAGGCACCGATTCGCAACCATATCGCGAGAGACGGGGAGGCCGGCCCATGCAGGACAGGGGGTGGTGGTGCGCAGGCGCGCTCTCGGGCGCCCTGGTGGTCATGGCCGGGGCCTTCGGCGCCCATGCCCTGGAGGGGCAGCTCGCTCCCCGTCTGGCGGCCGCCTTCGAGACCGGGGTGCGCTACCAGGCCTGGCATACCCTGGCCCTGCTGGCGGTGCTGGCCTGGCGCGCCGCCACGCCCCTGGCGGGCCAGCGCCTGGTGCTGTCCTGTTGGATAGCGGGCATGCTGCTGTTCTCCGGCTCGCTCTATGCGCTGGCCCTGACCGGCGTGCGCGGGCTGGGCATGGTCACGCCGCTGGGCGGCGTGCTGATGATCGCCGGCTGGCTGGCGCTGGCGGCCTGCGTGCTGCGCGCCAGAACCGCCAGCTAGTCACGGTCGGGCAACACATAGGTCGCCGTCACCAGCGCCACCGGCCGCTCGTCGCCGGCGGAGAAGAGCTGCACCTCCCCCACCGCCAGGCGGTTGCCCAGCTTGACGATGCTGGCGTTGGCGATGACGTCGCGGTCGCCCCGCGGGCGGCGCAGGAAACGGCAGTGCAGGTCGCTGGTCACGGCCATGGGCTCCGGGCCGATCTGGGCGAGGATCGCCACATAGAGGCAGACGTCGGCCAGCCCCATCAGGGTGGGGCCGGAGACGCTGGCACCGGGACGCAGGTGCTCGTCCTCGATCGCCAGACTCATGGTGGCCCGCATGTGGCCAACGCCCTCGATGGTCCCGGCACGCTGGGGAAACACCTCGTCGAGAAAGTCCTCGATGGCGGCGGCGGTCATCACGGTCATGGTTGGGCTCCCTGCGGATTGGCGATGGCCCCAAAGATAGCCCAGCCATGCGGCCACGCACAGTCGCCACGAGCCACGAGCCACGAGCCACGAGCCACGAGCCACGAGCCACGAGCCACGAGCCACGAGCCACGAGCCACGAGCCACGAGCCACGAGCCACGAGCCACGAGCCACGAATATCAGGATAGCCCGCAGCCCGCAGCCCGCAGCCCGCAGCCCGCAGCCCGCAGCCCGCAGCCCGCAGCCCGCAGCCCGCAGCCGATTATTTCGCCTTGTGCACGGCGCGCCAGTGGTGCAGCAGCGGCTCGGTGTAGCCGGCGGGCTGCACGCGGCCCTTGAAGATCAGGTCGCTGGCGGCCTGGAAGGCGCTGGAGCTCTCGTAGTTGGCCGACATCGGCGTGTAGGCCGGGTCGCCGGCGTTCTGCTCGTCGACCACCTTGGCCATGCGCGCCAGGGTCTCACGGACGCGCGCGGCGTCCACCACCCCGTGGTGCAGCCAGTTGGCGATGTGCTGACTGGAGATGCGCAGGGTGGCACGGTCCTCCATCAGCCCCACGTTGTGGATATCCGGCACCTTGGAGCAGCCCACGCCGTGCTCCACCCAGCGCACCACGTAGCCGAGGATGCCCTGGCAGTTGTTGTCGAGCTCCTGCTGGATCGCCTCGTCGGACCAGTCGGGAGTCTCGGCCACCGGTACGGTCAGCAGGTCATCCAGGAGCACTTCACGAAGGGCATGTTCGCCCTGGGCCTCCAGCTCGCGCTGGATGGCGGTGACGTCGACCTGGTGGTAGTGCAGGGCATGCAGGGTGGCGGCGGTGGGCGACGGCACCCAGGCGGTGTTGGCGCCCGCCTTGGGGTGGCCGACCTTCTGCTCGAGCATGGCAGCCATCAGGTCCGGCATGGCCCACATGCCCTTGCCGATCTGGGCGCGACCGCGCAGACCACAGGCCAGGCCGACCTGGACGTTGTTCTTCTCGTAGGCCTGGATCCAGGCAGCCCCCTTCATGTCACCCTTGCGGATCATCGGGCCCGCTTCCATGGCGGTGTGCATCTCGTCGCCGGTGCGGTCGAGGAAGCCGGTGTTGATGAACACCACCCGGGAGGCGGCCTCACCGATGCACGCCTTGAGGTTGACGGAGGTGCGGCGCTCCTCGTCCATGATGCCCATCTTCAGGGTATCGCGCGCCAAGCCGAGGACGTCCTCGATGCGACCGAACAGCGCGTTGGCGAAGGCGACCTCCTTGGGGCCGTGCATCTTCGGCTTGACGATGTAGACGGAGCCGGTGCGGGAGTTGCGCGGTTCACCCTCGCCCTTACCCAGGTCGTGCAGGGCAAGCAGGCCGGTAACCACACCGTCGAGGATGCCCTCGGGCAGCTCGTTGCCGTCGGCGTCGAGCACCGCCGGGGTGGTCATCAGGTGGCCGACGTTGCGCACGAACATCAGCGAGCGGCCCGGCAGGGTCACGGTCTCGCCGTCGGTGTTGGTCCAGGTGCGATCGTCGTGCAGGCGACGGGTGATGGTCTTGCCGCCCTTCTCGACCTGCTCTTCCAAATCGCCCTTCATCAGGCCGAGCCAGTTGGCATAGACGCCGACCTTGTCCTCGGCGTCGACGGCGGCCACGGAGTCCTCGCAGTCCATGATGGTGGTCAGCGCGGCCTCGACCACCACGTCCTTGACGCCGGCCGGGTCGGTCTTGCCGATGGGGTGGCTCGGGTCGATCTGGATCTCCAGGTGCAGGCCGTGATTGACCAGCAGGATGGCCTCGGGACGTCCGGGATCACCGTTGAAGCCGACCAGCTTGCCCGGATCCTTGAGGCCGGTCTCGCGACCACCGTCGAGGGTCACCACCAGGTGGCCGTCGCGCAGGGCGTACTTCACGGCGTCGCGGTGGGAGCCGGTGGCCAGTGGCGCGGCGCGGTCGAGTACGCCACGGGCATAGGCGATGACCTTCTCGCCACGCCTGGGGTTGAAGCTCGCTCCCTTCTCGGCGCCATCCTCCTCGGAGATGGCATCGGTGCCATAGAGGGCGTCGTAGAGACTGCCCCAGCGCGCATTGGCGGCATTCAGCGCGTAGCGGGCATTGCTCACCGGCACCACCAGTTGGGGGCCGGCCTGGACGGCGATCTCGCGGTCGACGTTGGCGGTGGTGACGCTGACCTTGGCCGGGGCATCGACCAGATAGCCGATCTTCCCAAGAAAGGCGCGATAGGCCGCCAGGTCGCGCACCGGGCCGGGGTTCTCGCGGTGCCAGGCGTCCAGTTTCTCCTGCAGGCGGTCACGCTCGGCGAGCAGTTCACGGTTCTTCGGTGTCAGATCATGAAACAGTGCATCGACACCGGACCAGAAGGCCTCGGCATCGACGCCGGTACCCGGGAGAGCCTGCTCGTTGATGAAACGGTCCAGCTCGGCGGCCACCTGCAGGCGGTGGCGAATGACGCGTTCGGTCATGGGTGTACTCCTCGTGCTTGGCAGCCGGTAGTCGGTTGCACCGGTCGGCCGGGTCGGGTGACTGCGTGCGGGAATTTTGTGGAAAATGATTCCATATGTAAACCCTGGAGCCTCGGAAGCCGTGCCGAGCTAGACCAAAAGATAAGACATCATGGACCGCCGGGCGAACAAGCCGGGTGGAATCAGTGGCCCACCCACCGCCTTGACGCTAGCATGTCCGGGCGTTGCGGAGGATTCGATGAGCGACTTTACCCCACTGCAGGCCCTCGGTCCCGTCAGCCTGGTCGACCTGACCGGCCTGGTACCCGGCAGCGACGACCTGGAGCGCTATCTCGGCCACTATGGCCTGGCGCCACTGCTCGTCGAGCAGGTGGGCCTCTACGTGGGCTACGTGGATGCCCGTGACTTCCGCCTCTGGACCCAGGTATGGAGCCCGGCGAAGCCGGTCGGCACCGCCTTCGTGGTGCATGGTTACTTCGACCATCTCGGCCTCTATCGTCACCTGCTGGAGCGCCTGCTGGACCGCGGCTGGCGGGTCGTACTCTGGGACTTGCCGGGCCACGGCCTCTCCAGCGGCCCCCGCGCCTCCATCGCTGACTTCGATGACTATGGCAGCTGCCTGCAGAGCCTGCAGCAGCATCTCGAGGAGGAGGGCCTCGCCCCACGCCCCTGGCTGGGGGTCGGCCAGAGCACCGGCGCGGCGATACTGGCCACCGATGCCCTCACCCGCGGCCACGATGGACACTGGGCGGGACTGGCGCTGCTGGCCCCGCTGGTGCGTCCCTGGGGCTGGAGCCAGTCGAGCTGGCTGCACCGCCTGGTCGGCCCCTTCGTGAGTTCGATCCCGCGCAAGTTCCGCGCCAACTCCACCGATGCCGAATTCGCTGCCTTCCTGCGCGAGCACGACCCGCTCCAGCCCGACTGCCTGAGCATGGAGTGGGTCAGCGCCATGCGCCGCTGGATGCCACGCTTGCTGGCGCTCCCGCCCAGCCCGGTACCGACCCTGATCCTGCAGGGTGAACAGGACCTGACCGTCGACTGGGAGTGGAACCTGGCGGTGCTGGAGCGCAAGTTTCCCCAGGCCGAGATCCATCGCCACCCCGAGGCACGCCACCACCTGGTCAACGAGGCCGAGCCGATCCGGCAGACGCTGTTCGACACCCTCGACCGCTTCGTCGCCGCCCTGGAACCCATCCTCCCGCGAGAGATCGACCAGCGATGAACATGCACCTGCCGGCCCTGCTGCTCACGCTCCTGCTGCTGGCCGGCTGTGCCGCCCAGCCCGACCGGCCCGAGACCCTGCGCCAGGCGCTGTTCGGCCTCGGCGAGCGGGCCGCCGAGCGCATCATCGAGGCGCCGCCCCTGCCACACCCGCCGGCCGACCAGGTCCTGCTGCTGGCCCCCCCCGAGGTCGACGGCGAGCTCAGTATCGGTCGCGCGCGCTTCCTCGAGAGTCTCACCCGGGCGCTGCTCGGCACCTCCGATGGCCCCCAGGTACTCGACTGGAGCGACGCCATGGCCGAGGGGGGCGGTGACAACCAGTGGCGGCTGGACAGCCGGCTGGAGGCCGACGGCCCGCGGCTGCAGCTCTCCGACCGCGAGCTGTTGCCCTACCGGCTGAGCCTGGCGCTGCGGCGGCCGGGCAGCGACGAGGCGCTGTGGGAAACGGAGATCCATGGCGCCTTCGACGCTACCGCCCTGTAGCGTGACCGCTCACCACCCACACCCGGCGGCCGGCCCCTCACCCCTTGAGCAGGCGATCGAGCTGACGATAGCCGATCGCCTCGATCAGTTGCTCGCGACCGGGCCTGGGCACATCGGCGAGGTCGGCCAGGGTCAGGGCCACCCGCAGCACCCGATGATAGGCCCGGGCCGAGAGCCGCAACCGCTCCAGCACGCCAGCCAGCCAGGCGCGATCGCCGGCTTCGAGGCCACAGGCCGCCTCCAGCTCGCGCCCGGCGAGGTGGGCATTCAGCGCGCCCCGGGCCTGCTGGCGCTCCCTGGCGGCCATCACCCGTTCGCGCACCACGGCCGACGACTCCCCCACCGCGCGGGAGGTGAGCTGCTCCGGCGGTAGCGCCGGCACCTCCACCTGCAGGTCGATGCGATCGAGCAGCGGTCCCGAGAGCCGCGCCTGGTAGCGCTGGATCTGGGCTGCCGAGCATTGGCAGCGGTGCCGCGGGTCGCCCAGGTGCCCGCACGGACACGGGTTCATCGCCGCCACCAACTGGAACCGCGCGGGGTAGCGTCGCTCATGGCTGGCCCGGGAGATATGGATCTGTCCCGACTCCATGGGCTCACGCATCACCTCCAGCACATGGCGGGAAAATTCGGGAAACTCGTCGAGAAAGAGCACCCCGTGATGTGCCAGGGAGATCTCGCCGGGACGCGGCTTCGAGCCACCTCCGACCAGGGCCACGGCACTGGCGGTATGGTGCGGCGCACGAAAGGGGCGCCGTCCCCACTGCTCACGCAGCACCAGCCCCCTGACCGAGCGGATCGCCGCCACCTCGAGCGCCTCGTCCTCGGTGAGGGGCGGCAGGATTCCGGGCAGGCGGCTGGCCAGCATGGTCTTGCCGGTGCCGGGCGGGCCGGCGAACAACAGATTGTGGCCGCCGGCCGCCGCCACTTCCAGGGCACGCCGGGCCTGATGCTGGCCACGCACGTCGATCAGGTCGGCGCCCGGCGCCGTGCAGGCGGCCGGCCGCGAGAGACGATGGGGCACGATGGGGGTCTGGCCGAGCAGGTGGGCCACCACCTCGAGCAGGTGGTCGGCCGGCAGCACCTCGAGGTCGCCGGCCAGCGCTGCCTCATCGGCATTGGCTCGGGGCACGATCAGGCGCCGCCCGGCCCGACGCGTGGCCATGGCCAGAGGCAACGCCCCGATCACCGGGCGCAGCCGGCCATCCAGGGCCAGTTCGCCGGCGCTCTCGATTCCCGCCAGCGCCTCCGGCGGCACCTGGCCGGAGGCCACCAGCAACCCCAGGGCGATGGGCAGGTCGAAACGTCCGCCCTCCTTGGGCAGGTCGGCGGGCGCCAGGTTGAGGGTGATGCGACGGGTGTTGGGGAAGTCGAAGCCGGCATTGACCAGGGCGCTACGCACCCGTTCGCGGCTCTCCTTCACCGCAGCTTCGGGCAGTCCCACCAGGGTCATGCCGGGCAGTCCATTGGCCAGGTGCACCTCGACCTGCACCTCGGGCGCCTCGAGGCCGAGGCCGGCCCGGGTGTGAATGATCGCCAGCGTCATGCGCGTTCCCTCGCGTGTCGTCTGACTTCAGGCTAGTCCAGAGTGCCCCCCCTCGCCCGGCAACCTCAGCGGTCGGTCTCGCCACCGCCGGCATCTTCCTCGGGTGCCGGCGCCGCATCGGCAGCCTCGGGCCCGGCTCGGCCGGCGGGCTCGGAGACCTGACGGGATTCCAGGGCCTCCTCCAGGGCAGCGACCTGCCTTTCCAATGCCTCCACTCGAGCCCGGGTGCGCTGCAGCACATCCATCAGGATGTCGAAGTCCTCCCGCGACACCAGCTCGAGACGGTCAAAGGCCCCCCGGATTACCTGCTGGATGCCCTTCTGGACCTCTTCCGGAGCCTGCGAGGCTCCCTGCAATCGGTCGCCGATCTGCTGCGCCAGGCGGCTGATGCGGTCATGGCTCACCATGGAGTTTCTCCTGCGTCATCTTGGGGTGGCGGCCTACAGGATACGCAAGCCGCCGCCACTGCGCATTCGCCGATCTCGCCCCCATATGGAGCACTCGCACCACCAGCAAGCACCATGATGGTGCGACAGCCTGCCCGACGCGGATCCCCCCTCTCCCCCTCACCTCGCTCGACTTACATATCACCATGATAAGAAACAATATTCATCAATAATGGCACAGCTTGCGCATACATAGGACAACCATGCATCGGCGGCTGGCAAGCCGCTGCCAACCCAGTAGTGGAGACACGGGATGAAGCTCATCACCGCCATCATCAAGCCATTCAAGCTCGACGATGTCCGCGAGGCACTGGCCGACAACGGCGTCCAGGGCATCACCGTCACCGAAGTCAAGGGCTTCGGCCGCCAGAAGGGCCATACCGAGCTCTACCGCGGCGCCGAATACGTCGTCGACTTCCTGCCCAAGGTCAAGGTCGAGGTCGCCGTGGACGACACGCGCCTCGAGGGGGTGCTCGACGCCATCTGCAATGCCGCCAACAGCGGCAAGATCGGCGATGGCAAGGTGTTCGTGACCCCGCTCGAGGACGTCATCCGCATTCGCACCGGCGAGCGTGGTGCCGACGCCGTCTGACGCCCCTCCTGACCCCCTGCACGGAGACATCCCATGACAGAGCTGACTGACCTGACCGAGCTGATGTACGCGGTCGATACCTTCTACTTCCTGATCTGCGGCGTGCTGGTGATGTGGATGGCCGCCGGCTTCTCGATGCTCGAGGCAGGCCTCGTGCGCTCCAAGAACACCGCCGAGATCCTCACCAAGAACATCGCCCTGTTCGCCATCGCCTGCACCATGTACCTGCTGGTGGGCTACTACCTGATGTACTCCAGCAGCGAGGGTGGCTTCCT
Source organism: Halomonas sp. LMYGS-3 (assembly GCF_059509875.1). NCBI lineage: Bacteria > Pseudomonadati > Pseudomonadota > Gammaproteobacteria > Oceanospirillales > Halomonadaceae > Halomonas > Halomonas sp. LMYGS-3. The sequence continues at coordinate 346,095 of NZ_JCAKFQ010000001.1, read as the reverse complement.
GCCGAGCCTGGGCTTCCTGATCGGCGGCGAGAACACCCTGGATGCGGTGCTCTCCGGCGATGAGGATGCGCCCTACTACTCCATGCGCTCCGACTTCTTCTTCCAGGTGGTGTTCGTGGCCACCGCCATGTCCATCGTCTCCGGTGCCGTGGCCGAGCGCATGAAGCTGTGGGCCTTCCTCGCCTTCGCCGTGGTGATGACCGCCTTGATCTACCCGATTTCCGGCTACTGGACCTGGGGCGGGGGTTGGCTCGACGCGGTCGGCTACGCCGACTACGCCGGTTCCGGCATCGTGCACATGGCGGGGGCGGCCGCGGCCCTGGCCGGGGTGCTGGTCCTCGGCCCGCGCAAGGGCAAGTACGGCAAGGATGGCACCATCTACGCCATCCCCGGTGCCAACCTGCCGCTGGCCACCCTGGGCACCTTCATCCTGTGGATGGGCTGGTTCGGCTTCAACGGTGGCTCCGAACTGAAGATGTCCGATGCCCTCTCCGCCAACAACGTGGCCCAGGTGTTCGTCAATACCAACGCCGCCGCCGCCGGTGGCGTCATCGCCGCCCTGGTCCTGGCCAAGTTGTGGTTCCGCAAGGCCGACCTGACCATGGCCCTGAACGGCGCCCTCGCCGGCCTGGTGGCCATCACCGCCGAGCCGCTGGCGCCCTCCGCCTTCGGCGCCATGCTGATCGGTGCCGTGGGTGGTGCCATCGTGGTGGTCTCCATCGTCAGCCTCGACAAGCTGAAGCTCGACGATCCGGTCGGTGCCATCTCGGTGCACGGCGTGGTAGGCATCTGGGGCGTGCTGGTGGTACCCCTCTCCAACGGCGATGCCAGCTTCGGCGCCCAGCTCATCGGCATCCTCGGTATCTTCGTCTGGGTGTTCGTGGCCAGCCTGATCGTGTGGCTGATCCTCAAGGCCGTGATGGGCGTACGGGTCAGCGAAGAGGAGGAGTACGAAGGGGTCGACCTGGCCGAATGCGGCCTGGAAGCCTATCCCGAGTTCCGCGTGGCCAACGTCAACGGCGGGGGGTTCGGCCGCGGCTCCAGCGGTCATGTGGCACAGCCCAGATCCCAGCCGCATACCGAATGACCTCACGCGTCTTCACGCCCATGCCAAGGCCCCCGATGGGGCCTTTTTTATTCCCCCCCTCCGCGGTGTATGCTTGGACACCATGAGCGCTACTAGCATGATGGCTCCGGCCATCGACACCCGGACAGGACGAGGACAGCAACCATGAAACTGGTGACCGCCATCATCAAACCCTTCAAGCTCGACGACGTGCGGGAATCCCTTTCCGAAATCGGCGTCCAGGGTATCACCGTCACCGAGGTCAAGGGCTTCGGTCGCCAGAAGGGGCACACCGAGCTCTATCGCGGCGCCGAGTACGTGGTCGACTTCCTGCCCAAGGTCAAGCTCGAGGTCGCGGTGGACGAAGACATGGCCGAAAAGGTGATCGACGCCATCACCCAGGTGGCCAATACCGGCAAGATCGGCGACGGCAAGATCTTCGTCACCCCGCTGGAGCAGGTGATCCGTATCCGCACCGGCGAAACTGGCAAGGACGCGGTCTAAGCTGGAAGCTGGAAGCTGGAAGCTGGAAGCTGGAAGCTGGAAGCTGGAAGCTGGAAGGCAGCCTAAATAGAACCGCCTCCGTGGCCAGGCCACGGAGGCGGTTTTCTTCCAGCTTCAAGCTTCCAGGCGTGAAGCGCCGCTCTTCAGGCTCCCGGCGAAGCCGGGTCATTTCTCGACGAAGGCGCGCTCGATCACGTAGTCGCCGGGCTCGCCCATGCGCGGCGAGATGTTGAAGCCCAGTTCGTCGAGCAGGCCACTGGTCTCGTCGAGCATCGCCGGGCTGCCGCAGATCATGGCGCGATCCTGGCGCGGATCCAGGGCCGGCAGGCCGGTGTCCTCGGCGAGCTTGCCGCTGCGGATGTGGTCGGTGAGGCGTCCCATGGTGCAGAACTCCTCGCGGGTCACGGTGGGGTAGTAGACCAGCTTCGCGGCGATCTCCTCGCCCAGGTACTCATGGGCGGGCAGCGCCTTCTGAATGAAGTCGGCATAGGCGAGTTCGCTGACGGAGCGCACGCCGTGCACCAGCACTACCTTCTCGAAACGCTCGTAGACCTCGGGGTCCTGGATCAGGCTCATGAAGGGCGCGAGGCCGGTGCCGGTGGAGAGCATGTAGAGGTTGCGTCCCGGCAGTAGGTCATCGGTGACCAGGGTGCCGGTGGGCTTGCGGCTGACCATGATCTGGTCACCCACCTTGAGGTGCTGGAGGCGCGATGTCAGGGGGCCGTCCGGCACCTTGATGCTGAAGAACTCGAGATGGTCCTCGTAGTTGGGGCTGGCGATGGAGTAGGCCCGCATCAGCGGCTTGCCGTTCACCTCGAGACCGATCATCACGAACTGGCCGTTCTTGAAGCGCAGGCTGCGCTCGCGGGTGGTGCGGAAGCTGAACAGGGTGTCGTTCCAGTGATGAACACTGAGCACCTCTTCCAGGGCGAATTTGCTCATGCCGGCTCCTTTGATATTCCATAAGCGCATAAACGCGCCACTCAATCTATGCTGGCAATTCTAAGGGATCGATCAATATCTGTTAAATGGATTGTATGGATAACGCTTATCTATAATACGAATATATAGTCTCAGGAGCCTCGCCATGCGCTACACCCTGCGCCAGTTGGAAGTCTTCGTCGCCGTCGCCCAGCACGAGAGCGTCTCCCATGCCGCCCGCGCCCTGGCGCTCTCCCAGTCGGCGGCGAGCACCGCCCTGGCCGAGCTGGAGCGGCAGTTCGACTGCCAGTTGCTGGATCGCATCGGCAAGCGCCTCAAGCTTAACGCCCTGGGCTTCCAGATCCTGCCCAAGGCGGTGGCCCTGCTCGATCGCGCCGAGGAGGTCGAGGAGCTGTTGCGCGGCCAGCAGGGGGTCGGCTCACTGGACGTGGGCGCGACCCTGACCATCGGCAACTACCTGGCGACCCTGCTGATCAGCGACTTCATGCAGCGCCACCCGGGGAGCCGGGTACGCCTCTCGGTCCGCAACACCCGTGCCATCATCGACAGCGTGTGCCACCACGAGCTCGACCTGGGCCTGATCGAGGGGCAGTGCGAGGAAGACGACGTGATCACCCAGCCCTGGGTGGAGGATGAACTGGCGGTGTTCTGTTCGCCTCGCCATCCCCTGGCCGGCGCCGGTCCGGTGGAGCTGGACCGGCTGCTGCGGGAGGCCTGGATCATGCGCGAACAGGGCTCCGGCACGCGCCTGACCCTGGAGCAGGCCACCCGCCACCGGCGCGGTCGCTTCAATATCCTGCTCGAGCTGGAACATACCGAGGGCATCAAGCGAGCCGTGGAATCGGGGCTCGGCATCGGCTGCGTATCGAAGCTGGCGCTGCGCGATGCCTTCCGCCGGGGCAGCCTGGTGGCGATCCCCACCCCGGAGCTCGATCTGAGCCGCCAGTTCAGCTTCATCTGGCATCGTCACAAGTACCTGGCCACCGGCATGCGCGAGTTCCTGCGCCTGTGCCGCAAGATGACCGAGGGCGTTGACCGCAGCGACGAGATCGATCTGCCCCAGGTACCATGAGGCCGGTCGGCGACCCGAGCGTTCGTCGATCCATGCCTCGAGGTGACAGGCTACCGTCCCGAGGCCCCCTGTCACGCTACCGGGCCGCCGACACCGGGCACATCAGCGAAGGTCGCTGACGGCCTCCTGGATATCGCCGAGGCTGGCCTTGGAGAGATCCTTGGACAGGGTGTGGATGATCAGCTTGGTAGTCGGACCGTCGAGCTTGTCGCGCAACAGCCCCAGGAAACGTGGTGGCGCCACCATGATCAACTTCTGCATGCTATTGTCGACCCTGGCCCGGTAGAGGCGCTCGGCCACTTCCTTGGCGAAGACGATCGCTTCATGCTGCGAGGCGGTGTTCTCCTCGCCGGAGGAGCGCGACGTCGTCGACATCGACTCGTGGACGTCCGCACCACGATCGGTCACCAGGTCTCCTTCATGCAACCGCCCTGCAGCGTGCAACAGGCTGTCGTGCTCCACCAGCTTGAGCGCATCGCGGGTGAAGATCCGCGCCCGCGCTGCATCTGCCACCACGATATAGGTTGTCATCAGCAACTCCTCGATGCCGGTTGAACGGGCGAAGCCACGCCTTCGCCTCTCATTCAACATTGGCAAGCCCTCCCCGGCTGGTCAACCCGGCATCGGTTGTTGCAAGAGGTGACTGCAGCGCGCACGGAACTGGGGTAGCATCCGGCCTTGCCGGTACGGATACCGACCCGACTCATCACCACGATGTGCATCCTCCGGGAGGACCCCCGATGCGACAGTTGCTGTTTCCCCGCCGCCCCCTGTCCCGTACCACCCTGCTGAGCTGCCACCTGCTGCTGCAGCTTGGCCTGCTCGCCGGTGCCGCCTTGTGGCTGGCCCCGCATACGCCGTGGCTCGCCCCGGTCGACTGGACTAGTGCCTGGCCGACCCTGGCCCTGGGCGGCGGCGCCTGGCTGCTGGCCGCCATCGGCCTGCGCCTGCTCGCCGAGCTGTGGCTGCTGCCCCATCACCTGGCCGGCCAGCGTCCCGGCTTCGCCCCCGGCGCCGTGGTCACCCGCTCCTTCGAACGCCGCCCGGCGGTTCACGCCGAGGACGCCGCCTGGACCAGCGAGGCGCGACCGCTCGAGACCGGGGATGCCGTGCTCGGCCACGCCAGGGTGACCCGTCCCGCCGAACGTCTGCGTCCCCGTGCTGCCAACCACGAGCCAACCCTCGACCTGGCCGCCGGCGCGACCGAGACGACACCCGATCGGGAGCCGAGACTCTAGCGGCCGCGTGCAGACACGATCCCCCGGCCAGACCGGGGGCGTCGTTTGATGGGGTAGTGTGCCGCTCAGTGGCCGAGGATCTGGCTGAGGAACATGCGGGTGCGCTCGGACTGCGGGTCGTTGAAGAAGGGCTCCGGGGCGTTCTCCTCGATGATCTGCCCCTGATCCATGAAGATCACCCGGTCCGCCACGGTCTTGGCGAAGCCCATCTCGTGAGTCACGCAGAGCATGGTCATGCCCTCGCGGGCCAGTTCGACCATGACATCGAGTACCTCCTTGATCATCTCCGGGTCGAGCGCCGAGGTGGGCTCGTCGAACAGCATCACCTCGGGGTGCATGCACAACGAGCGGGCGATCGCCACCCGCTGCTGCTGGCCGCCGGAGAGCTGCCCCGGATACTTCCTCGCCTGCTCGGCGATCTGCACCCGCTCCAGGTACTTCATGGCCTGAGCCTCGGCCTCGCGCCGCGGCTTCCTCTGCACCCACATGGGCGAGAGGCAGCAGTTCTCCAGCACCGTGAGGTGGGGAAAGAGGTTGAAGTGCTGGAACACCATGCCGACGCTGCGGCGGATCTGCTCGATGCGCTTGACGTCCTGGGTCAGCGGCATGCCGCCGACCACGATCTCGCCCTGCTGGTGCTCCTCGAGGTGGTTGATGCAGCGGATCAGGGTCGACTTGCCGGACCCCGAGGGCCCACAGATGACGATACGCTCGCCACGCTTGACCTCCAGGTCGATATCGCGCAGCACATGGAAGTCGCCGTACCACTTGTTGACGCCGCGCATCTCGACCATCGGGGTTTCGGGGCCGGCCTGAGTTGCCTGTTCACTCATTGTTTTGGTTCCTTAGCGTTTGTGGCCGGTATGCAGCTTACGCTCGAGATACTGGCTGTAGCGCGACATGCTGAAGCAGAAGATCCAGAACATGAACGCCGCGAAGACATAGCCCTCCAGGGCGAAGCCCAGCCAGCGGGAATCCGACAGCGCGGCCTGGACGATGCCCAGCAGGTCGAAGAGCCCGATGATCATCACCAGGGTGGTGTCCTTGAACAGCGAGATGAAGGTATTGACGATGCCGGGGATCATCATCTTCAGTGCCTGGGGCAGCACGATCAGCCCCATGCGCATCCAGTAGTTCATCCCGAGCGCCGCCGCCGCCTCCTCCTGCCCCCTGGGAATCGCCTGCAGGCCACCGCGGATCACCTCGGCCATGTAGGCGCTCTGGAACAGGGTGATGCCGATGAAGGCACGGATCAGCCGGTCGACGCTGACCCCCGTGGGCATGAACAGCGGCAGCATCACCGAGGCCATGAACAGTACGGTGATCAGCGGCACGCCGCGCCAGAACTCGATGAACACCACGCAGAAGCTCTTGACGATGGGCATCTTCGAGCGTCGCCCCAGGGCCAGCAGGATGCCGATGGGCAAGGCCCCCACCATGCCCACCACCGCCAGGATCAGGGTCAGGGTCAGCCCGCCCCAGCGGTGCGTCTCCACCACGCGCAGGCCGAAGTGGCCGCCGTAGAGCAGGAAATAGGCCAGCAGCGGGAAGGCCACCAGGGTGGCCAACGCCACCCAGCGCTTGAACGGCAGCCGAGGGATCGCCAGCCAGGCGATCAGCGCCGCGAAGACGGCGAAGGTGAGGTTGACCCGCCAGATCTCGCTGCCCGGGTAGAGACCATAGATGAACTGGCCGATCCGTGCGCCCACGAACACCCAGCAGGCGCCTTCCCGGGAGCAGTCGGCACGGCTGGTGCCGATCCAGTCGGCATTGAGGAAGGCCCACTGGATCGTCGGCGCCAGCAGCAGGTAGAGCAGCAAGAGGCCCAGCAGAGTGAACGCCGAGTTCACCGGCCCGCTGAACAGGTTGGCGCGCAGCCAGGCCACCGCGCCGATGGTGCTTGTCGGCGCCGGCCGCGCCTCGATCATCTTGTGTTGAATCGTCATGGCGCCTCTCCTAGCGTTCCACCAGCGCCACGCGGGCGTTGAACCAGTTCATGAACATCGAGACCAGCAGGCTGATGGTCAGGTAGACCGCCATGGTCATGGCGATGACCTCGATCGCCTGTCCCGTCTGGTTGAGCGTGGTGCCGGCGAACACCGAGACCAGGTCCGGATAGCCGATGGCGGTGGCCAGCGAGGAGTTCTTGATCAGGTTGAGGTACTGGCTGGTCAGCGGCGGAATGATCACCCGCATCGCCTGGGGCACCACCACCAGGCGCAGCACCAGGTTCTGCGGCAGGCTGAGCGCCTGGGCCGCCTCGGTCTGGCCATGGGGGATCGCCTGGATGCCCGAGCGCACGATCTCGGCAATGAACGACGCCGTATAGATGGAGAGCGCCAGCCACAGGGCCAGGAACTCGGGAATGATCGTGATGCCACCGCGGAAGTTGAAGCCGCGCAGCTCCGGCACATCCCAGGTCACCGGCACGCCGGTGGCGACCAGCACCAGCAGCGGCAGGCCGAGTATCAGCCCCAGCGAGATCCAGCCCGCCGGCAGGCGCTTGCCCGTGGCCTCGTGGCGGCGCTTGTTCCACACCACCAGGGCGATGCTCGCCGCCACGGCGACGCCAAAGGCCAGCGGAATCAGACCGAAGCCCGATTCGAACAGCGGCTCGGGCAGGTAGAGTCCACGCACATTGAGGAAGACCACCTCGCCCAGCGACAAGCTGTCCCGGGCCGCCGGCATGGCGCGCAGCACGGCGAAGTACCAGAAGAAGATCTGCAGCAGCAGGGGGATATTGCGAAATATCTCGATGTAACCGCTGGCCAGCCGGGCGATCAACCAGTTGGGTGAGAGCCGCGCGATACCGACGATGAAGCCGATGATCGTCGCCGCCAGCACGCCGAGTGCCGAGACCAGCAGGGTATTGAGCAGGCCCACCACGAAGGTGCGGCCGTAGGTGCTCTGTGACGAGTAGTCGATCAGGCTCTGGACGATGCCGAAGCCGGCCGTATTGGACAGGAAACCGAAACCGGTGGTGATGCCGCGGGCCGACAGGTTGGCCTGGGTGTTGCCGATGATATAGAGCAGAAACGCCACCACCGCGGCGATCAGCACCAATTGGAAGATCAGCGCGCGCTTGGCGCGGTCGCGCCAGAACGGCGGCTTGGGGGCCGCGGGACGGGCCTGGGGTCGAACGGACATGGAAGGACTCTCCGCCTGGATCCGTCAAGCAGGTCTCAGGCCCCGCCCCGGGGTGGCCGGGTCGGGGCACAGCGAGGATCGAGGCACCGGGTCGCCGGCGCCTCGGCGGGCACTCAACGGATCGGCGGGGCGTACTGGATGCCGCCATCGGTCCACAGGGCGTTGACGCCGCGCTCGATCTCCAGCGGTGAGCCCATGCCCACGTTGCGCTCGAAGCTCTCGCCGTAGTTGCCGACCTGCTTGATGATGTTGTAGGCCCAATCGGCCGAGAGGCCCATGCCCTCGCCGTAGTTGCCGTCCCGACCGAGCAGGCGGGCGATATCCGGGTCCTCGGAGTCGAGCATGTCGTCGACGTTGTCCTGGGTGATGCCCATCTCCTCGGCGTTGAGCATGGCGAACAGCGACCACTTGACGATGTTGAGCCACTGGTCGTCACCCTGGCGCACCACCGGGCCCAACGGCTCCTTGGAGATGATCTCGGGCAAGATCACCGACTGTTCCGGTTCGGCGAGCTGGATACGCAAGGCGGCCAGCTGCGAGGTGTCGGAGGTCAGCACATCGCAGCGCCCCGCCTCGTAGCCGCCCACGGTCTGCTCCGAGGTGTCGAAGACGATGGGGTCGAATTCCATGTCATTGGCACGGAAGTAGTCGGCCACGTTGAGTTCGGTAGTGGTGCCGGACTGCACGCAGATCGCCGCGCCATCGAGCTCCTTGGCGCTGGAAACCCCCAGGTCGCGGTTGATCATGAAGCCGATACCGTCGTAGAAAGTCACACCGGTGAAGTTCAGGCCCAGCGTGGTATCGCGTGTCGTGGTCCAGGTGGTATTGCGCGACAGCACGTCCACTTCGCCGGACTGCAGGGCGGTGAAGCGCTCCACGGCGTTGAGCGAGATGTAGCGCACCGCCTCGGCGTCGCCGAACACCGCGGCGGCCACGGCGCGGCAGACATCGACGTCCAGCCCCTGCCACTCGCCCTGATCGTCCGGGGAGGAGAAGCCGGGCAGGCCATCGCTGACGCCGCACTGCACGGCTCCGCGCTCACGGGTATTATCGAGTGTCTCGGCAGACGCCGCCGAGACAGCACCCAGGCCGAGCGCCGCCGCGGAAGTCAGCAGCAGCCACTTGTTCTTGTTGTTGCGCATCGAAGGCTCCCTTGAATCGTAGTCGACAATTTAGATGATGCATGCATAAGCATGTGCCAGCACCATAGCAAGGAACATTTCAGCAACGGGATAGGCCAGACGAAACCTTTATTCAACGGTCGAACTGGAGTGGATCCGGCTCGGCCGGGCGCACCACAGTAGAGCCTCGGGGCAGCCGTCAGTGCATCGCCGGGCCCAACGGCTCCTTGGGGATGGTCTCGGGCAGGATCACCGACTGTTCCGGTTCGGCGAGCTGGAGGCGGGGCGCCTGATGACGATGACAGGGAAGCGTCCAGGGTTGAACCGATGGCGTGCCGCCTAGGCGTGGCCGTGCAGGAGCCCTCGACGCAAGGCATGCAGCGCCAGCACCGCAACAGCCGCGCCCAGGCCGTTGGCGAGAATGTCGGCCCAATCGCCGCCGCTGCGACCGGGCACCAGTACCTGAACGTATTCGATCACGATGCCGTAGAGCACGGCCAGGGCGAAGGCCAGCGGCAGCCGCACGCCGGCCAGGCCCATCAATCCGGCGAGGCCGGCATAGCCGACGAAGTGGTTGGCCTTGTCCCAGGGCAGGCGCTCGGGCATCTCGCTGCCCGGTACGAGGCTGCCGACGGCGATGAGAAGGGCCGCCAGAACGGCCAGCACCGCCCACAGGCGGCGCCACTTGCTATCCTCACCCCAGGCCAGCCGTCGCCACCACTCAGCCATGCTGGATCTGGCGATGATAGGCCGGGCTCAGCTCGTGCAGGGCGTCCATGAAGGCGCTGACGTGATCGGGGTCGGTGAACTGGCTGATGCCATGGCCCAGGTTGAAGACGTGACCCGGCCCCGTCCCGTAGCTGTCGAGGACCCGCGCGACCTCGGCCCGAATGGCCGTGGGGCGGGCGAACAGCACGTTGGGGTCCAGGTTGCCCTGCAGCGCCACCTTGTGGCCGACCCGGGCACGGGCGTCGGCGAGCTCGGTGCTCCAGTCCAGGCCGAGGGCATCGGCACCCGCGGTGGCCATGTCCTCGAGCCACTGCCCGCCGTTCTTGGTGAACAGGATCACCGGCACGCGCTTGCCCTCGTGCTCGCGGATCAGGCCGGCGACGATCTGTTCCATGTAACGCAGCGAGAATTCCAGGTAGGCCGGCGTCGAGAGTGCCCCACCCCAGGTATCGAAGATCTGCACCGCCTGGGCGCCGGCCCGGATCTGGGCGTTGAGGTAGTCGGTGACCGCTTCGGCCAGCGTATCGAGCAGCCGGTGCATGGTGTCCGGAGCGTCATAGAGCATGGTCTTGACGTGGCGGAAATCCTTGCTGGAACTGCCCTCGACCATGTAGGTGGCCAGGGTCCAGGGGCTGCCGGAGAAGCCGATCAGCGGCACGCGGCCGTTCAGCTCACGCCGGATGGTGGAGACCGCCCGCATTACGTAGTCCAGGTCGCGCTCGGCGTCCGGTGCCGCGAGGGCGGCAACCTGCTCGGGGGTACGCACCGGCTTGCGGAATTTCGGCCCCTCGCCGGTCTCGAAGTAGAGCCCCAGTCCCATGGCATCGGGGATGGTCAGGATGTCCGAGAACAGGATTGCTGCATCCAGGGGATAGCGCTCCAGCGGCTGCAGGGTGACCTCGCAGGCGAGCTCGTGGTTGCGGCACAGGTCCATGAAGTTACCGGCCTCGGCGCGGGTGGCGCGGTATTCCGGCAGGTAACGGCCGGCCTGGCGCATCATCCACACCGGCGTGCGGTCCACCGGCTGCCGCGCCAGAGCGCGCAGAAAACGATCGTTCTTGAGTTCCATGCGGGCGGTCATCCACGGAAAATGTGGGCGTCATTGTACCCGAACATCCGCACGCGAACATCGCGACTTGAGGCGACAACCGTGAGCCCGTCGCGCCTTCCTGCTAGAATGGCGCTCCACTTGCCGGCATTGCCGTGGTCTGACACCGAGGTAACCCGTGACGATTCGATTCATCGCCGCCTCCCGGCTGCCCACCCCCTGGGCCACCTTCACCATGCATGGCTTCGAGGATGAGGCCACCGGCAAGGATCATATCGCCCTGACGCTGGGTGACTTGGCCGACGGCGAGCCGGTGCTGGGACGGGTGCACTCCGAGTGCCTGACGGGCGACGCGCTGTTCTCGATGCGCTGCGACTGCGGTTACCAGCTCCAGGAGGCGCTCAAGCGCATCGCCGACGAGGGGCGCGGCGTGCTGCTCTACCTGCGTCAGGAGGGGCGGGGCATCGGCCTGCTCAACAAGATCCGCGCCTACCACCTGCAGGACCAGGGGGCGGACACCGTGGAGGCCAACGAGCAGCTGGGCTTCGGCGCCGACCTGCGCCGCTACGACCTCTGCGTTCCGATGCTCGAGCATCTCGGTGTCAGCGCCCTTCGGCTGATGACCAACAACCCGCGCAAGGTCGACGCCCTGACCAGGGCCGGTGTCACCGTGGCGGAACGGGTACCGCTGACCACGGGTCTCAATCCTCATAACGAACAGTATCTTTCGACCAAGGCCGGCAAGCTCGGCCACATGATGGCGCTGGGCGACTTCACCCAGGCCAGCGATGTGGATATCGAACGCAAGCCCTGAACGCTACCCCGCGTCGGGGCAACTCCTATCAAGGAGAGGACCCGATGACTCACTCTGCACCGGCAGGCGAGCACCACTACAGCGTCATCGAGGAGTTGCTGCACAGTGTCAGTCACGGCGTCGGCGCGGTGCTCAGCCTGGGCGGGGTCACGGTGCTGCTGGTGCTGGCCAGCCTGGCTGCGGAGGTCGACCCCTGGAAACTCGTCGGCATCAGCCTCTACGGCGTCACCCTGGTACTGCTCTACACCGCCTCGACGCTCTACCACGGCGTCCGCCATCCCCGCTTGAAGCGGCTGTTCCAGTTGCTCGACCACTGCGCCATCTACCTGTTGATCGCCGGCACCTACACCCCCTTCCTGCTGGTCAACATGCGCGGCCTCACCGGCTGGACCCTGTTCGCCATCGTCTGGTCCCTGGCCCTGGGCGGCATCGCCTGCAAGCTGGTCTGGCCCCACCGGTTCGCCGTGCTGCGCGTGGCCATCTACCTGGTGATGGGCTGGATGATCGTCTTCGCCGGCAGCGAGATGGCGGCCAGCCTCTCGTCGAGCGGCATCACCCTGCTGATCGCCGGCGGCATCACCTATACCCTCGGCGTGGTCTTCTATGCGATCCAGGCGATTCCCTTCAACCACGCCATCTGGCATCTGTTCGTCCTCGGCGGCAGCACCTGCCACTACTTCGCGGTCTATACCGCCGTGCTGCCCTTCGGGGCCTGAGGATCCGCCGCTCAGGCCGGCTCGGCGGCCTGCTGCTCGCGCTCGACGGCCCTGGCCAGGGCGGGCCGCGACACGCAGCGCTGGCGGTAGGCCTCCAGCGACTCCGGCAGGCGGTGCTTGAACTTCACGCCCCAGCTCAGGGTATGGCCCATCAGCAGGTCCGCCAGGGTGAACCGCTCCCCCACCAGCCAGCCCTCGCCAGCGAAGCGCCGCGCCAGCGCCGCCAGGGCCCGCTGGAACTCCCAGGCCGCGGTGGGCAGCACCGCCGGCACCCGCTGCGCTTCGGGCAGGGCGAACGTGTGCTTGCCCTGGGTCCAGAGCGGCTGTTCGAGCTCGCCGATCACGAAGCTCATCCACTGGTCGACCCGGGCCCGGCCTTCGACCGACGCCGGCAGCAGGCCATCCGACTCGCCATAGCGCTCGGCCAGGTAGCGGCAGATCGCCGTCGACTCGAACAGGGTCAGCTCGCCATCCTCCAGCACCGGCACCTTGCCAGCGGGGTGACGGCCCAGGTGGGCCTCGCCCTGCCCCTCGCCGGCCATCAGGTCGACATGGCGATACTCATACGCAAGGCCCAGCTCTTCCAGGGTCCAGGCCACCCGCAGCGAGCGGGACGAGGGGAATCCGTACAGCGTGATCATCGCGGTCACTCCTTCGACGTGAAAAGCATGGTTGCCGTTACGCTAGCAGCGTACCACCCGGAGGGGAACGGACCAGCGCCACGAGGGATGGCAGTCTTGCATGGCCCCGGGATTTCAGGGAAGATGTTAGGAAACGGTGTTCGAAAACTATCTTAGCCAAGCCCCGGGCTTTTGCAAGGGCCGATCGAAGATGAACAGTACACCCGGGAACGCCAGCCGCCAGACACGCCAGGACAGGGCCGGCAGCGACACGAGCACCAGGGACCGCTATCCCGATGCGCTGCGCGCCGGGGCGCTGCTGGTGGTGGTGTTCGGCCACTGGATCGCCACCCTGCCCCGCTTCGAGCACGGGCTGATGACCTCGACCGACCACCTTCTGCTGGTCTGGACGGGCGCCGGCGTGCTCACCTGGGTGCTCCAGGTCGTCCCGCTGTTCGTGTTTGTCTCGGCCGCGGTGAGTGCGGACAGTGCCCAGCGCCGACTGGAGCAGGGCGATCGGCAGCTGCACTGGTGGGCGGGCCGGGCTCACAGCACCCGCCGACCTGCTGGAGCTGGGCACACGGGTCACCGGCAACGGCGGCGGCATCGGCTGGCTCAACGCCGCCGTCGTCTGGCTGCTGCGCGCCCATCCGCAGCCGGCGCGGGGGTCATGGCCCCAACCGGGCCGGCAGGAGCCCTGACAGGGGACACGGGACTCGAGCATGGCGGGCTCCCCTTCAAGGGGTTGGCTCCACCGAAACGGGACGACACCAAGGGGTGTGGATAACGTGACACTTGGGTTATCCACACCCGGGAGCGCTACGCCTCGACTCCCTGGCGACGATAGGCGTCGGCAAAGATCTCTTCGATGGAACGATGCGGGTTTTCCTCGCGCAGTCGGCGCGCCTCGGCTGACAGGCGAACCAGTTCCGCGCTGGGCTTGGCCCACTGCTCCTTGGGCAGTGGTTTGGACCACTCCTCCGCCTCCGCCGGGCGCAGCTGGGGGCGCGTCTTCATCAGGCGCTTGGCTTCCCACTCGGTCAGGTAGCCGGGCAGGTTCCATAGCTCGATGACGTGGTAGGCATACCAGAAGAAAGCGAAGACCGGCCCGACTTCGCCCTTGGCCCGGCGCTCGCGCATTCGGCGACGCGCATTGCGCAGCGTATGCACGCCTTCCCAGGGCGGATCGTCCTTGCCGCGCGGCAGGTGAGGGTCCTGGATTTCATGCAGGGAGTGAACTTCATACTCCATATAGGCGCGCAGCGCTTCCCAATTGCTGATCGCCAGGGGCAAGCCCGCCGTCATATATTCGAGCTTCAACCACTTGCCCGTCTCCGGGTGGGCATAGCCGACGCCCATGCCATACTGCTGCTGCACGCCATACTGGGTCGCCCCACGCGCCTCCACCACCCAGGCCATCAACGACTCCCAAGGCACGAAGACGGTTTCCTGCGTATCGGTCAGGGTAAAGCAGACTTCACGACGCTGACGATTAAAGCGGATGGGGATGCTACGCTTCAAATCCTTCATGCCCATATAGCGGCCTAAATACATAATAAACAATCCAGCCAACCCACCTACTACGCCTGACCAAAAGAACCCGCCATATACACTCATCGCCATCGCTGCGGGCAATAATAAAAAACTTAACGCAGGAAGACCTAGCAAACATAGCAACACAAAACCACACCATCCCGATGTAATAAGCTGCCAACCAAATACATTCGGCCACCCCCCTCCTAAGTCCAGCCAGGTGTCGTTAATCTCACTTACGGCCTTGCTCATATCCAGCGGCGGCTGGCCCGTCGATAAGGGAAGGGGAGCCAGATAGGTAATGCGCCCGCCGGGAATCGCCTGGGTATCACCCGCACGATGAGGCTGAGATAGCTCAGGCTGCGGCAGGTCCGGCGCCTTGTTACGCATAGTCAAGTTCCTTTTCGTCTCTTATTAGCCTGCTGATCAAAGATCGACAGCATACCAGCTCCCGGGGTCGCCTCGGCGGGGAAATGCCGAGGGGGTATAACGCTTGTCGCTGCCAACCCCGCCGCGCGGATCGATATAGATATAGGCATCACTTGCCTGATAGTTGCCTTCGTCATCGAGGTGCTCCAGTCGCACCCCGACCACCCAATGCTCGGTCTCATACCCATGGGGGGTGGGCCGGTGTGCTGGTGCGCGCCCTGATAGAGTGACATGCCCATCCTTGTCATTGGTACTGATCACTAGCGCTTCCGCCAGCTCTGATGTCGCTTCCAGCCAGTGTTCGGGTGCCCGTACCGTGCCTTCACGCTGCCATATCTGTATAGGCTGTACCTGCCATGCCTTGAGCGCGAGGCGTACCGGTGCCTGGCCTACCAACGGGGGCTGCAGTGCCTCGGGCGATAGCCCAGGCAGATGCAGCGCGACCCGGTAGTGATCGGGACTGCGTGTCCAGTTGGGTCGCCAGCTCTCTGTGTAGATCTCTTCCAAGGTGATATGGGCGGCTTGGCTAGTACGCTGTAGCTCACTCAGATAATGCTCAAGAGATTCATTGCCCGCTTCCACTCCCCAGGGAGAGTTCAACAGCCACTGGTCATGTTGACTGATATTGTGACGATTATATAGCCAGGTGCCACCGAGCTGCAGCACCGAAAACGCCAGGCCAATGGCATTGAAACGCCAAAATACAGATGCCAGATGAGGCCCTGCTGTCGCCCATGTGATCATACCGCGCGCTACGGCAATACCAGCCCTGCCACTAGAAGCTAGGCCATAGCCGTGCGCCCCCATTAACCCGACATCGCCCGTCATCGCTAGCGCAGCGGCCCCCTGAGCATTGCCATTGCCACTGCGCACGGCATCCTGCCAGTTAGCTCTATTCCCATATAAACTAAACGCGGAAGCCAGGATGCCAGTAAAATAGCCTGCAATACCTAACCCGTAGTGCATTCGCCCCAACTGAGAATATACACCACTTGAGCGGCTGGCATTGGCAGCACTCGACAAGGCACCCGCCTGGGCATGAAGTGCAGTATCGCCAATACTTTGCGCTGCCAAAAACCCTGCTGCTGCTGTCGCAAATGTTGCCGCCCAGAACTTCCTCTTTAATTCAATTATTTCTTCTCTCGTCGCATCATCCCCCACATTGCTCAACGCCTTTGAAGCTGCCCACAGCCCCACCGCCTGGCCAATAAACACCAGCAACCCCACACCATCACCTAATAGTCCTGCCGGCGGGGCACGGTAGATTCCCTGACGGAGGTTGCTGGTCAGCCGCCCGACTGCCACGGCCTTGCCGGCATCATCGAACTCCAGCACCAGGCCGGCTCGGCCACTGTCGCCTTCCGACAAGGTAAGGTCGTCGGCACCCACGTCGCCAACCGGACTCAAGCCCGCCGCCAGGCGATGCTCGTTGGCGTCCAGTTGTGCCTGTACCCCACGGCGCTCAGCACTCAACCGGTCTCGCTCTGCTCCGGTCGCCTGACGCTTTCTGTTGTTCAAGCTGGTGAGGCGCTGGCGTAGGGCCAGGGTCTCTTCCACCAGATCCATCAGCTCTTCTAGACTCTGCGTCGAGAAAACGAAGCGGGCGCTGTTCTCCTTGGCGGCATCGACTATGCGCGCCCAGACAGCGGGGGGATCAAGCTGGCGAAACAGGTCCTCGAGATCGGGCATGGTGAAACCGCTCTGCCCGGTGGCCTGTTGCAGTTGCTCCATGATCCTGGCTAGCCCGGCGCCTACCGCAGGTGTCAGGTTGGTTCTGGCACCATTCGCCAAGGATTGGATATTTTCAGGCAGTTCCGCTAGGTCGGGTAGCTTTCCATTTTCGGCCCCTTTCAGCCTAACTACCCAGCTGTCCAGATGATTCAGAATGCCGTATCCCGCGGCGATGAGAGATGTATAGTCCTTGATCAGCGCCGCTTGCTCCTGCAAGCTGCGGGTATGGAAAAGAGGGCGATCGTACTCGGGATGCTCCGTCAACCACTGCTTTATTCTGTCGATGACCTCATCGTCTCGACAGATATCCCGCGTGCAGGCGTATTCCGCCGAGAAGGCTTTCTCTACCTGCGCTTCGTTATCGGCGTCAAAATACCAGGCTGCCAAGTGGAAGTAGCTGGAGCACAGCATATCGGCCCGGTCTTGGCTGATATTTGCCAGCAGGGCATGCCAGCGCGCTAGCTTGGGCCGCTGCTGTTCCAGAAATTGATCCATGTCGCCGCGGCGAATGAGGCCGTTGACCCCGCGCTGACCAAAGGAAGCCCCTTCCAAAATATCGCGGACGCGCCGGTTATTGGTTTGCTTGAGGTCGAGCAAGGTGTCCAGATGCTTCTCGATAAAGCCATTATCGGCTTCTGCCAAGGCATCGTTGGCATAGTAGCGGCGTATCTCCTGCTGTTGGATTTGCTGGATCTCATAGGCATTGGTTCGACTCGGTTTTGGGCTTACCTCGAGCAACCTCTCTCTAAGATCATCTGGCAAGTCAGGATCGTAGGACTGCGGAAGCGCTTCATCTTCATTCAGATAGTCCAGTACCGTTTGCCGAGCTTCCTCTCTATTCGGCTCCTCCAATGCCTCCAGGTCTTGCCAAAGCTCCCGTTCCGACGACCCTTCTTCCCCGGGCGCCAGTGACTCCAATGTCTCGGCCGTCAACTGTGTGATGGACTCGATATAACAGCCGAGCAGATAGTTACGCTGCGTACGTTCTTCATCTTCCTCGGCCCATTCCTCGATCCACCCCACCACGTTGTCCTGGTACATGGCCAGGTCGCGCATGACACCGATATCGTCCCGCACGACCAGGCACAGGCATTCGTCGCGATCCTCGACCTTGTGCTGCTTGAGCAGTTTTCCAAGACGGGACTTGTGATAGTAGTGATCGTTCTCCCAGTGGTAGGCCTCGCCTTCCTGCTCGTGGCCGCCTTCGGGTTGTTCCAGCTCGGCATCTTCGGCGAATTCGGCCACCCACTCTTCTGCCTGGGCCGTGGTGATCAGGTGTTCCCCGCCACCGGAAACGGGATTGGCTCCCGAGAGATCGACGGCCTGCATGAAGGCGTCGCGATCCGCTTCGCTCTGCTGCACCTGGGCACGCTTGGCGTCGGTCCACTGCACTTCGGAGAAGCAGACGTAGAGGGTCCGATCCGTCTCGTACTCGAGTTTGCCGCCGGTGATCGTATCGCCTTGATCACGAAACTCGTATTCGGCGAGGTCGTTGGTTTCACCATCGAGCACATAAAGATAGCCGTTACGCAGCAGGCGAATGCCGAGAGGCCGCGCACTCAAGATGTAGGGAGTCGAGCACCCGGGCACCAGCTCCTCGACCAGACCGTAACGCAGCGGCAGCAGTTGAACCTTGCCGTTGAGCAGTGGGCAGGTGGCGCCCTCGTCGCTGTCGCGGCACGGCAGTTCATACGCCGCCAGTGCTCCATCACCGCGGTCATCATTGGGTCGCTCGAATGCGGACATATGACATGCTCCCTATGTCATGATGGGGGATTGATGTGTGTTGGCCGCTTTCAGGGCGGCCTCGAGACGCTCGAGGCTGCTGAGATGCTTCGCCGTGAGCCAGCGGTAGGCGGGGGTATCGGTGGCGCGATCGCTCCAGGTAGTGATGCCGAGACGGGCCATCAGGGTGCATAGCAGCGCCCATTCCCGCGGCGAGGTGAAGCCCATGTCACGGGCTTCACGCACGATCTCGAGGAGCTGGACATGACGCTGCGGCCGGCTCGTCTCCATCAGCCAGCCAGCGCAGTGCTGGTCGACAAAACCCATTAACTGCCGGGCATGCCGGCGCAGGTCGCAGGCCTGCAGCCGTTGAAGTTGAGCCTCGGATAGGCGATAGCCTGCCGGGGTAGGCGCCAGTGGGGGCGCTTCGTCCTCAGCCGGCACCCAGCTATGCCACGCCTCGGCCACGGCATCCGGCAGCACCAGGCGCTCGTTGGGCCCCCACGGCACCAAGGCCGGCGTACTACCCTCCTGCAACAGAGCAGCGATGACCGCCGGGTCGGCCAGCCGCAGCAGCATCGGAATACCGCTGGGGTGCACGACCTGGATCAAGCCGCGCAGATGATCGCCCAGCTCGGTGAGGCTGGCTCCGCTCTCGACCAGATAGCCCCACTCCGGCTCCAGGCCATCGGCGAGGAAAGCCTGGAGCACCGGATCATCCAATCCCTTCAGCTGCACCAACCAGGGGGATACGTCTTTCACCTCGGCCCAAGGGGTGCCGGCGTAGAGCAGGTCTGCCTCCAGCCTGCCTGCGGACCATTCATAGAGCCGGCGTGGCAGTTCCGGCACTCGTACGCCATCGAGGAGCAGATAAACCTGCTTCTCGACGGGCCAGGCCCATCCACCCCCCGATAGTCCCGACGTCAACGGCCAGAGTTCCATCATGGTCTTCAACCGCTGTTGCCCGATTCACACACTGGACACAAGGCCTGCTGCTGCAACAGTGCCGCGTGCTGTGGCGCCTGCACCGGGGTGAACTGGGGCGCCGCCTCCACCTCCCGTGGCAACACCGGCGCCTGGGCCGCCTGGCCGGAGCCGGAGCCGGGGCTGCCGCCGGAGTTGATCTTGACGCTGGTACCGACGATGGTCACGCCGCTGGGGTCGAGCTTGATGAAGCTGCCGCCGGCCTGGAGGGTGATCTCGGCACCGGCCTCGATCACGACCTTCATGCCCGCCTGGTGGTGGATCTCCTGGCCGGCCTCGACCAGTTGGGCGCGGCCGACCTTCTCGTGGCGGCTGGCGTCGACGATCAGGTGGTCGTCGCCGTCGACCTGGGTGTGGCGCTGGCCGTGCACGGTGAGGTGATCATCGCCGTGGATCTCGCTCACGCGGTCGTGGTGCACGGTGAGGTGGCTGTCGTGGCCGATCTCCTCGGTGCGGTCGTGGTGGGTCAGCAGCTCCAGGTCCTTCTGGGCGTGCAGCCAGATCTGCTCGCGCTCGGCCTGGTCCTCGAAGCGCAGTTCGTTGAAGCCGTCGCCCTGGTGGCTCTGGGTGCGCAGCACCGTGCGGGTCTTGTGTTCGGGCAGGGAGTACGGCGGCGTGTTCACCGCGTGGTAGGTGCGCCCGGTGATCAGCGGCTGATCGGGGTCGCCCTCGAGGAAGGACACGATCACCTCGTGCCCGATCCGGGGAATCGCGATGCTGCCATAGCCGCCGCCGGCCCAGCCCTGGCTGACGCGAAGCCAGGCACTCGCCGTTTCGTTGGGCTCGGCATAGCGGTCCCAGGGGAACTGCACCTTGACCCGGCCGTGCGCGTCGCAGTGGATCTCCTCACCTTCCGGGCCGACCACGAAGGCGACCTGGGGGCCGTCGACGCGGGGCTTGGGGTCGGGCGCGGGGCGCCAGGCGGTATCGGCGGGGGTCAGTACCAGGTCGTTGTGGTATTTCGTCATCCCGGCCGCATCGCCCTGACTCTCTCCCAGGGCTATGCCGTCCTCCTCCAGCGCCTGGGGTTGCTCGCCGTGGTGCTCGACCGTCACCACCTGCCAGTCGCGGTTGAGGCTGTCGGCGTCGTGGCCCGCGAGGGTGAAGCGGGTGCCGGGGGCCAGCTCGGGCAGGTCGCTCTCGGCCTCGGCAGTCAGCGCATCGTGGCGCAGGTGCTCCAGGCGCAGGCGGGTGAAGGCCTCGCCGGAGGCGTCGGCCTTGTAGCGCCCGGGGTAGTCGTAGTGCTCGTAGTCGGCCCGCTGGGCATGTTGTTCCAGGCCCTCGGCCATGTGCTCATGAAGTTGCGCATACGCCGGTTGCTTGAACGAGTAGTCCTTGAGGGTCGCCGAGGCCGGCCGGACCCGCGACACCTGGCGGAGCTTGCGCACATGGCGCCGCGGCGGCGTGCCGCCGGCGCGGGCGTGGTAGGTGCGCTCGCCGAGGCCGGCCAGCACCTGGGGGTCGTCGGCGAACACCAGCCGGTGGACGCCGCCGGCCTCGTTCTCGAACTCGTGGAAGTAGAACAGCCCCTCCTCGGCGGCCAGGCGCTGGATAAAGGCCAGGTCGGTCTCGCGGTACTGCACGCAGTACTCGCGCTCGGCGGGCTCGCGGGTCACCGCGAAGGCCACATCACGCAGGCCGCGCTCCTCGCACAGGGTGTTGATGATGGTCAGCGGCGAGACCTTCTGGAAGATGCGCGAGTTGTGGCGCAGGCCGAGGCGCCACAGTGCCGGCTGGAGGGTCAGCGTGTAGCGGGTGCGGCGGTGGCCGCGGTCGCCGCGGCCGAACTCGGTGGCGATACCATGGATGCGGCGCAACGGCGCGCCGTCCTGCCAGATCGTCAGGGTCAGCTCGCGGTCGAGGAAGGTCTCGGGCGAGAGGTCGCCGTCGCGGCTGGCGAGGTTGACGACCAGCGCGAAGGGCGCCGAGAGGGTTTCGGTCAGCGTGAAGTCGACCACCGCCAGGTCGACGTTCTCAGCGCCGGCGAGCGCCAGGGTGAACTGCAGTCCGGTTGCGTTGGCCATCTCAGCTGCCCTCCCCGGTGGCCGAGCCGATCACCACCCCGCCGCAGCTCACGGCATGGCCGGTGAGCGCCGCCGGCTTGCCGTCGATCAGGATGCTGCCCGAGCCCTCGGCGATGGTACGCGGATGCGTCGAGTGCTTGGACTTGTCGTGCGGCGCCAGGGGGTCGCCCTGGCGCGCCACCGGCTTGCCGTCGATCGTCACCGTGGGGCTGCCGGCAGTCACCGGCGTGGGGGGGAAGCCATCGTGGTCGGTACCGATGTCCCCCACGAGTACGAGCTTGCGTCCCATCTGTCGTTCTCCTGTGTCGTGTTGCCTTGCAGGCAGGACCTAGTCCCACTCGGCCGGCGCCTCGAAACTGGCCACGTTCGAGGCGTTGACGTGCATGCGCTGGAAGCCGGCCTTCTCCAGGCTGCGGATCGCCGCCTCGCAGGCCAACGGCAACCGGGTTCGTAGTGGGGTGCCGCCCAGGCTGCGCCGCGCCGCCAGCAGCAGCCGCGCCCCGTGGCCACTGCCCTGCCACTCCGGCTCGATGAAGAAGAAGCGCAGCTGCCAGGCCGCCTCGTCATCCGGCCGGCAGGCCAGCAGCATGCCCAGCGGCGGCCCCTCGCCGTGTTTGAGCACCAGCAGCCGGCCCTGCCAGTGGGCCACGTGGCTACCGTCACGCTGCAGCCACAGGCCGCGGTGGGCGGTGAACTCGAGGGCCCGCCGGAGCGTCGCCAGGCGTGTCTCGTCGCGCAGCACCCAGGGGGAGTGCCCCCGGGCATCGGCACGCTGCGCCGCCGCGAGGAAGCGCTCGATATCCTCTTCCCCGGCCGACTCCAGGCCATCCGCGGTCGCGGTATTGTCCGTCGCCGGGGCGCTCGGCGCCTTCTCCTTGCGCTTGCCGGGGAGCAGCCGCTTAACTATCGCCAGCATCGAAGCCTCCCTCGGCGTACAGGGCGGTGGGCAGCTGGTAGTCGGCGACCAGCGGGCGCGTGAAGGGGTTGCGCGAGCCGTTGGCGTGCAGCCGATAGCGCATCGAACCGCCGTCCACGTGGAAGCGCAGTTCCAGGTCGCGCTCGCTGGCGCTGGTGATCTCGGCCTCGTCGAGCAGCCGGAACCAGGCCCAGGCGCCGTCGCGGGTCAGGCTGCGCGGCGAGCGGTTGACCTGACTCGGCACCAGGGTCACACGGCTCTCGTTGCCGCCACGCAGGGCATTGGGCCAGATCATCGAGACCCGGTTGCTGGCGCTGTGGGCGTACTCGATCAACTGGCCATCGACGTTGATCACGCTGCGCCGCTTGTCGGGACTGAGGCTGAGCGGCTCCAGCGAGAACTCCACGTCGAGCACGCCGTCGCGGCCGAAGTAGGCCTGGCGGATGTGCTCGGCACGCTCGATGGCGATGAGCACGCTGTCACGCAGCAGCGAGTTGCCCTCGGCATCGAGCAGCTGCTCCGGCGCTTGCTCGATGAAGGGCCGCAGGTTGTCCTGATAGAAGCTGTCGAGGGTGCCACCGGCGGCGAAGAAGGCCTCGAAGTCGCTCAGGGCCACCTCCCGCGAGGCCTCGCGGGCCAGTGGATAGCGGCCGACCAGTCGATCCTGGTACGGCGCGACCACCTCGTCGAGCCACTGGTGCTCGAGATGCCGAATGGCGCTGGCCATCAGCAGTTGCCAGCTCTGGTCGGCCAGGCTCTCGAGCATCCGGTCCACCGGGGCGGGGGTGTCCTCGGCGATGCGCCTCAGGTCGTGAATGGGGTCGCCGCCGCGCAGCGCCAGGCGGTCACGGGCGCTGACGAAGGCCGCACGCCCCGGATCGCTGGCCCCCTGCACCTGACGCAGGGTGTCGCGCAGCTCGGCGATGGCCGTCTTGATCTCGGCGATAGCGGACGGGTTGTCCCCCCGGGCGTCGAGCAGACCGTTGAGGTCGCCGAAGTTCCGCTCGATCTCGCCGGCCAGGCGGTAGCGCGGCGAGCGCTCCAGCGCCTGGCGGGCCGCCTCGTCGTCGACCGGCAATTCGGGGTAGAGGCGGGTATGGTGGGCGATCTCGTCGAGCAGGCGATCCAGTGGCCGACTGGCGCCGAGCAGGGTATCCGCCACCACCACGGCCTGGTCGATATCGGGAATCGGCACCAGGTCGATGTCGTCCAGCACCTGGCGCCAGGTCACGTGATAGTCGCCGATATAGCGCTCGCGCAGGGCGTCGCGCAGCTGACGCTGGTCGGCCTCGCTGAAGGCGATGTCGTCACGTCTCCCCAGCACCCAGAGGTCGATCAGCGCCAGCTCGGTGGCCTGTTCGATCTCCTTGAGGAAATAGCCCTCGAAGCCGTCACGGGTCACCAGGCTGGGCAGGCGCAGCTTGTCCGGGTCGTCGTTGCGTGCCATGAACACCGCGCTGAAGGCCGGCCCCACGCCCTGGCGAAGGTCCAGCACCGCGCCGCTGCGCCGGTCGCTGTTCGCCTTGAGGGTGGCGTAGACCCGCTCGTCCATGGGCTGGCGCGACAGCTCCTCCTGGGCGGCCTGGAGGCTGCCGCGCAGCGGGGTCATGACCAGCTCGGCGTGCCGGTCGCCCGCGGCCGCGTGTCCCTCCAGGTCGGTATGGACCAGGGCGTAGTCGAGGTGGTCGAGCAGGCGCTCCTGCACGCTGCCACGCTGGGGAAACTCGCGCTGCCAGCGCCGGGCCATGAAGTCGTGCACCCGCTCGGGGTGGCGACCGCTGGCATCGGACATCATGCGCAGGATGCGCAGCAGCGCCAGCTTCTCGTTGCTGCCCGCTTCGGTGCGGTTCATGTCATCCATGATCCCGACCATCAAGGCGGGCAGGAAATGGTACTCGAGCATGGCCAGATAGGCGCCTTCCACCTCGCGGCCCACCGAGCGCCCCTGGTAGAGTCCCATGTCGGCCAGCCACGGCAGCTGCTCACGGTAGTCGCCGAACTCGAGGGTGGCGCTGCGCAACCGGTCCAGCGGCTCGAGCAGGGCATGGCCGGTGGGGTCGTCGCCACGCAGCTCGCCCGGCTGGGCGGCCAGGAAGTCCCGGGCCTTCTCTTCCACGGACGCGAGTGCGGCGGCGTTCTTCTGGTAGAAGTGGCTCCAGCCGCCGACCAGAACCAGGCCCCCGAGCAGGCAGGCCAGTACGCTGGTCCGCCGCAGACGCCGGCGCCGGCGTGCGGCGCGAGCGTTGTCGCCGGCGAGCCCCGCCTCGGGGTAGATCACCTTGTCGAACAGCTCCTCGGTGAAGTAGAGCGCGCTGCGCGCCGCGCGATGGGCTGGCTGCACGCTGTCGGCCATGCCGTAGCGGCGCGCGGCGGCGTCGACGAAGGGGTCCTCGGGCACCCCCTGCTGGTAGACCGAGGTGAAATAGGTACCGCGCACCATGGCCGCGGTGGAGAAACGATCGCTGGAGAGCGCCTCGCGCAGGAAGCCGAGCAGCACGTCGCGCAGGCCGGCGAACTGGCGCACGAAGCGGAACACCGACTCGCGCTCCTCGCGGTCGCGGCACTCGGCGAGCAGCGACGGCAGGCTGCGGTTGAGCCGGTCGAGCATGTCGTCGTAGGCGGTGGCGAACTCCTCCTCCCACCGATCGGGCCTGTCGAGGCTGGCGGGGCTGAAGGTGAAGCCCAGGGGCGCACGCCGCGCGGCCCGGGAGTAGTGGCGAAAGAAGTCGTCGAAGCCGTGCAGCAGGTCCATCTTGCTGAAGGTCACGTAGACCGGCAGCCGCGCGCCGTGACGCTCCATCAGCTCGCGCAGGCGAGCCCGCAGCAGCGAGGCGTAGGCCTTGCGCACCGCCACCCGGGCATCGCTCAGCCGAGCCAGGTCGAGCACCAGCACCACGCCATCGAGGGGGCGCTGGGGGCGGTTGCGCTCCAGCCAGTCGACGAAGTGATCCCACAGTCGGCTCTGCAGCTCCTGGGGCTCGCCGCCCTCCAGCGCCCCCTGGGTCAGCAGCTCGCCGTCCGGGTCGATCAGCACTGCCTTGTCGCCGATCCACCAGTCGAAGCCGAACTGGCCCTTGCGGCCCTGGCCGGACGCCTTCATCACATGGGTCAGGGCGAAGTTCTGGCCGGAGCGGTTGATCAGGCTGGTCTTGCCTGCGTTCTCGACGCCCATCACCAGGTACCAGGGCAGCCGGTAACGCGCCCCCGGGCCACCCCCCAGGTTATCGACCAGCTCATTCAGGGTGGCGTCGAGGGACTCCTCCTGCTGCTCGACCTGCACCTGGGCCGGGTCGAGCTGCAGGCGCTCGGCGTGGCGCCGCTCGGCATCCAGCTCGCGCAGCCGCCGCGCCAGGCGAATGCTCCACACCAGCGCCACCAGGGTGACCAGTGCCAGGGTCGCCAGCAGCCGGTTGAGCCAGGGCCCCAGCGGCTGGCTGCCGCGCACTTCCCACATCGGTCCCAACCACCAGATCGCCACGACCAGGGCGGCCAGCAGCAGGCACCAGAGCAGGGCCGAGAGCCTGCTCGCCTTCTTGCCGATCCCCCGGGCCTTGTTGCCATGCCCCTTGGCCAGATTGGCGTTGCCTTGCGCGCGTGAGGCGCCGGGTACCCAGCGACTCAGCCCTGACTTCAACCCTTTCCACATGAGCCTTATCCCTCGTCCCTGTCGATGGTGCCGTCGAGCACGTTGTCGTGCATGAAGTGGTTCATCCGCCGGATGCCGTTCGTGAATGCCGTCATGTCGCCAGCGAGGCCTCGAGCCGCGACAGCAGCCCCGGCTCCCACTGCTCCAGGTCGAGGCCCGCCACGGAGTGCTGCACCGCCCGGTAGTGCTGGGCGGCCAGCGCGGCCAGCCCCGCCTCGTGCAGCAGGTCGGCGCTGGCCAGCCGCCAGTAGGCGGTCTCGCGGGGCGATCGCGCCTCGGCCAGCCCCCGATCCAGGACCGCCAGGGCGGCCTCCAGCCCCTCCACGGCGAGGGCGTCACGGGCCTGTGCCAGCCCCGCCTGCCAGGGGTCGCCGCCGCCATCGCCCGTCGCGGACGCTGTCCCACCGGCCGGCGCGCTCTGCAGCCAATGCCGTGTCTCGTCGTCGACGAAGGGGCTGCCGTCGTTGAACCTCAGCGCCTCCAGGCCGGGCAGCCGGGACACGAAGCGCGACGCCTCGTCGCGAATCGCCTCGGCGCAGCGCGGATGGCCGAGCCGCTCGGCCAGGGTCGCGCTCAGCCGGTGACCCTCGAGCCAGTAGGGGCTGACCGCCAGGCTGTTCTCGATGCGCCGCCACAACTCGGCGTCGCCGCCGCGGATCAGGGCATCGCGGTAGTCCGCCACGCGGTCGGCGGCCACCGGCGCCAGCTCGGTACGCCCGCCGTCGCGGGAGGCCGGCAGCGCCTGGATGGCGCCCCAGATGGCGTGACGCCGCAGCCGATAGCACAGCGCCTCCCCGGGCGACTGCTCGCCGAGGAAATCGGCCATCTTGAGCAGCGCCTGGCGGTTGGCGCGCTCGTTGCCGGCTTCCAGGCGCACCTCCGGCATCTTCGCCGCCGGCGGCGCCTCGTCGCGACCACGCGTGGTGACGGGCGCCTCGCCGGCGGCGCCGCGCCTGGTGGCCGCCGGCGCCGACGATGCCTGACGGGGCCGTGCCTGCTGCAGCTGACGGCGCAGCTCCACCAAGGCGTCGTCCGGCAACTGTCGATCCCGCGCGCCGGCCAGCAGCGCATCGAGGGCGGCCTGGCACACCTGGTGCTCGTCTTCCGCATTGCTGAAGTCGAGCGGTTCGGCGAGCGCCGCCGCCCGCTGGGTGAACTGACGGAACAGGCGGGGCCGCAGCCGCGCGCCCTTCGGCCCCTGGAAGGGGTAGGCGCGGTCCCACCACTGCTCGAGACTGCCCGCCAGCAGATGCAGCGACAGGGCGAAGCGCACGCCGTCGCCCTCGCGCTGCAGGCAGTGCAGCAGGTGGCCGAGCACCTTGAGGTCCTTGCCGGCCTGGCCGAGCAGTTTCGCCGCCCGCGCCTCGGCGCCTTCCCAGTCGACCTCGCCATGTTGCAGCGAGCCGATCTTCATCATCTCCTCGTCGAGCCAGGCATAGTCGCTGCTCTCATCGAGGGGCCGGCCCACTCCGTCGGGTTCCAGGGGCGCCAGCAGGGGGGCCAGATGCGCTTCACTGGTGATTCGCATGCCAGACTCCTTACCAGCGACAGGCGTCGCGCAGCGGTTGAATGTGCTGACGCAGCCCCGCTATCTCGAAGCGCAGGCCATCCAGCACGCCGAGGTCGCTGCCCAGCACCAGCTCGTCGGCGTCGAGCAGCTGACGCAGGGTGGCGATGGCCGGCAGTCCGCGGCCACCACTGACCACGTAGCCGCCGTCGCGTACCCGCCACTCCTGGCGCTGTTCGCGGCCGGCGGCCATCAGGCGCAGTTGGGTACGTGGCTCGCTCACGGCCGTCGGCAGATGCAGCTGGAAACGGGTGATCGATTTCTCGCAGGCGATGACCAGTTGCGGGCGCGGCGGCACGCTGCCCAGGGCCGGCACGCTCATCAGCACCTCGTCCGGCGTCTCGCGCACCAGCAGCCCCATGTCGTCACCGTCCCGCGCCGCCTCCTGGGCGTTGATCGCATGCCAGAGGGCCGGCCGGGGATCACCGTTAGCCAATGCGTCGTCGACGGCCTGGAACAGGGCGTCGTAGCACCCCAGCCGTTCCAGCCGCGAGTCCAACGCCGCGCACTCGTGGGCGCTCTCCAGCAGTTCCTCGGCGGCCAGCGCGCCGGCGCTGTGGAACAGCGCCATGGCCAGTCCCAGCCACAGCGCCGGGCGCATCGTGAAGCTCACTCTCATTTGGCATCCAGTTCCAGCTGTCGGCACTTGTGTGCCAGGGTCCGCTTGGGCAGGCCGAGACTCTCGGCGGCCAGGGCGCGATTGCCGCCGAACAGCAGCAGGCGCTGGCGAATCAGGTCGGCCTCGTAGTCACGCAGGGCACGGCGCAGATCGTGCACCTTGCTCGCGGCCTCGGCCGCGTTGTCCTCACCGTCGGTGCCGCTGCCCGGGGGGGTGTCCTCGGGCTCCGGCTGGCCGGGCAGGGCCTGGGGCTCGATATCGTCCCCCGGCCGGGTCATGGCACAGGCGTAGTCGATCAGGTTCTTCAGTTCGCGCACGTTGCCGGGGTAGTCGCGTTCGCGCAGCTGACGCAGGGCGGCCGGGGTGATGCCGAGCTCGTCGCGCCCCTCCCGGGCACTGGAATCGGCGGCGAAGGCCTCGGCCAGCGCCGCGATGTCCTCGCGCCGCTCGCGCAGCGGCGGCAGGGTCAGCGGAAACTGCCCGAGCCGGTAGTAGAGGTCGGCACGGAAGCGCTGGTCGCGAATCCGCTCGCGCAGCGGCTGGTGCGTCGCCGACACCAGGCGCAGGTCGGCCTGGCGCTCCTCGCTGGCGCCCAGCGGGCGGTAGCGCCCGCTCTCCAGCACCCGCAGCAACTTGGCCTGCAGGGGCAGCGGCATGTCACCGATCTCGTCGAGGAACAGGGTGCCGCCGTCGGCCTGGCTGATCAGGCCCTCGCGGGCCTGGTCGGCCCCGGAGAAGGCGCCCCTGGCGTGGCCGAACAGCTCCGACTCGAGCAGCGCTTCGGGAATCGCCGCACAGTTGATCGCCATAAAGGGCCCGGCGTGACGGGCCGACAGCCGATGAATGGCTCGCGCCACCCGGTCCTTGCCGGTGCCGGTCTCGCCCTGCAGCAGCACCGCGAGATTGGTCTCGGCGGCGCGCACGACCTGGCGGCGCAGGGCCTGCATGGCGGCCGACGTGCCCAGCAGGTCACCGGCCAGGCGTTCGGCGAGCGCCTGGCGGCGTGCGCCGTCGTTGAGCTGGGCCAAAGACTGGCGCAGCCGCGCCTCGCGGTGGCGCTCCCCCTGGTGGCGCGACAGCCGGGCCCACAGCCGGCACAGCAGCGATTCGAAGGCGGCGAACTCGGCATCCTCCGCGAGGCCCGCCAGCACGGTGTCATCGCCGGCCATGGCCAGGGCACCGAGCCACTCCCGCTCGCCGTCCAGGGCGCGCAGCGGGCGGACCTCGAGCTGCAGGCTGCCGGGCAGCGCGGCCACCTGGGCCTGGAAGTCCGGGTGGTCGAGCCGCGTGCGGGCCTCCGCCAGGCCCAGCCGCAACGGCTTGCCCTGGCGGATGGCGTGGGCATAGGGGTGGCGGAAGTCGTCGCAGGCCAGGCGGGCGCCGTCGCGGTCGCTGCCCAGCCAGCGACCGCTCTCCTCGAGGTAGATGCAGGCCACCCAGGCGAGCCCATGGCCGTCGCGCAGCAGCCCGCCGCCGCGCTCGCGCAGCTCGGCGGGGGTGGCGCTCTCGACCAGCGCCAGGGCCCTGGCCATGCCGGCGAGGCCCTGCCCCGTCGGCTGGCCGCCCTCGTTACGACGCCGGTCGATCGCCCTCACGCCCATGGCCTTACCCCACCTCCGCGGTAAAGGCGCCGCTGTCGGCCTCGACGCCCAGCGCCACGCGCGTCACCGGCTCGCGGCGCGCCATGCGGTCGAGCAGGGCCCGGGAGACCGGCGGCAGCAGTTCGCCATCGATCACCGACTCGAGCATGCGCGCGCCGTTCTCGCTGCGCGTGGCGCGGGCACAGATGGCGTCGGCCAGCGCCGGGGCGAGGATCACCTCGGCCTGGCGGTGGCGCTCGCGAATGCGCTGGCCCAGGGTGTCGAGCTTGGCGAGCACGATGTCGCGCAGGGTGTCGGCGCCCAGCGGGACATAGGGCACCACCTCCATGCGCGCCAGCAGCGCCGGCTTGAAGAAGTCCGCCAGCACCGGGTAGAGCGCCTCGTCCAGGGCCGCAGGGTCGTCGGCGTGGGCGACGATGGCTTCATAGCCGAGGTTCGAGGTGAGGAAGAAGACCACGTTCTTGCAGTCGATCAGCCGCCCTTCCCCGTCGGCCAGCTCGCCCTTGTCGAAGGCCTGGTAGAAGAGGTTGAGCACGTCCGGGTGGGCCTTTTCCACTTCGTCGAGCAGCACCACCGAGTAGGGCCGCTGACGGATCGCCTCGGTCAGCAGGCCGCCCTCGCCGAAGCCCACGTAGCCCGGCGGCGAGCCGATCAGCCGCGAGACGGTGTGCTTCTCCTGGTATTCGGACATGTTGATGGTGGTGAGGAACTGGCGACCGCCGTAAAGCCGCTCGGCGATCTGCACCACGGTCTCGGTCTTGCCCACCCCGCTGGGCCCGACCAGCAGGAAGGCCCCCAGCGGCCGGCCGGGGCGGCGCAAATCGGCACGGGCGGTGAGCAGGTGGCGGTGAACCCGCTCGATGGCAAGGTCCTGGCCCTGCACCAGCTGGCCCAGGTAGCCGGGTAGCTCGGTGAGGCGGGTCAGCTCGTCGCTGGTCATGCGCTCCACCGGCACGCCGGTCCAGTCGCCGATGACCTGGGCGATCTGCGCCTCCTCGACGCTGGCGTTGACCAGCGCGAACTCCTGCTGCAGCGCGGCCAGGCGCGCCTCCTGCTCGACCAGGGCCGCGCGCAGGCCGTCGTGGTCGGCATCATCGGCCTCGTCATCGAGCAGCCGGCGGTGCAGGACGAGAATGGCGTCGACGCACTCGCGCTGGGCGGCCCAGGCCGTCTCCAGCGTCACCAGCTCGTCGTCGAGGCGGGCCAGCCGCTCCTCCAGCTCGGCGCTGCGCTCGGCGTCGGGCTCGCGGCCCAGCAGCCGCTCGCGATCTAGCTGGTCGCGCTCGCGCCGGGCGGCCAGGTGCTCGCTCTTGAGGTGGCTGAGCCGGCGCGGCGGAGTGTCCAGCGCCTGGGAGAGCCGTGCGCAGGCGGTATCGAGCACGTCGATGCCCTTGTCGGGTAGCTTGCGGCCGGCCAGGTAGCGGGCCGAGAGTTCGGCGGCGGCACGCAGCCCGCTGTCGCCGACCAGCACCCCGTGGGCGCGCTCGTAGACGTCGCGCAGGCCGCGCAGGATCACCAGCGCCTGCTCGACGCTGGGCTCGGACAGTGCCACCGGCTGGAAACGCCGCGACAGCGCCGGGTCCTTCTCGACGTACTTCTTGTACTCGCGCCAGGTGGTGGCGGCGATGGTGCGCAGCTCGCCCCGCGCCAGGGCCGGCTTGAGCAGATTGGCGGCGTCGCCGCCGCCTTCCGCGTTGCCGGCGCCGATCAGGGTATGGGCCTCGTCGATGAACAGCAGGGTCGGCCGCGGGGCGCTCTTGACTTCGTCGATCACCGCCTTGAGGCGCTTCTCGAACTCGCCCTTGACTGCGGCACCGGCCTGCAGGGCGCCGAGGTCGAGCGCCAGCAGCTCGACGTCGGCCAGCGCCGCCGGCACCTCGCCGGCCACGATGCGCGCGGCGAGCCCCTCGACCACCGCGCTCTTGCCGACTCCGGCGTCGCCGATGACGATGGGGTTGTTCTTGCGCCGGCGGCCGAGGATGTCGAGCATCTGGTCGATCTCCGGGTCGCGGCACAGCACCGGGTCGAGTTCGCCGCGCCGCGCCTGATCGGTCAGCGAGGTGGCGAAGCGGGCCAGGGCACTGTCGCCCTGGCTCGCGCCGGGCTGGCGGCGACCCGAGCTCGGCTCCTGGTCCCGGGGCGCCTCGGCGGAGTCCCGGGTCAGCCGCTCGAAGTCGCGGCGCAGGCTCTCGCGGTTGATCTCGGCCAGCAGCGCGGTGCTCTTCGGCCCCAGGTAACGGCCGACGTTGTGCAGCAGGGCGGTGAAGATCATCCCGCTACGCAGCGAATCGTGAGCGAACTCGGTGGTCGCCAGCAGCCAGGCGTCCTGGAGCAGCTCCACCAGCAGCGGCGAGAAACTCGGCGTGGCCACCTCGAGGTCGCGCGGCGGCCGCGACTCCTCGGCGAGCCGGGCGCGCAGGTCGAGGGCCTCGATGCCCTGCCCGTCGAGCAGGCAGCGCAGGTCGCACAGCGGCTGGTCGATCAGCGCCTGGAGCAGGTGGCCGGCGGTGACTTCCGGGGCCTGCTGCTCGGCGCACAGCAGCGCGGCCTGTTCGAGCCCCTGGCGGGAGATGGCGTTGAGTCGGCCGATGAGTGCCGGAAGCGCGACCCTGAGCATGGTCTCTCCTAACGGTAAATCTGATCGAGCAGGGCGCCGACCTGGGCCGCCTGCTGGTCCAGCGACCACGAGAACCCCAGATAGGCCCCCACCATGGCCGCGCCGAACAGCGCGAAGACCGACCACACCGGCAGGCCCCGGCCGTGGCGCCGGCGGCCCGGCACCACGTTGTCGAGCGGCCGGGTCAGCATGTCGTCGGGGGTCTCGCCGAGCGCCGCGAGCTGGTCGCCGAGGGCGCGCACCACGTGCTCGTACTCCTCGCGGCCATGGGTCATGACCCGGTAGCGGCCCTCGAAGCCCAGGCACAGGCAGAGGTAGATGAAGGCCAGCATGTCGCGATAGCGCTGCGGCTCCTGCTGCAACCGGGAGAGGATCGAGAAGACCTTCTCGCCGCCCCAGGTCTCGTTGTGGAAGCGGGTCAGCAGCGAGTGCTCCGCCCACTTGCTCTGCTGTCCCCATTCGGTGCCCATCACGGCTTCATCGATGAACGAGCAGAGCACATAGCGGTAGGCCAGCAGCGTGGGGCGGTCGTAGCCCTGTTCGGTGAGCTCGATCTCGATCGCCGAGATCTCGTCGACCACCTGGCGGTAGAGCCGCTCGATGTCGCTCACGGTGTCGAGCTGGCGTACCCGCACCACCATGCCCAGCAGCGAGCTGGCGGCATCCACCAGCGGGTTGAGGTTGTGGCCGCGCAGGCGGAACCAGTAGTCCTCGTCGGCGTCCAGGTGCTCGGCATGGCTATGGATCAGCCGCTCCAGCCCCCGCTCGTTGATGCGATCCTCGTGGCGGGAGGGGGAGTAGCGGTCGATGGCGCCGGCATCGGGGTCGAATGGCGTGGCAAGATCTTGCATGGCTTAGCTCCTGATCGCCCAGAACTGCATTTCCAGGCCGGGAAATTCGCCCGCCACGTGGAAGGCGAAACCACTGGCGCCGTCGAGCATGCTCCAGGCCTGGCTCTGACGGTCGAGCCGGAAGTAGCTGTAACCGGCGTGATAGGGCAGCTCGCGCGGCGCCACCGGCAGAGGCTCCAGCGGCACCCCCGGCAGTTGCAGGCTGATGAGGTCGCGGATGCGCTCGACGCTGGCCACCTTGGTCTGCTGCAGGAACAGCTTGCGCAGCCGCTCGTTGGGCATGTCGGCGCGTACCGCAAGGATGAAGTCGGCGTCGTCGAGCAGCCCCGCATCCGACAGCGGCGCGACCAGCAGGCCATAGCGTCGCGCCTGCAGCTGGATCGCCAGGGCCCGTGGCTCGAGCACCGTCGACAGCGCCTGGCGCAGGCCCTGCATCAGCATGCGGAAGGCACGCTCGGGGTGGTCGTGGTCGTAGGCCGGGTACTCCGGCGGCAACCGCGACTCGTCGGTGAAGGTGACCAGCTCGCTGGCGGTCTCGAGCATGGTGTCGAAGAGCCGCTCCGGGTGCAGCTGCCCGAGGCGCGCCAGGTGCTGGAAGCGTGGCTGGGCCCGGTTGAGCAGCTGCAGCAGCATGAAGTCGGAGACGTCGGCCACCCCGGTCTGGTGAGGCGTCGAGAGACGCTGGGCGATGTTGCGCGCCCGCTCGCGCATCAGGCCGGCCATCTCGCCGACGAAGCGTTGCAGGGAGGGCGCCGCCTGGACGTTGAGCAGGGTCGGCAGGAACTGCTCGTCGAGCACCAGGCTGCCGTCGGGGCGCCGCTCGACGATGCGCGCCACCGCCAGGCAGGCGT
Organism: Halomonas sp. LMYGS-3; assembly: GCF_059509875.1. NCBI lineage: Bacteria > Pseudomonadati > Pseudomonadota > Gammaproteobacteria > Oceanospirillales > Halomonadaceae > Halomonas > Halomonas sp. LMYGS-3. The sequence goes on along the minus strand of NZ_JCAKFQ010000001.1, from coordinate 311,984 downwards.
AGGCACTGCGGTCGTCGCGCTCGAGCAGCAGGCGGGGGGCGACCCGCGCCACGTCGAGCTCGGTGCTGTCGCCGTCGCGGGAGTGCAGGTCGCGCACGCCGCGCTGGGAGAGCCGATAGCGCGCCGGCAGGTCGTCGCCGGGCCAGCGCACCTCGCCCACCGCATCGGTGGCCAGCGGCAGGCCCAGGTAGACGATCTGGTTGGTGATCCCCGGGTCGTCGATCTCCAGCGGCTGCGGTTCGATGTCGTCGTCGGGCAGCTGGAAGGCGGTGCCGTCCGGCATCACCCCGCTGGCACGGCTGATGGCGATGCGCCCGAAGCTCAGGAATTCGGCGTTGAGCTCCAGCATCAAAAAGCCGTGGAGGTAGTGGCTGACGCCACGCAGGCGGGCATCGAGCAGCCCCTCCAGGCTGCGCTGCTGCTGCTGGAAGTGCTGCGGCTTGATGAACAGCCCTTCGCTCCATACCACTCGGTTGCGGCTGGCCATTACTCTTCCTTCCTCAGCTCGGCCTCGAGCTCACGCAGGTGCACCAGCAGGTGGTAGTCACCGCCCTGGGCATCGATCTTGACCACCTTCTTCCACTGGGCCTGGTCGGGGGCGCTGTAGAAGGCGATGATGCCGATGTAGCGCGTCTGTTCGTCGACCTCGAAGGGTTCATAGAACTTCCACTGCCCGGGCAGCAGGGTGAAGTCGTCATGGGTCAGGTAGTTGGTGCCCAGGGCCTCCTCGAGGTCGTTGCGCAGTTGGTCATGGTCGGCGGCCATCAGCATGGAGTCGTCCTTGAGCTGCAGGAGCTGGAAGCGCAGCGGCGTGCCGTCGCCGTCGACGTTGGGGTTGACCCCGGGCTCGGCGACCATGGCGAGGTCGACCCGGGTCGGCCGTGCCTCGGGATAGCCCACCGGGATCGCGGGATCCTTCATGACCTGCCAGGTCTTGCCGGCCGCTTCACGGGTCGAAGCACAGCCGCCGAGCAGCAGCGCCGCCACGACCACCCACAGCCAGGCCAGCTGTCGAGCCCTGCTCATGCGCCCTCCCGCTGCTGGCGGCGCACCGACTGGTCGTAGGCCTGCTCGAAGACCTCCCAGAACAGCTTGGCGAAGCCCTGCTGTCGGCCGGAGTTCAGCTCCTGGTAGTAGTGGCGATACATCTCCCAGGCCCAGCCCCCCTCGTCCTCGAGGCGGTTACCGGCACCCCGATAGGCATGGAAGCGCTTGAGCAGGGCGTCGGGAGCGAAGGCGTCGAGAATCGACTGCAGCGCCTGGCCGATGGCCTCCTCGACCGCCGCCTGGTGCTGCCCCTGGTGGGCCAGGCATTCGGCCACGGCCGCCGGTGCCGAGAGGTGCACCGGGCTGCGCCGGGCGGAGAACAGGGTCTCCACGGTCTCGCCGAAGGGCTGCCCCAGGCGCAGGGGGTTGTCCTCGATGGGCTGCAAGCGCCGATCGCGCAGCGGATAGCGGCTGTCGTCCTGGGCCCGGTGCAGCGCCTGCAGGCCGTCGATGGTGGCACGCAGGGTATTGCCGGCCTCCTCGAGGAAGGCCTGCTGCTCCGCGCTGTCGCGGAAGCGCAGGTCGGCCCCCAGGGCGCGCAGCAGGGGATCCGCGCCGACATGCCCGGTGGCGACCGGCGTCGCCTCCTGCCAGCGGTCCTCGAGTTGCTCGCCGACCGAGCGCTCCAGGTCGTTCAGCAGCCGTTCGTCCATTTCCCTGTTCATCTCCATGGTGTCCTCGTGTCGTCGAATCGTCGGCTTGGTCCGTAGCGCGTCGTGCCGCTCCCGTGAGCCGTATTCCATGCCGGCCGTGCTCGCGCCTTCCAGCTCGTCGAGCAGGGGATCGGTGACGTCGATCGCGTCCTCGTCAGGGTGCTCCAGGGCGGTGAGCGGGTCGCGATGGCTGGCGCCGGGCGTCGCTTCGCCGAGCGCCGCCAGGGGGTCGTCGTGCCGCGGCGGCACCATGCCCGCCGCCGACGAGGCCTGGACCAGCGGCATGCCCTGCCCGGCCAGCGCCTCCTGCTCCTCATTGATCAGCGCCGTCAGCGGCTGAGCCCCGGGCTGACTGGCCTGGCGGTCGCCGAGGTGCACCCGCAGGTGATACTCGCCGAGGCGCAGCTCGTCGCCGTCGCGCAGGGCGACCCGCCGGTCACGGCCGAGCGGCAGGGTGGCGTGGTTGATGAAGGTATGGCCGCTGCGGTCGATCAGGCAGAAGCGGCCGTCCTGGCGCTGGATCTGGGCGTGACCGGGGCGGATGCGCCCGGCATGGTCCTGCAGCAACCAGTCGTCGCCCGCCCCGCTGCCCAGGGAGCCCCCGGCCTCGTGAAAGACGTGGCTGCTGGTGGAGCGGCCTTCCAGGCGCTCGCTGTTGATGACCACCAGGGTGATGGCCGTGTGGGCAGTGGCATGGCGCTCGGTGGCATGAGGGTAAGCGGCTTGCATGGGGCGTTCAGCCTGTCATCTGGATGCGTACCCGGCGACGCCTGGAGGCATCACCGGACTCGGGGTCGACGAAGGTGGTCCAGCCGAGCTGGCAGCTGCCGGCTTCGCCCAGGCGCATCGGTCGCACGGCACTGGGCAGCAGCTCGAGCTCCAGGTCGTAGGCCAGCGGCTCGCGCAGCACGAAGTCCACCAGGGTCCTGAGCGGCGCGTGTTCGCCCCCGTCAGGCAGGAAGTCGCGGAAGCGCTCGAGGCTCAGGCCCCTCAGGCAGAGCGCGAACTTGCCGCCGATGTCGGCGACGCGTTCACCGGCGATCATGTCCTCACCCAGCGTCATCGCCGACCTGCCGGAACGGCTGCGCTGGTCCTCGGGAATGTCGACCCAGCGGTGGACCCACTCCTCGAGGTGGACGTCGTCGAGGTCGAAGCAGTGGCCGACGATGCTGCACACCACCTCTGGCGAGCGCGACCGCCCCGCCAGCAGGCCGGCGTAGGCGAGCATCTTGCTCCAGTTGATCGGCGTCTCGCCGCGCAGCTCGCTGTCGGCCAGCCCCACCAGGGCGAAGATGGCGGCGGAGAAGCCGTCGCTGGCGCCATCCTGGTAGCGCACATAGTGGCGATACTTGCGCCAGGCGCGATGGACCAGGGTCAGCAGGCGATGATTGAAGAAATCGAGGAAGTCGCCGGCGGCGCCCTCGTGGTGCGCGGCGTCGTGGGCCAGGCTCTCGAGGTAATAGCCGGGCAGCGGCGACTGGGCGCCCTGCAGCCCGAGGAAACTGACTTCCAGCTCGTAGCCACCGTCGTCACCGGGGGCCAGGGCCACCACGTCGCTGCCGGGGAAGCCCAGCGACGCCGACGCCTTGTAACGCACCCGTTCGGGCACGCTACCGCCACCACCACCTTCGAGATCATCGTCGTGGTGGCGATGCAGCAGCTCGACGAGCTGGTAGAAGTCGTAGCGTCGGGCCCCCTCGAGCAGGGCCGCCGGCGCTACATCAGAGGCTGCTGGCCCGACTGCAAGGTCCATGTGTAACGCTCACGGTTGTGTCGATTGATGACGTGCAGTTCGTGGAACGAGTTGATGCTGGCGTAGAGCGAGAAGAACCGTGCCAGCACGCTGCCGAACAGGTAGAGGCTGCCCTCGTCGCCGAAGGCCTCCTGATCGAGGGTCATGACCGAGCGCAGGCCCCGTATCGGCAGGCCACGCTTGAGCCGGTCGATGGATTGCGTCTCGATGGCGGTGATGCCCGCCAGGCGCATCTGGGAGACGCGCTCCGCCTGGCGGTCGACCAGCGCCCGGAAGTCGTAGGCGCGCAGCACCGAGCACAGCGCGTCCCGCTCGAGCAGCGACAGGTAGTTGAGCGACAGGTTGGAGATCAGCGTCCACAGCAGGCTGCCGTCGAGGGTCGGCCGCAGGGCCGGTGTCGGCCGGGTGATGTTGCGAAAGTCGGCGTGCACGGGGCTGCTCTCGGTGGACACGCAGACATCGCCCACGGTCAGCCGCTCGGGCAGCTCGCGGTTGCTGCAGGTCAGCCGCAGCGAGATGGTCTCGCGCATGCCGAGGCACGCCCGTTCGTCGCCGCGCACGAAGGCGATGTCGTGATCGAAGCCGTCGCCGCGCAGGCTGTCGCGCACCCGCACCCGGTAGTAGAGCGCCTGGCGGTCGCGATCGCGCTCGATCTGATGCTGGAAGCTTTCGAACGGCACATAGGTGCGCGGCTCGCCGCGCACCTTGCCGGACTCGCTCTCCAGCCAGCCGTTGACCGCATCGACGCTGAACACCTCGTAGTGCGACGGGACGCGACTGCTGGGGCGAATGCGGTACTCGCTGCGCTCGCCGCTCAGGTCGATGGGATCGGCGTCGTGGGAGAACAGGTTGATGGCCGGCGTGCAGTAGAGCGCCAGGTGCTCGTCGCGCACCCGGGCATCGGCCGGCAGGGTGCGCGAGAAGACGAAGCGCAGCGTCAACCGTCGCGCCTGACGCGCGGGCAGGTGGCGTCCCAGCGAGGCCAGGTCGATGAAGTGGAAGGCCTCGGGGAAACAGAGGTACTCCTGCAGGATGCGGTAGCCCTGGTAGGCGTTGCGCGGATAGGGCAGCAGGGCGTGCTCGCGCTCGAAGCCCACCGGCTGCAGCAGGCTGCCCGGCAGCGGCACGCGCTCGCCGTCGACCTCGAGCTCGAGGCGCGACAGGTAATGGCTCATCCACAGGTAGAGGCTGCGGGCCGTGTAGCCGTTGCCGCCCAGGTGCAGGCGCAGGTCGTCGATGCCCAGGGCATCGAGCGGCTGGTCGCTGTGCACGTCGAGATTCAGCTCGACGACCGAGGCCTCGCGGGAGTGGCGCGCCTCGACGCCGGCGTGCTCGAGGGGGTAGAGCGCCACCTCGTGGCAGGTACGGAAGCGGCAGGCCGTGCCGTCCACCGGCCGGCACCCCAGCGAGGTGCCCGCCGCGACACGCTGGCAGGCGCTCAGGGCATGCCATTTCGGCGTGAACTGCACCACCGTCATGCTCGGTACCGGGCGCAGGTAGTTGGGCCACAGCATGCCGATCAGCGAGTGGGTCAGCTCGGGGAACTCGTCCTCGACCTTCTCGCGCATGCGACCGGTCAGGAAGGCAAAGCCCTCCAGCAGGCGCTCGACATCCGGATCGGTGCTGCGCTCGGAGAGGAAGCGGCTGAGGCCGGGATCGGCGTCGGCGAACTCCCGCCCCTGCCGCTTCAGAAAGTCGAGCTCGTCCCGGTAGTAGCGATTGAGCATGCGCGCCTCGTTCCCTGGGTGCTTAGGTGCTCAGTTCAGGCACTGGTAGCGTTTGTCGTTGAGCAACAGATCGATGGTGGTCTGAGCGTTGTCCCGGCCAAGATCCAGGGTCGCGTGAACCTGGAAGCGCAGTTGCAGGGGGTCGCCGCCATGGGGCAACGACTCGACCTCCACCCGCTGTACGCGCGGTTCGAAACGTTCGATGCACTGGCGGATGGCGCGCTGGATGTTGAGTTCCAGATCGAGCACGCCGATGGTGGCGTCGTTGAAGTCCAGCAGCCCCAGCGCCGGCGCGCACTCGCTGTGCCCCGGGTGGCTGTTGAGCAGGTCGACGAGATGACGCTTGATGGACGCGACGGTGTCGGCAAGGCTCGCCTCGCCACCTGGCTCGGCCGGCTGTCCGGCCAGGCGCTCGAACAACCGGTTGCCGAGCACGCCACCACGGTGAAGGGTCATGGCAGCGGCACTCCCTACTCCTTGTCGAGGCGTCCCACCAGCGACAGCTCGAAATTGGCGCCCATGTACTTGAAGTGCGGGCGTACCGCCATGGAGACCTGATACCAGCCCGGGTCACCCTCGACGTCCGAGACCTGGATCGAGGCGGCCCGCAGCGGACGACGGCTGCGTACCTCGGCCGGCGGGTTCTCCTGGTCGGCGACGTACTGGCGAATCCAGGCGTTGAGCTCGCGCTCGAGGTCCTGGCGCTCCTTCCAGGAGCCGATCTGCTCGCGCTGCAGTACCTTGATGTAGTGCGCCAGGCGATTGATGATGAACATGTAGGGCAGCTGGGTGCCGAGCTTGAAGTTGGTCTCGGCGGCCTTGCCCTCGGCGGTGTTGGCGAAGACCTTGGGCTTCTGCACCGAGTTGGCGGAGAAGAAGGCGGCGTTGTCGCTGCCCTTGCGCATGGTCAGCGAGATGAAGCCCTCCTCGGCCATCTCGAACTCGCGGCGGTCGGTGACCAGCACCTCGGTGGGGATCTTGGCCTGCAGCTGACCCAGCGCCTCGTAGGTGTGCACCGGCAGGTTCTCGACGGCGCCGCCGCTCTGCGGCCCGATGATGTTGGGGCACCAGCGGTACTTGGCGAAGCTGTCGGTGAGCCGCTCGGCGAGCAGGTAGGCGGTGTTGCCCCACAGGTAGTGCTCGTGGTCCTCGCTCACCGTTTCACAATAATTGAAGCTCTTGACCGGGTTCTCGACCGGGTCGTAGGGCATGCGCAGCAGGAAGCGCGGCGCGGTCAGCCCCAGGTAGCGGGCATCCTCGGACTCGCGCAGGCTGCGCCAGCGGGCGTACTTCGGGCCCTCGAAGATGGCCTTGAAGTCCTTGATGTTGGGCAGCTCCTCGAAGCTGTCGATGCCGAAGAAGCTCGGCGCCACCGAGGAGAGGAAGGGGGCATGGGCCATGGCCCCCACCGCCGAGGTGTACTGCAGCAGCTTGATGTCCGGGGTCGACGGCGAGAAGTCGTAGTGACCGATGATGCCGGCCACCGGCTCACCGCCGAACTGGCCGTACTCCGCCGCATAGACGTGCTGGTAGAGCCCGCTCTGGCTGAGCTCGGGCGCGAACTCGAAGTCCTCGAGCAGTTCGCCCTTGGTGGCATGCAGCAGGTCGAGCTTGATGTTCTCGCGGAAGTCGGTGCGATCGACCAGCAGCTTGAGCCCGCGCCAGGCCGACTCGAGCTGCTGGAAGCCCGGATCGTGGAGGATCTCGTCCACCTGGCTGCCGATCTTGCGGTCCAGCTCGACGATCATGCGGTCGACCACCGCCTTGTTGACCTGGAGAGCCTCGTTGCCGCTCTGCAGCAGCTCGGCGATGAACGCCGCCACGCCCTGCCTGGCGATGTCGTAGCCTTCCTCGGTCGGTGCCAGGCGCGTCTGTGCCATCACCTGGTCGAGAAGGGAGTCGGTGGCCCGCGCCTCGGCGGCCTGGTCCTGCGTTTGTGCCGTATCGCTCATGAAATTGCCTCGCGTCCTTATGCCTGGCTTGCGTCGCCTGCCATCACCCGCTCGATGCGGTATCAGGCATCACCCTTGTCGTTCGTATCGAGCAACTCGAGCTCCGCGAGCAACTGCTGACGCGCGTCGTCGCTCTCCAGCAGTTTCTGCAGCCGATCGCGGAAGGCCGGCACATTGCCCAGCGGCCCCTTGAGGGCGACCAGCGCCTCGCGCAGCTCGACCAGCTTGCGCAATTCCGGCACCTGTCGCGCCACGCTGTCGGGGGCGAAATCGCCGAGCGACTGGAACGCCAGGTCGACCGGGAGGTCGGCGGGCTCGTCGCCGTCGGCGAGGCGATTGGGCACCGACGCCTGCAGGCCGAGCCCCGCCTCACGCATCACCGACTGGAAGTTGTTCTTGTCCACCGAGACCTTGTCGCGCTCCTCGATCGGCGTCGCTTCGGCCCCTCCCTTGAAGTCCCCCACCACCAGCAGCTTGAGCGGCAGCTCGGTTTCCGCCTGCTGATCGCCGGTGGCCGGCACATACTTGATGTTGATGCGCTCTTTCGGCGCAACGGTCCCTTCCTTTGCCATGGTGGAGCTCCCTGACGTACCACTGTTCACTTGAACGATGCCACGACCGGTGGAGCCCGATGTCGCGACAGCCACGAACGGCAGAGGCGCACGCCGCCAACCGGCCCATGCGCGGGGCATCGTCGATATCGCTGTAATGAGGCGTGAGGTTAGTCGTACAGGAGGCGAGTGCCAAACGGGAGAATGGCGCTGAAACGAGGCACATCCGACTGGACCGAAACGGCTCAACTTGCAGGAAATCGTCAACAACGTGTGGCAAAAGGCCACCTATTGCCACCAACGCCCCCACTCTGAAGCAAAGCAGAAACCGCTGACTTACACGCCTTGTAGGAGATCTTCTACAAGAATATAAGAAATTAACGCCACTTAATCTCAGCGATGACGACGGTCAGCCACTGGCCTGAGGCCATCACTGGCCACCCGAAGAGGCGTCGGGACGCTCGGGGGCGGCCAGGCGGCTCGGTGAGCGGGGCACGGGCCTGCCAGCAGTCGCCAACGACGACGGAGCGGCCCCGGAGGCGCCATTTGCCGCCCCGGGCCCGGGAAAGGAGAGAAAAAGGGATCAGGGCAGCCGGGTGCGAACCGCCGCCTCGACGCCGTCGGCATCCAGGCCGCACTCGGTGAGCAGCTCGGCGGGCTTGCCGTGCTCGACGAAGGCGTCGGGCAGGCCGAGGTTGAGGACCTCCACCTGCACGCCCTCGGCGACCAGCAGCTCGTTGACCGCACTCCCGGCACCGCCGGCCACCACGTTCTCCTCGAGCGTCACCAGCAGGTCGTGCTCGTCGGCCGCGGTGAGCACCGCGTCGCGGTCCAGCGGCTTGATGGAGCGCATGTTGAGGTGCGTGGCATCGAGGCGCTCGGCCACCTCGGCGGCGGCGGTGTTGAGGCTGCCGAAGGCCAGCAGCGCCACTGCACGCCCCTGGCGACGCCGCTCGGCCTTGCCGATCTCGACGGGCTCCAGATGGGCGGGAATCTCGACGCCCGGGCCGGTGCCCCGGGGATAGCGCACCGCGGCGGGGCCGGGATGGTGATAGGCGGCGCTGAGCATGGCACGGCACTCGGCCTCGTCGGCAGGCGCCAGCACCACCATGCCGGGCACGCAGCGCAGGAAGGAGAAATCCAGGGCGCCGTGATGAGTCGGCCCGTCCTCGCCCACCAGCCCGGCGCGGTCGATGGCGAAGGTGACGTCGAGCTCCTGTACCGCCACGTCGTGGATCAGCTGATCGTAGCCGCGCTGCAGGAAAGTGGAATAGATCGCCACCACCGGCTTCATTGCCTCGCAGGCCAGGCCGGCAGCCAGTGTCACCGCATGCTGCTCGGCGATCGCCACATCGTAGTAGCGCTCGGGATACTCCTGGGAGAAGCGGATCAGGTCCGAGCCCTCGCGCATCGCCGGGGTGATGCCGATCAGCCGCTCGTCGGCCGCCGCCATGTCGCAGATCCAGTCGCCGAAGACGTTGCAGTACTTGCGCTTTTTCTTTTTCTCGACCGGCGGCGGCGCGACCGGGGCCAGTGGCGGCGCCTCGTCGTTCTTCTCGAGCTTGGTGATGGCGTGGTAGCCGATGGGGTCGGCCTCGGCGGGCAGGAAACCGCGGCCCTTGCGGGTCTTCACGTGCAGGAACTGGGGACCTTCCAGGTCGCGCATGTTGTGCAGGGTCTCCACCAGCAGCGGCAGATCGTGGCCGTCGATGGGGCCGATATAGTTGAAGCCCATCTCCTCGAACAGCGTCGCCGGGCTGACCATGCCCTTCATGTGCTCCTCGGTGCGCCGCGCCAGCTCCAGCGCTCCGGGCAGGTGCGAGAGCACCTTCTTGCCGCCCTCACGCATGGTGGTATAGGGCTTGCTGGCCAGGATCCGCGCCAGGTAGCTGGCGATGCCGCCGACGTTCTCGGAGATCGACATCTCGTTGTCGTTGAGCACCACCAGCAGGTTGGCATCGACATGGCCGGCATGGGCCAGCGCCTCGAAGGCCATGCCGGCGGTCAGGGCGCCGTCACCGATCACCGCGCAGACCCGACGCTTCTCGCCACGGGTGCGGGCGGCCAGGGCCATGCCCAGCGCCGCCGAGACCGAGGTGCTGGAGTGGCCCACGCCGAAGGTGTCGTATTTCGACTCGGCGCGCCGCGGGAAGGCGGCGAGGCCCCCATAGCGGCGAATGCTCAACATCGCCTCGCGACGCCCGGTGAGAATCTTGTGGGGATAGGCCTGGTGGCCCACGTCCCATACCAGGCGGTCGTGGGGCGTCTCCAGCGCCTGGTGCAGGGCCACGGTGAGCTCCACCACGCCGAGGCCCGCACCGAAGTGGCCGCCACTCACGCCCACGCTGTAGAGCAGGTAGGCGCGCAGCTCGTCGGCGACCTGCAGCAGCTGGGACATGGACATGGCGCGCAGGGCCGCCGGCGTCTCCAGGGTATCGAGCAGCGGCGTGGCCGGACGCTCGACGGGAATGTCATCGAACAGCTTCATGGGGTCATCTGTCGTCGTCAGTGGTCACGCTCGATCATGTAGCGGGCCAGTTCGGCCAGCGGCGTGGCGTGCTCGCCCAACGGCGCGAGGGCGGCAATGGCTTCCTCGACCAGCGCATCAGCCCGCGCCCGAGCCCCGTCGAGTCCCAGCAGGACCGGATAGGTCGGCTTGTCGCGGGCGGCATCGGCCCCGGACGCCTTGCCCAGGGTCGCGGTGTCGCCGGTCACGTCGAGCACGTCGTCGTGGATCTGGAAGGCCAGGCCGATGGCCTCGGCATAGGCCTCCAGGGCCGCGAGGCGCGGGTCGGCCTCGTCCACCGCGACCAGGCCACCCAGGCGCACCGCGGCACGGATCAGCGCACCGGTCTTGTGGCCATGCATGGTGGCCAGGGCCTCGACATCCGGATGGCCACCGACGGCGGCGAGGTCCAGCGCCTGGCCGGCGGCCATGCCGTCGCGACCGGCGGCCACGGCCAGCGTCAGCATCAGCGCCGGCAACCGCGGGTGGGCGGACCGGGCCAGCACCTCGAACGCCAGGGTCTGCAGGGCGTCGCCGGCCAGTATCGCCGTGGCCTCGTCATAGGCACGATGCACCGTGGGCTGGCCGCGTCGCAGGTCATCGTCGTCCATGGCCGGCAGGTCGTCGTGGACCAGCGAATAGGCGTGGATCAGTTCCAGTGCCATGGCCGGGGCATCCAGGTCGGCCGGCCGGGCCCCCAGGGCCCGGCCGGCGGCATAGACCAGCACCGGCCGCAGGCGCTTGCCGCCCACCAGCACGCCGTGACGCATGGCGGCCTCGAGCCGCGGCGCCGGCACCGCGCGCTCCACGAAAAGCGCCTCGAGACGCGCATCGACCCGTGCCCGGTCGGCGGCCAGGCGGGCCGCCAGGTGATCAGCGTTCACCGGCGTCCTCCGCAGGCGGGGCGGCGAAGGGCTCGAGCTCGATGCTCCCCTCGGGCCCCTCGATCAGGGTGCGCACCTTGAGCTCCGCCTCGTCCAGGCGGCGCTGGGCATCGCGGGCCAGGCGTACGCCCTGCTCGAAGGCGGACAGCGAGCCCTCCAGCGACAGCTCGCCGGACTCCAGCCGTTCCACCAACTGCTCGAGCCGCTCGACGGTGGCGGCGAAATCCATCCGGGCTTCCTCGCCTTCCGCCAGGTCGGGCGACCGCTCGTCACGCTCTGCCATGGAACCTCTTGCCAGTCACGAATCCAGGAAGGCGACAGTATACACGCTCTCCCCGGGGGGTCGTCTGCCCCGGTACGGAGTGAGACAACATGCGGTCGGCTCATTGGAGCAGCGCAGCATTTTCATCTTCGCTCATGCCCACTGTGCTATCATAGGCGCCCTGTTTCGAGCCTGCCCTAGCCCGCGGCCGTTCCTGATCGGCTGGCCACCAGGCTCTCACCGTCACGACACAGCATGCGGCTCGCACCGAAGAAGGGGTTGATTCGACCATGGCCAAAACGTCCCTGGACAAGAGCAAGATCAAGATCCTGCTGCTCGAGGGCGTCCACCAGAGCGCGGTGGACAATTTCCTGAACGCCGGCTACACCAACATCGAGCATCTGCCGACCTCGCTCGACGAGGAGACGCTGATCGAGAAGATCCGCGATGTCCACTTCCTCGGCATCCGCTCCCGTACCCAGCTCACCGAGCGCGTCTTCGCCGCGGCCGAGAAACTGGTCGCCGTGGGCTGCTTCTGCATCGGCACCAACCAGGTCGACCTGACCGCCGCCCTCATCCGCGGCATCCCGGTGTTCAACGCCCCCTACTCCAATACCCGCTCGGTGGCCGAGCTGGTACTGGCCGAGGCGATCATGCTGCTGCGCGGGATTCCCGAGAAGAGCGCCCGTGCCCACCAGGGCGGTTGGCTGAAGTCGGCGAAGAACTCCCACGAGGCGCGCGGCAAGACCCTGGGGATCATCGGCTATGGCAGCATCGGCTCGCAGCTCTCGGTGCTCGCCGAGTCGCTGGGCTTCGACGTCATCTACTACGACGTGGTGGCCAAGCTGGCCATGGGCAACGCGCGCCAGGTGGCCAGCCTCGAGGAACTGCTGGCCCGGGCCGACGTGGTCAGTCTGCACGTGCCCGAGGTGCCCTCCACCAAGTGGATGATCGGCCAGGAGCAGATCGCCCTGATGAAGCAGGGCGGGATCCTGATCAACGCCTCCCGCGGCAGCGTGGTGGTGATCGAGGCGCTGGCCGAGGCACTCTCCGCCGGCAAGCTCAATGGCGCCGCCATCGACGTCTTCCCGGTGGAGCCCAAGGGCAACAACGAGGAGTTCGTCAGCCCGCTGCGCGGCCTGGACAACGTCATCCTCACCCCGCACGTCGGCGGCTCCACCCTGGAGGCCCAGGAGAACATCGGCATCGAGGTCTCCGAGAAGCTGATCACCTACTCCGACAACGGCACCACCGTCACCTCGGTCAACTTCCCGGAGGTCGCCCTGCCGGCCCACCCGGACAAGCACCGCCTGCTGCACATTCACGACAACGTGCCGGGGGTGCTCTCCGAGATCAACCGGGTGCTCTCCGAGAACGATATCAACATCTCGGGCCAGTACCTGCAGACCAACGAGAAGGTCGGTTACGTGGTCATCGACGTGGACAAGGCCTACGGCCCCCAGGCCCTCGACGCCTTGCGCCATGTCGAACACACCCTGCGCGTGCGGGTGCTCTACTCCGAGACCAACTACGAGGGGTGACCCCCTCGCCCCGGCCGTGACAGCAAGCCGCCGCGTCGCATCGACGCGGCGGCTTTTCCTCACAGGACTTCCGACATGCCGACCGGACCGGCCTATCTGATCGTGGTGCTGGTGTGGGCCTCCACACCGCTGGCCATCAAGTGGAGCGCCGAGGCCGGCGCTCCGGTGGGCAGCGTGATGCTGCGCATGCTGATCGCCTTCCTCGTCGGCCTGGTGATCCTGTTCGCCCTGCGTCGCCGGCTGCGCCGCGACCGCCGGGCGCTGGCGAGCTATGCCGCCGCGGTACCCGGGGTGTTCGGTGCCATGGCACTGAGCTATCACGCCTCCCTGAGCCTGCCCTCGGGCATGATGTCGGTGATGTTCGGCATGGCGCCGCTGATCTCGGGACTGATCTTGCAGGCGCTCCCCGGAGCCACCAAGCTGCGCCGCTGGCACTGGATCGGCTGCGGCCTCGGCGTGCTGGGCCTGGCGGTGGTGTTCGCCGACAGCCTGGCGCTGGGGCGCGACCAGCTCGCCGCACTCGCCATGATGCTGGCCGCGGTGACCCTCTTCAGCGGCAGCGGTATCGCCGTGCAGCGGGTCGCCGCCGGGCTCGGCCCGTTGGAGCAGACCCTGGGCGCCCTGGCCTTCAGCCTGCCCTGCTTCCTCGCCCTGTGGCTGACCAGCGGCGAATCCCTGACCATCCCGCTCAGCTCCCGCGGGCTCTGGTCGGTGCTCTACCTGGCGCTGTTCGGCTCACTGCTGGGCTTCCTGTGCTACTTCCTGATCCTCTCGCGGCTCCCCGCCGCCACCGTGGCGCTGGTGACCCTGATCACCCCGGTGCTGGCCCTGACGCTGGGCATGACCCTCAACCGGGAGCAGCCCTCTGCCTCGATGCTCGTCGGTGCCGCCCTGATCCTGGTGGCCCTCGGCGCCTACCTGTTCGGCGACCGCCTGGCCAGGCTCAAGGCCGAGGCGATCGCCCTGCGCGCCCCGGAGTAGGCAGCGGGGGCCATCGTTGGTCGCAGGCGTGGCACACGGCCCTTGGCGATGCGCCTCTCCCGAGCTCAGCGAGAAGCGTACCCCGATGACGGTATCGCTGACCGGCGACATCGCCAAACGGGCGTCACGAGCTTCGAATGGAAGCCATTTCCGTAACCGAGACAGCCTCGCCTCGACGGGGTATGCTGTGGCTTTTGTCGCGGGACGAGGGAGATCAGCAGGTGAGTGAAGGCAAGCGCAGAACGGCGGGGCGACCCGCCGGGTCGGGCAAGAGCACCAGCGGTCACAGCCAGTCGCTGGTCCGCGGGCTCAACATGCTCGAGCTCCTGGCGGCCAGCCCCGGCGGCCTGGCACTCTCGGAGATCGCCGAACAGGCCGACCTGGCGCCCTCCACCACCCATCGCCTGCTCCAGGCGTTGCAGGGCCAGGGCTTCGTGACCCAGGACAACGAGCTCGGGCTCTGGAAGATCGATGTCAAGACCTTCCGCATCGGCAACAGTTTCCTCGAGGCCCGCGACTTCGTGGCCACCAGCCGCCCCTTCCTGCGGCGCCTCACCGCCGAGACCGGCGAGACCGCCAACCTCGGCATCCGCGACGGGAGTACCGCGGTGTTCCTCGCCCAGAGCGAATCGCCGCAGATGATGCGCATGATCACCCGCCTCGGCTCCCGGGCGCCGCTGCACGCCTCCGGGGTAGGCAAGGCGCTGATGGCCTGGCTGCCCGACGACGAGTTCGAGCGCGTCCTCGACGAGCGCGGCCTGGCCCGGGTCACCGAGAACACCCTGCACACCCCCGAGGCGCTGCGCCGGGGCCTCGCCGAGGTGCGCCGGCTCGGCTACGCCTGCGATCGCGAGGAGCACGCCATCGGCCTGCACTGCGTGGCCGCCTGTATCCACGACGAACACGGCATCCCGCTCGCCGCCATCTCGGTCTCGGGGCCAGTGGCCCGCATTCCCGAGCCCCGGCTGGGCGAGCTCGGCGAGCTGGTGCGCGGGACCGCCGCCGAGATCACCGCCCGGCTGGGGGGCAAGATCCCCGAGCCCTGGTAGCCCCCCGGTCACGCAGAAGCCCGGCCACTGGCCGGGCTTCTGCGACACAAGTCCACATGACGCATCAGCCAATACGCTCGAGTTGGCGTTCGAGCTTGCGCATCGCATGCAGCAGGTCGCGATACTCGCCCGCCGTCAGGGTCGCCACCAGTTCGGCCTCCCAGGCCTGGGCCTCGGGAATCAGCTCGGCGAGCAGTGCCTGACCCGCCTCGGTGAGGCGCAGGTCGTGCAGCCGCTGGTCGCGGCTCGAGGGGCTGCGGCTGATCAGGCCGCGATCCACCAGCGCCTGTACCGCCCGCGAGACCCGCGCCTTGTCCATGCGCGTCGCCTCGCAGATCTGCTTGGCGTTGAGCACGTCACGATGGCTGAGCCAGGCCAGCACCCGCCACTGGGCCACGTTGAGCGCGTAGCGCTCCTCGTACATTCTCGCCAGTTCGTCGCTGATGCGATCGGCCAGGCTGTTGAGCCGATAGGGCAGGAACTGGTCGAGGTCCAGCTCATGCTTGGAGGGCAAGCCTTCGCGTTCGTTGTCTTGCCGCTCACCCTGTTGCGCCCGCGAGTCTGGCTTGCGGTCCATCAGCGTTCTCCCAGTCCATCTCGATACGCCAAGCCCTGCCGGCTGGCGGAGGTCGTCAGTAGAGCAGTTGCGGCAGGAACAGCACGATACCCGGGAACACCAGCACCAGCAACGCGCGCGCCGTGCCCGCCACCCAGAACGGCGTCACCCCGCGGAAGATCGTCCCCGTCGACACGTCCGGCAGCACCGCCCGCAGCACGAAGACGTTCATCCCCACCGGCGGCGTGATCAGGCTGATCTCGATCACGATCACCACCAGGATCCCGAACCACACCAGGTCATAGCCCAGCCCCGCCACCACCGGGAAGAACACCGGCACCGTCAGCAGCAGCATCGACATGCTCTCGAACACGCAGCCCAGCAGCACGTAGATCGCCAGGATCACCAGGATCACCACGAAGGGCGCCACGTCGAGCCCGTTGACGACGGCCAGCAGGTCATTCGGCAGCCCGGCGCGGTTGATGAAGTTGGCGAAGATCAGCGCCGTGAGCACCACCGCGAACAGCATCGCGGTGGTGCGCACCGTGTCCATCAGCACGTTCATGAGCACCCGCGGGGTCAGCGCGCGACGCAACAGGGCGATCACGAAGGCCCCCATGGCGCCGATCCCGGCGGCCTCGGTGGGCGTGAACACCCCCAGGTAGATGCCGCCGATCACCAGCACGAACAGCGCCAGGGTGCTGCCCACGCTCTTCAGCGCGGCGATCCGCTCAGGCCAGGCCACCCGCTCGCCGGCCGGGCCGGCCGCGGGGTCGCGCCACAGCACCCACTTCACCGCCGCGAGATACATGACGATGCCCAGCATCCCGGGAATGAAGCCCGCGGCGAACAGCTCGCGGATGCTCGTCTCGGTGAGGATGCCGTAGATCACCAGCATCACGCTGGGCGGGATCAGGATGCCCAGGGTGCCGCCGGCGGCGATCGACGCCGCGGCCAGCGAGTCCTTGTAGCCGTACTTGCGCATCTGCGGCATCGCCACACGCCCCATGGTCGCCGCCGTGGCCAGGCTCGAACCGCAGATCGCGCTGAAGCCGCCGCAGGCGACGATGGTGGCCATGGCCTGGCCGCCCTTGCGGTGGCCGAGGAAGCCGTTGGAGGCCCGGAACAGCGCATCCGACAGCCCGGCATGGGAGACGAAGTTGCCCATCAGGATGAACAGCGGGATCACCGACAGCCCGTAGTCCATGCCGGTGTCGACCACCCGCCGTGCGGCCATCGCCTCGGCGGCGCTCCAGTTGCCGGTCAGGTAATAGAAGCCGACGAAGCCGACGATGCCCATGGCGAACGCCAGCGGCACCCGCAGGAAGGCCAGCAGCAGCAGGGCGGCGAATCCATAGAATGACTCGATCATTGATCGCCTCCCGGGCTCAGCGGCCCACCGCGTGTGACCACGCCTACGCCCTCGAGCAGGTAGCCCAGCGCGCGACCCAGGGTGAGCAGGGCGGAGACCGCCAGCATGATCGCCATCAGGGTGATCAGGTAGCCCACGGGAATGCGCAGGAACTCGGTCACGTCACCCCAGTCGAAGGCCCGCACGCCCAGCGCCCAGACCCGTCCGGCCATCACCCACAGGGCCGCGGTGACGATCAGGTTGACGATCACCTGGCGCAGCCAGATCCAGCGCCCCGGGAAGATCGCATCGAGCAGGTCGACGCTGATGTGCTCCTCGCGCCAGCACACCACCGGCAGCGACAGGAAGATCACCGCCGCCAGCATCAGCTGGGTCAGCTCGACGGCACCGAGAATCGGCGCATTGAAGAAGTAGCGGCCGGTCACGTCCGCCGTGGTCAACAGCATCATGGCGAAGAGGGTGGCGCCCGCCACCCCCTCCAGCCCCAGCTGCAGGACCCGGCCGACGCGCGACCAGCGGGTCGACATGCTAGTCATGGTCAGCTCCTGGCGGGGGTCATTCCTGCGCCACACGCGATTCGATGCCATCGCCGTCTGCCGCCACGGACAGCTGCTCGCGGAAGAAGCTCAGCGCCTCCCGGGCATCCAGATCGCCACGGCTGACCCGATCGGCCCAGGCCTCGATCAACTCGTCGCTGACGTCCCGGAGCATGGCGATATCCGCCTCCGAGGCCTGGGTGAAGGTATTGCCCAGTTCCTCGGCAAACTCGACGCCGCGCTCGTCGGAGACGTCCATCATGTAGCCGAACAGCCGCGAGAGAGACTCCCCCGAGACCGACTCGATGGCCTCGCGATCCTCGGCGGAGACCCGGTCCCAGACCATGGGATTCATGACGATGGCGAAACTGCCGCGATAGAAGCCGCCGTCGACCTGAAGGGTATTGGGCAGCACTTCGGCCACGCGGAAGCTGCGCAGCCCCTCGAGGGTCAGCATGGCGCCGTCGATGACGCCCTGGGAAGCCGCCTCGTAGACCCCGGTGGGCGGCAGCGCCACGCCGGTCACCTGCATGGCGTTGGCCAGCTCGGTCATCACGCCGCCGCCCACGCGCAGGCGCTTGCCGGTCAGTTCATCGAGGCTCTCGACATGCTCACCGGTGAAAATCTGGCCAGGGCCATGCACGCCCACGGCCATGACTTCCAACCCCCGGTGCTCATTGGCCTGGGCCAGGTGCTCCTGATGGGTACGCCAGTAGGCCGCCGAGGCCACCTCGGAGGAGAAGGTCTCGAAGGTGGGAAATTCGGGCAGCTGCGTCAGTTCGAAGCGCCCGGCCATGTGACCATGGAAGATCCAGCTGGCATCGGCGACGCCGTCGGCCACCAGGGCCATCTGGGACGCGGGCGGCCCGAGGTCCTCGGTGACCTGGAGCGTCACACGCCCCTCGGTGGCCTCCTCGATCCATGCCTTCCAGGTCGGCCAGACGATGGTATTGATACCGTGGTTGGGCCCACCCCAACTGCTGACGTTGATCGTGGTCTGGGCCAACGCCTGCGAGCTGAGGGTCGCCGCGGCCAGGGCGCCCAACATCAATCCGATGGTCTTGTTCATGGTGTCCTCCGTCGTCACGGGATGGCGGCAGGGGTGCCGCCCCTTCTTGTAATGAGATCGTCGTGAATGGCGAGAGCCTAGCGGGGCTCTCCTCGGTCTGCGGCGACCGGGGCCGCGAAACCAGCGTCATTTGTGCACACCTTGCCTGCCAATTAGTCTCCTCTGCAACTATAATGATACCCAAACGGGTTGAACTTAAGTCTAGCCCAAAAGACAAACCCTACAGCTACAGTGACTTATCGCTTTAGACGCTTCATTCCATCACCAGATGGCCTGTGAGAGGCTGGACAACAAGTTTCATCAGCAACTATTATCTTGCCACTGGCCGAGTCAACGGCAGAGACAACGACGACCGGGCCAAGCCCGACGCCCCGACGACACCGGAGGAACCATGAGCAAGAAATTCGCGTCCCACGCCGATACCGAAGAGAAGCAGATCAGCTTCACCCAGCTGGCCGAGGGGCTCTATGCCTACACCGCCGAGGGCGACCCCAACACCGGCATCGTCATCGGCGACGACAGCGTGATGGTCATCGACACCCAGGCCACCCCGATCATGGCCCAGGACGTGATCCGCCGCATCCGCGAGATCACCGACCTGCCGATCAAACACGTGGTGCTGACCCACTACCACGCCGTCCGCGTGCTGGGGGCCTCCGCCTACGACGCCGAGAATATCTACGCCAGCCAGCACACCTATGACCTGATCAATGAGCGCGGCCAGCAGGACTACGAGTCTGAGGTCGGCCGCTTCCCGCGCCTGTTCCAGGGGGTGGACTCGGTGCCCGGCCTGACCTGGCCGAACATCGTCTTCCAGCAGGAGCTGACGGTGTTCATGGGCAAGCGCGAGGTGCGCATCATCCACCTGGGCCGCGGCCACACCAAGGGCGACACCATCGTCTGGCTACCCGAGGAGCGGGTGATGTTCTCCGGCGACCTGGTCGAGTACGGCGCCACCCCCTATACCGGCGACGCCTACCACGAGCACTGGCCCGCCACCCTCGATCGCCTGCAGGCCATGGGCCCGCAGAAACTGGTGCCGGGCCGCGGCGAGGCGCTCACGACCCCCGAGCAGTGCCAGGAGGCGATCCAGGGCACCCGCGACTTCCTCGCCGACATGTACGGAAGCGTCAAGGCGGGCAAGGCCGCCGGCAAGTCGCTCTCCGAGTGCTACGCCGAGACCTACGCCAGGCTCAAGCCCAAGTATGGCCACTGGGTGATCTTCGACCACTGCCTGCCCTTCGACATCACCCGCTGCTACGACGAGGCGGGCGGCGAGCACCCCGACCCGCGCATCTGGACCGCCGAGCGTGACACCGCCATGTGGCACTCACTGCAGGACGTCGTCGAGAACCAGTAAGACGCCGTTTCCACGCCATGCTTGGCGAGCGGCGTCGGGAGCAGGTCGCCACGAGGGGCTTTTTCCAAAGAAGGAAAAAGGAGCGCCCAGGGAGGGGGGGCTCAGCGCCCTCGCGGTGGCCTGCCGCCGGGATAGCCGCCGTCGGAGGAGCCATGCCTACTACTTACAAGAATCCCGTCTACCCGTATCGCCGCCCCCCCGAGCTGGACCGGCAGGACGTCCGCCACTGCCCGGTGGTGATCGTCGGCGCCGGACCCACCGGCCTGGCCATGGCCGTCGACCTGGCCCAGCAGGGCATCGACAGCATCGTGCTGGACGACAACAACACCGTCAGCGTCGGCTCTCGGGCCATCTGCTTCGCCAAGCGCACCCTGGAGATCCTCGACCGCCTGGGGTGCGCCCAGCCCATGCTCGACAAGGGCGTGACCTGGCAGCACGGCCGCGTCTTCTTCCAGGAGCGCCAGGTCTACGACTTCAACCTGCTGCCGGAAGAGGGCCACCGCGTGCCCGCCTTCATCAACCTGCAGCAGTACTACTTCGAGGAGTACCTGGTCGACCGCGCCGGCGAGCTCAGTGAGCGCATCGACCTGCGCTGGAAGCACCGGGTCACCTCGGTGGACAGCCAGCCGGACCGTACGCTGGTCGCGGTGACCACCGAGGACGGCGACTACCGCCTGACCTGCGACTACCTGCTGGTGGCCGACGGCGCGGGCAGCAAGATCCGCGACATGCTGGGCCTGGAGAGCAAGGGCCAGATCTTCCAGGACCATTTCCTGATCGCCGACGTCATCATGAAGGCCGACTTCCCCACCGAGCGCTGGTTCTGGTTCGACCCGCCCTTCCACCCGGGCCAGTCGGTGCTGCTGCACAAGCAGCCGGACAACGTCTGGCGCATCGACTTCCAGCTGGGCTGGGACGCCGACCCCGAGGAAGAGAAGAAGGAGGAGAACATCCGCCCGCGGGTGCAGGCGATGCTCGGCGAGGACGTGGAGTTCGAGCTGGAGTGGGCCAGCGTCTACACCTTCCGCTGCCGCAAGATGGACGACTTCATCCATCAGCGGGTGTTCTTCATGGGCGACGCCGCCCACCAGGTCTCGCCCTTCGGCGCCCGCGGCGCCAACGGCGCCATCCAGGGCACCGACAATCTGGCCTGGAAGCTGGCCCGGGTGCTCAAGGGGCAGGCCCCCGAGGCGCTGCTCGCCACCTACAACGACGAGCGCCAGCACGGGGCGGCGGAAAACATCCTCAACTCGACCCGGGCGACCGACTTCATCACCCCCAAGAGCCGCATCAGCCGGCTGTTCCGCGATAGCGTGCTGGAGCTGGCGGAGCACTACCCCTTTGCCCGCCGCCTGGTGAACAGCGGCCGGCTGTCGATGCCCTGCCATTACGACGGCTCGCCGCTCAACGGCCCCGACGCCGAGAGCTTCCCGCTCGAGCTGCGCCCCGGCAGCCCGGCCAAGGATGCCCCGATTCGCCGGGACGGCGAGGACGCCTGGCTGCTCAACCAGTTGGGCGACCGCTTCGTGCTGCTGCTCGACGGCCGTGTCAGCACCGGAGTGGCCGAGGGCCTGCGCACCGACCTCGAGGGGCTGCTGAAGAACCGGGCCGACCTCGACCTGCTGATCGTCGGGCCGGCGCCCCACGCCCTGACCGGCCTGCCGCGCAGCGTCGTGATCGAGGATGCCGAGAACCTGGTCGGCGAGCGCTACGGTCTCACCGCCGGCGCCGGCTACCTGATCCGCCCCGACCAGCACGTCACCGCCCGCTGGGCCGCGGTCACCGCCGCCGCCGTCGGCGACGCCCTCGATCGCGCCCTGGGCGTTTACCTCGACGCTCGTCTCGACACTCCTCGTGACAACCAGGGAGGCCGCCATGCCACGGCTTGAGCTGAACCCCAACTTCACCGACCCGGACGCCTTCTACGCGGCGCTGACCGAGGTGCATCGCGAGCGCAGCGAGGCGGAGAGCGAGCGCATCAACGCCCGCTTGATCCTGCTGCTGGCCAACCATGTCGGCGACCAGCAGGTGCTCGAGGAGGCCCTGGCCATCGCCGGCCAGGCCGCCGAACCGACGCCCCCACGTCAGTCAGCCCGACAAGAACAGCGCTGAGAGAGGATAGCTCCATGACCACCGAGACGCTTCAGTACCAGAGCGGTTTTCGTAACCACTTCGCCACCGAGGCCCTGCCCGGCGCCCTGCCCGAGGGGCAGAACTCGCCCCAGCGCTGCGCCTACGGCCTCTACGCCGAGCAGTACACCGGTTCGGCCTTCACCGCCCCGCGCCACCAGAACCTGCGCTCCTGGCTCTACCGCATCCGCCCCTCGGTGCTGCAGAGCGCCTACCGGCCACTGGGCGACACGGCGGTGGCCACCGCGCCGCTGGCCCGGCCCGCCGCCGACCCCAACCAGATGCGCTGGGACCCGGTGCCGGTGCCCGACGCGCCCACCGACTTCGTCGACGGCCTGCTGACCATCGCCGTCAACGGCGATGCCGGCGCCCAGACCGGCTGCGGCGTCCATGTCTACGCCTGCAACCGCGACATGACCGAGCGCTTCTTCTACAACGCCGACGGCGAGCTCCTGGTCGTGCCCCAGCTCGGCACCTTGCGCCTGCGCACCGAGCTCGGCGAGCTGGAAGTGGGCAACGGCGAGATCGCGGTGATTCCCCGCGGCATCAAGTTCCAGGTGCACCTGGAGGCCGGCACCGATGCCGCCCGCGGCTACGTCTGCGAGAATTACGGCAACCCGCTGGAGCTGCCCGGCCTCGGCCCCATCGGCGCCAACGGCCTGGCCAACCCGCGCGACTTCCTGAGCCCGGTGGCCGCCTACGAGGACCGCCAGGGCGACTTCGAGCTCGTCGCCAAGTTCTCCGGGCGCTTCTGGGCCACCCGCCTCGACCACTCGCCGCTCGACGTGGTGGCCTGGCACGGCAACGTCGCGCCCTACAAGTACGCCCTGTCGCGCTTCAACACCATCAACACGGTGAGCTTCGATCACCCCGACCCCTCGATCTTCACCGTGCTGACCTCGGCCTCGGACACCCCGGGGATGGCCAACCTCGACTTCGTGATCTTCCCGCCGCGCTGGATGGTCGCCGAACAGACCTTCCGTCCGCCCTACTTCCATCGCAACCTGATGAGCGAGTTCATGGGCCTGATCCACGGCGAGTACGACGCCAAGGCCGAGGGTTTCCTCCCCGGCGGCGCCAGCCTGCACAACTGCATGTCGCCCCACGGTCCCGACGCCGACACCTTCGAGAAGGCCTCGAATGCCGAGCTGACCCCGCAGTATCAGGGCGATACCCTGGCCTTCATGTTCGAGAGCCGCTACGTCTACCATCCCACCGAGGCAGCGCTGGAGGCCGACTTCCGCCAGCGCGACTACGTCGACGTCTGGTCGACTCTGCGTTCGCACTTCGACCCGACCCAGCCCTGACGAACGGGCCCTGATCGATACGACAGACGATAATCGCGAGACCCGCCCGGCGGGCCTCGCCCCTGACGACAAGGATCGAGACAAGATGAAACTCGCCACCCTCAAGCACGGCCGCGACGGCGAACTGCTCGTCGTCTCCCGCGACCTGACGTGCGCCGTGCGCGCCACCGACATCGCCGCCACCCTGCAGCAGGCCATCGAGAGCTGGGATACGCTCGCCCCGCAGCTCGAGGCCCGCTATGCCGAGCTCAACGATGGCAGCGCCGAGGGTGCCTTCGCCCTCGACCCGGGCGAGCTGCACTCGCCGCTGCCGCGCAGCTACCACTGGGCCGACGGCTCCGCCTACCTCAACCACGTCAAGCTGGTGCGCCAGGCGCGGGGCGCCGAGATGCCCGAGACCTTCTGGACCGACCCGCTGATGTACCAAGGCGGCGGCGACAAGTTCCTGGCCCCCACCGAGGACATCGAGGCAATCAGCGAGGAGCACGGCATCGACTTCGAGGGCGAGCTCGCGGTGATCACCGACGACGTGCCCATGGGCGTCACCCCCGAGCAGGCCGCCGGCCACATCAAGCTGGTGATGCTGGTCAACGACGTCAGCCTGCGTGGCCTGATCCCCGGCGAGCTGGCCAAGGGCTTCGGCTTCTTCCAGGCCAAGCCCGCCTCCAGCTTCTCGCCGATCTGCGTGACCCCCGATGAACTCGGCGACGCCTGGCAGGACGGCCGCGTCCACCTGCCGCTCACCGTGCACCTGAACGGCGAGAAGTTCGGCGAGCCCGAGGCCGGCCCCGACATGATCTTCGGCTTCCCCGAGCTGGTGGCCCATGCGGCCAGGACCCGCTACCTGGGCGCCGGCGCCATCGTCGGCTCCGGCACCGTCTCCAATCCCGACGCCGACGGCGGCCCCGGCAAGCCGATCGGTGAGGGCGGGGTGGGCTACAGCTGCCTGGCCGAGGTGCGCATGGTCGAGCAGATCCTGCACGGGGCGGCGAAGACCCCCTTCCTGCGCTTCGGCGATCGGGTGCGCATCGAGATGTTCGACCGCGAGGGCCGGAGCATCTTCGGCACCATCGATCAGCAGGTGGTGAAATATCAGCCACACTGAGCCCGAGACCCCAGCAACGAAAGGATGCAGGCATATGACGACGCTCTACGGCTATTACCGCTCGTCGGCCGCCTACCGGGTGCGTATCGCGCTCAACCTCAAGGGCCTGGAGTACGACCAGGCCCCGGTCAACCTGGTGAAGGGCGAGCAGCGCAGCGAGACCTTCCGCGCCCATAACCCCCAGGGGCTGGT
This sequence comes from Halomonas sp. LMYGS-3, assembly GCF_059509875.1. Lineage (NCBI taxonomy): Bacteria > Pseudomonadati > Pseudomonadota > Gammaproteobacteria > Oceanospirillales > Halomonadaceae > Halomonas > Halomonas sp. LMYGS-3. The sequence continues at coordinate 287,451 of NZ_JCAKFQ010000001.1, read as the reverse complement.
GCCGGCGCTGGTTGCCAACGACGGCACCACCCTGACCCAGTCGCTGGCGATCTGCGAGTACCTCGAGGAGCGCTACCCCGAGCCACCGCTGCTGCCGCTCGAGCCCACGGATCGCGCCCGGGTACGAGCACTGGCCCAGCTGGTGGCCTGCGAGATCCATCCACTCAATAACCTGCGGGTACTCAAGTACCTGGTCCATGAACTGAAGCTGGACGACGACGCCAAGCAGGCCTGGTACCGCCACTGGGTGACCACCGGCTTCGACGCCCTGGAGGCGATGCTCTCCCGCGAGGCCGGCAGCGGCGACTTCTGCCACGGCGACTCTCCGGGCCTGGCAGACGTCTGCCTGGTGCCCCAGGTGTATAACGCCGAGCGCTTCGAGTGCGACCTCTCCGCCTACCCGCGGATCCGGCGCATCGTCGCCAACTGCCGGGGGCTGGATGCCTTCCGGCGAGCGGCCCCGGACGAGCAGCCCGACGCCGGTTGAGCGTCCACCCCGATGCTGACGAAAGCGGGCACGCTGCCTCTCCAGGCAGCGTGCCCGCGCTTGTTCAAGGGTCTTCGCCGCCTGCCACTCAGCGACTTACCCGCCAGTAGAACATCCCCGCCTGTTTCCCGAGGATCGTGGCCGAGAGATGGGTCTCGCTGGGCTGGCCCGCCAGGCCATAGCACACGTGCAGCGGCAGCAGATGCTCCTCGCGAGGATGGCAGAACCGGGCATGCGGTGCGCGCTCCCAGTGCAGCAGACGCTCGGCACGCTGCGCTTCCTCGATCCGTGTATCGGCACAGGTCTCCTCGAGCCAGTCTTCGAAGGCCTGGTTGCGGGCCTCGATCTCCGGGGTATTGGGCGCGAAGAACGCCTGCATGTTATGGAAGGAAAAACCGGACCCGATCACCAGCAGGTCGTCGACGTCCAGCCCCTGCAGCGCCCTGCCGATGGCCAGGTGCGTCGCGGCATCCAGGCTGTCGACCAGTGACAGCTGCACGCAGGGAATATCCGCCTCCGGGTACATCAGCTTGAGCGGGACGAACAGCCCATGATCGAAGCCCCGCCGGTCATCGAGCCGTGCCGGCAACCCGGCCTGCGTCAGCGCCTGGTGGATCTGCCGCGCCAGCGCTGGCTCACCGGGGCAGGGGTACTCGATCTCGTAGGATTCCGGCGGAAAGCCGTAGTAGTCATAGATCAGTGCTGGATGGGTCCCCGAGGTGATGGTCGGGACCGCTTCTTCCCAGTGGGCGCTGATGACCAGGATGGCGGAGGGCCGGCGCAGCTGACCGGCCATCTCGGTGAGCCGCTCCACCATTTCACGGTGGCCCGGATCTCCCAGCAGCGGCAGCGGGCCACCACCGTGGGAGATGAACAGAACATCGGTCGTAGTGCTCATGGCTGCCGCTTCTCCTGCTCGTTCATGGTCGTGACGTGATCGGTGCTCATCAGATCGCGCCGGGCCCTGCCGGCACGATCCCGCCGGGATTCAGCGCCTTGATGGAATAATACCCCGCCTTGATATGGTCGAGGCGCACGGTATCGGCGATGCCGTCGAGGGCCAGAATCCTGTGCATGTAGGCGTGCAGGCCCGGCATGGCGCGCAGGGTGTTGCGGTTGCACTTGAACAAGCCGTGATAGGCGGCATCGAAGCGCACCAGGGTCACGAACAGGCGCAGATCGGTTTCCGTCAGGCGCTCGCCGAACAGATAGGGACGCCCATCGGCCAGGCGCGACTCCAGCTCGTCCAGCGCGGCGAAGACCTTGCCGTAGGCCTCCTCATAGGCCTGCTGGCTGGAGGCGAAGCCGGCCTGGTAGACGCCATTGTTCAGGTCCGTGTACAGATAGGCGTTCAGGGCCTCGATCTCGGCGGCCAGATCGTCCGGATAGAGGTCAGGCCCCTGGTCCAGGATGCCGGCGAAGGCGCCGTTCAGCATCCGCACGATATCGGCGGACTCATTGTTGACGATGGTCCCGGTCTGCTTGTCCCACAGTACCGGCACGGTGGCACGCCCGGAGATCAGCGGATCGGCGCGGGTGTACACCTCATGCAGGTAACGCGCGCCATTGAGCCTGTCCTCATCGGCGCCGGGGTAGCCGCCGAACTGCCAGCCCTGATCGGTCAACCGGGGGTCGACGACGGTGACGTCGATCACCTCCTCGAGCCCTTTCAGCGCCCGGACCATCAGCGTCCGTGACGCCCAGGGGCAGATGTAGGCGACATAGAGCCGATAACGCCCCTTCTCGGCCTTGAAGCCCCCCGTACCGGTGGGGCCCGGTGCTCCGTCCGGGGTGATCCAGTGGCGAAACGACGAGGTCTGGCGTATGAAGCGCCCCTGTTCATCTTGTGCTTGCACCGGTTGCCAATTCTCTTGCCAGACACCCTTGACCAACATGATCTTCTCCTGTGACGAGCCCCTTCCTCTCAGGGGGGAAGGGGCGGATGGACGATGACACTCGCGCTGCGATCAGCCTCTCACAGCCCGGTGACTGCGCGCCGCTGGGCACCCGCGAAGCGCTGCACCAGCAGGTTGTCCAGCGCGAAGCGTCCGCCGCCCTGAATGGCCAGGGCCAGGGTGGCGGCGAACAGGGTCAGGGCGTACTCGTAGCCGTTGTTGGACATGAACAGGCCATTGCCGATATGCACGGCGAAGATCGCCACCAGCATGGTGAAGGCCGACACCAAAGCCGCCGGCCGGGTCAGCAGGCCCAGCACCAGCGCCAGCCCGCCGAAGAACTCGGCGCCACCGGCCAGCAGCGCCATCAGGGTGCCCGGCGCCAGGCCGATGCTCGCCAGCCACTGCCCGGTGCCTTCCAGGCCGTAGCCACCGAACCAGCCGAACAGCTTCTGCGCGCCGTGGGCGGCGAGGATCAACCCCACCGGGACCCGCAGGACCAGGGCGGCCACACCGCCGCGGGATTGGAAGAGGGCCTGTGCGAATTGCGTGTTCATGATCGTCACCTCGAAACTTTCTCTGTGGTTGTGTCCCGGGGGCCTGCCCCCCGAGCGATGACGCCACTCTACTATCACCAAACAAACAGACTAAGAGGGTGATCATTGGATTATTAACAACAGAATGTTGATAATATGAGTCGACCTCCCCCCCCCTGGAGTGACCGATGGACCGTATCGATGCCATGCGCGCCTTCGTCACGGTGGTCAGCGAAGGCAGCTTTACCCGCGCCGCCGAGCGGCTGGAGACCTCCCCTCAGCTCGTCAGTAAATACGTCTCCCAGCTCGAGCAGCACCTGGGGGTGCGCCTGCTCAATCGCACCACCCGCAAGAGCCATCTGACCGAAGCCGGCGCTCGCTACCACCCGCGCGCCCAGCAGCTGCTCAACGACCTAGACGACATGGAGCACCAGCTTGGCGATCTGCAGACCCAGGCCCGGGGCCGGCTGCTGATCAGTGCCCCGGTCTCCTTCGCCATCCGCCACCTGGCCCCGTTGCTGAGCGACTTTCAGCGCGCCCATCCCGGCGTCGGCATCGACCTGCAGCTGAACGACCGCAAGGTGGATATCGTCGAAGAGGGCTTCGATATCGCCCTGCGCATCGGCCACCTGAAGAGCTCCTCGCTGATCGCCAAGCGGATCGTGCCGATCCGCCTGGTGATGTGCGCGTCCCCCGAGTATCTGGAACGGCACGGTACGCCCCGGTGCCCGGAAGACCTCAAGGCGCATCGCTATCTGCGTTACAGCTACATGGAGCAGGAGGCCGGGGATTCGATATTCCGCTGGTTGCCGGGGCGTGGCCAACACCGCCACGGCGATTTGGTCAGCAGCGATTTTGTCAGCAACAACGGCGATGTCCTGGTCGAAGCGGCCATCGCCGGCGCTGGCCTCGTCTTGCAGCCCACCTTCATTTCGGGTGCCGCGATCAAGGAAGGAAAACTGCAGGTCATCCTGGCGGAGCACGAGCCCGAGCCGATGGCACTCTATGCGGTGTACGCCCATCGCCAGTTGTTGGCGAGCAAGGTGCGCTGTTTTGTCGACTTCCTGAACGGCTATTTCGGCGATCCCCCCTACTGGGATCGCTTCGACTAGCGGCAGCAACCCGACGCGAACTGCGTTATCATAAGCAGGCTAACAAGGGTGGGCGCCGCCTCCCATCGGGAAGTCGCGTCCGCTGCTGGTTCCCTCGCCATTTCCTCACTGCAGGGCGCACCGAGCCTGGCCTGTGCCCAAGGAGAGCCGGGTTGCTGAGATTGACCTCCCCCGCCACCGTGGCGGTCCTGGCGGCCTTGACCGCCCTGGGCCCGCTGGCCACCGACATGTACCTGCCGGCCATGCCGGCCATGGCCGAGGCGCTGAACACCGGCCCCGACCGGGTCCAGCTGACCCTGAGCCTCTACATGGCCGGCTTCGCCCTCGCCCAGCTGTTCTGCGGCCCGCTCTCCGACCGCTTCGGCCGCAAGCCGGTGATGATCGCCGGCTTCGCCCTCTTCCTGGTGGCCAGCCTGCTGTGCGCCTTCGCCCCCAGCGTCGAGTGGCTGCTGGCCGGGCGCTTCCTGCAGGCCCTGGGCGGCGCCGCAGGCCCGGTGCTGGGGCGCGCCGCGGTGCGCGATATCTACGGCCCCCTGGAGGCCGGCCGGGTGCTCTCCTACATGGCCAGCACCATGGCCCTGGCCCCTGCCCTGGCGCCGGTGGTGGGCGCCGGCCTGCTGCTGTTCTTCGGCTGGGAGTCGATCTTCCTGCTGCTGGCCGCCTATGCGGTGGTGATGCTGGCGGTGCTGGCGTGGCTGATGCCGGAGCCGCTGCCCAAGGAGCGCCGCCAGTCCATCGCGCCGCGCGCGATACTTACCAGCTACCACCTGCTGCTCGGTCAGCGCGCCTTCGTCGGCTATACCCTGACCAACGCCGCCGCCTTCGCCGGGATGTTCGCCTTCCTCTCCGGCTCCTCCTTTGTGCTGATCGAGTTCATGGGCGTGGCGCCCGGCCTCTACGGGGCGCTCTTCGCGTTGATCGTCGGCGGCTTCTTCGCCGGCACCCTGCTCAGCGGGCGCTACAGCCGTCGCCTGGGCCACGACCGCCTGATCCATCTGGGCACCCGGATGTGTGCCCTGGGCGGCGGCACCATGGCGGCCCTGGCACTGCTCGGCGTCTTCTCGCCCTGGGCGGTGATCGCCCCCCATATGCTCTACATGGTGGGCTTCGGCATCGTCATGCCCCAGAGCATGGCCGGAGCCCTGGCGCCCAACCCGGAGCGCGCCGGCGCCGCCTCCTCGCTGTTCGGCTTCCTGCAGATGACCATCGCCGCGGTGGTCGGTGGCCTGGTCGGCCAGTTCCACGACGGCACCTCGCGCACCATGGCCATCGCCATCGGCCTCGGCGGCGTGCTGGCGCTGCTGGCCTATCGCGGGCTGGTCGCCTCCACCGAGCGCACGGCGGCGCTGGCCACCGAGACGCCGGAAGGGCAGGGGTGAGCCCATGAGCGCCTCGCCACGGGTGATCCCGCTGCTGGCCCTGGCCGGCTTCGCCAGCATGGCCTCGATGCGCGTCACCGACGCCATGCTGCCGGCGCTCTCGGCCGCCTTCCAGCGGCCGGTGGCCGACGTGGCCCAGAACATCACCGTCTTCGCCATCGCCTACGGGCTGATGCAGCTGGTCTACGGCCCCCTGGGCGACCGGCACGGCGCCCTGCGGGTGATCGGCCTGGCGAGCCTGGCCTGCGCGCTGGGCACCCTGGGCGCGGCACTCGCCGGCTCGCTGCCGACCCTGCTGCTGTTCCGGGTGCTCGGCGGCGCCACCGCCGCGGCGATCATCCCGCTCTCCATGGCCTGGGTGGGCGACAACGTGGCCTACGAGGAGCGCCAGGTCACCCTGGTGCACATGCTGTCGGGGGCGGTGCTGGGGCTGATCTGCGGCCAGGTGGCCGGCGGCCTGCTGGCCGACACCCTCGGCTGGCGGACGGCCTTCCTGCTGCTCACCGGCCTCTTCCTGGTGGCCGGTTCCCTGCTGCTGGCCGCCCTGCGGCGCCGGCCGGCGCTGGCCCCCCAGGGGCGAGGGGAGCCCGTGGCCTTCGGGGCGCGGCTGGCCGGCATCCTGGCGATTCCCCGTGCCCGGCGCATCCTGCTGCTGGTGTTCCTCGAGGGGCTGGCCGCCTTCGGCGCCCTGGCCTTCGCCGCCAGTCACCTCTACGAGCGCCTCGCCATCTCCCTGACGCTGGCCGGGTTGACGATCGCCCTGTTCGGTGTCGGCGGCCTGCTGTTCGCCGCTCTGGCGCGCCGCCTGGTCGGGCGCCTGGCCGGGGGCGGCGGCCTGCTGATGGGACTCGGCTTTCTCGGCCTGGCCCTGGCGCCGCAGCTCGGCCTGGCCATGCCCGCGGCCTTCGCCACGGGGCTCGGCTTCTACATGATGCACAGCACCCTGCAGACCAACGCCACCCAGATGGCTCCGGCCGCCCGTGGCACCGCCATGGCGGTGTTCGCCGGCTGCCTGTTCCTCGGCCAGTCGGTGGGGGTCGGGCTCGGCGGGCTGGTGCTGCGTCTGGCGGGCAGCGGCTGGATGCTCGCGGGTGCCGGAGTGTGGCTGCTCCTGCTGGGGCTCGCCTTCGCCCATCAGCTGCGGCAGTGGCGCCACGCCGAGCTCGAGTCTCCCGCGCCATCGTCGCCCTGAGGGTGCTCGGCACCCTCACCATAAAAAAGTGCCGATGGCGGGGCCATCGGCACGAACGGTAAGCGTCAAGGAAGATACCGGGGCGCGAGGCCTGGGCGAGCGGTGCCCGCACCCCGGGGGCGCGTCAGAAGTGGAACTGCACGCTGGCCTGGATGCGGTGGGCGTCGTCCGACTCGCCGTTGACCCGCTTGATATCGGAGTGCTGGTACTCGAGGCCGGTGGAGAGGCGCTGGTTGACGTCCCAGATCAGGTTGACGAAGGAGTATTGCACCCGGTCCATCCCGGCCTGGAAGCCGGCGATCTCCTCGGGCAGGTCCTGGCTGAAGCGCGAGGCCCCGATGGCGCTCGACCAGTCGGCGTTCCACTGGTGCTCCAGGGAGATCCCGTAGGCCTGGGCGTCGACGCTCTTCAGGGTACCGTCGGCGTCGATATAGGCGTCGGGGGTGCGGCCACCGGCCACGGGATCCGGCACATAGCTCAGGTAGCTGCCCAGGCCGCTGCCCAGGGTGGCATTGGCCTTGAAGGTGGTGGCGCTGCCCAGCGGCAGGGCGAGCTGGGCGGCCACGCCATACGCGGTGGTGCTCTCGTCGACGCCGCTGGTAGCCTCGTTGGTGGAGATCTCCTTGGCCAGGGCGGAGATACCGAAGTTGCGACCATACTGGTAACGGGCGGTCAGGGTCGGCAGGCGATTCTCGGTATCGACCCCGGCGCTGCCGATGGGCGACAGGGCAAAGGAGGGCTCCTCCAGGGAGACCGCGAAGGCGTTGGGGCCGCTGCGGTGGGTGTAGCGGACCTGGGAGGGGCGGCCGGTGGCATAGCCGATGGGACCGCCCAGCTTGAGGCTCCGCGGCGTGCCAAGGAAATGCATGAAGTTGGTCCAGCTCTGGCCCGCCAGGAAGCCACCGAATTCCCCGTAGGCGTGACGCAGGTTGAACTTGCCGTCGGGCAAGAAGTGGCCCTCCAGATAGGTGCTCACTGTGCCGTGATCGGTCCGCGTCTGGGTACGGAAGTTGAGCCGCGACTCCTTGGCGGTGAAGGTGGTGCGCCCATCGGTCCGGTTGGCAGGATTGAGCAGCGCCAGCGGGTCGGTGCTGTCCCCCTGGTCGACATCGAAGTCGTAGAAGGCATCCAGCTTCACATAGCCGCCGAAGGCCACGTCGGTATTGGTGCCGGGAATATTGAAGGTGGAGCGATGGTTCCAGGGCGCGCCGACGCGACTCGGCTCACCCGTAACGACCGGCTCTCCGGCGGGCACCACATCGAAGGCCTGGGATGTTGCGGCAATACCTGCCCCCGCCGGCAGCATGATGGCCAGCGTAATAACCCTGTTGTACTTCATTGGAAAGGTTCCTCTTGAACGCGAATGTCAGGTCTGTTGTTGTCGGTTCCACTGCGCGGTTGTCGTGGTGATCACCTCCTGGGTATCGATTTCAGGACAAGACTTCCCCTACCCCCGGCGAACCGGAGGTCGGGTCGTCAGGTGTGGCTCAGTAGAGGGTCTTCTGGGGCGGTCCGGAGAACTTGAGTTCGCCGACGCTGGGCATGTCCACCTCCACCAGCGCCGGGCCGGGATGGCCCACCGCCTCGGCCAGCACCGCGGCGAAGTCGTCGCCGTGGCAGACCTTCCAGCGCCTGATGCCCATGGCATCGGCCAGCCGCTGGAAATCGGGGGTGTGCAGTTCGTTGAAGTACTGGCGCCCCTCGAAATACTTCTCCTGGATGCCGCGCATCACCCCGTAGCCGCCGTCGTTCATCACGATCAGGGTCATGTCGAGCTGCTCCTGGGCCAGGGTGGCGAGCTCGCCCAGCCCCAGCGCCAGGCCGCCGTCGCCGACCAGGGTGACCACCTTGCGCTCGGGCCGGGCCACGGCGCAGCCGATGCCGTGGGCGAGGCCCAGGCCGATGGCCCCGGCCAGTGAGTGGATATTGGTGAGCGGGCGCTCGATGGGCAGCAATCGACTGCCCCAGGTGCTGCCGGAGACGGTGATGTCGCGCACGAAGATGCCGTCCTCGGGCAGGGCGGCGCGCACCGCATCGCTGAGCTTGGCGTATTCGCCCACCTGGGTGCGCAGGGCCCGCTCGGCGCTCGCCACCGCCTCGGCCACGGCGGCGTCGTAGGCGGGATCCGGGCGACGCCCCGCCAGGCGGTCGGCCAGGCGGCCCAGCACCTCGGCGCAGTCGCCGCACAGGAAGGCGTCGGCCCGGTAGTTGCGATGGGCGGCGGCGGGATCGATGTCGATCTGCACCAGCGGCCGCGGCAGCGCGACGGAGTAGGTCCGGGTCTCGTTGCTGCGCAGCCGGGAGCCGGCCACCACCATCAGGTCGCTCTCGGCGAACAGCGCCTCCACCGGGGCGGCGCTGTGGAAGGCGCGCAGGCTGCGCGGATGGCTGTCGGGCAGCACGCCCCGGGCATGGGTGCTGGAGACCACCGGGATGCCGGCGTCCGCCAGGCGCCTGACCGCCTCGCCGGCCGCCAGGGTGCCGCCGCCGATCCACAGCAGCGGGCGCTTGGCCGCCGCCAGGCGCGCGGCCAGGGCATCGATCTCGGCCTCGCTCACCGGGGCCGGGGTGGCCGGGGCCACCGAGGCGGTCTCCACCCAGGCGACCTGGGCGGCCTGGATGTCGATGGGGATCTCGATGCTCACCGGGCCCCGCGGCAGGGTCATCGCCTCGCGGATGGCGCGATGCAGCAGCGGCACCGCCTGCTCCGGGGTGCCGACCCGGTAGGCGGCCTTGGCGCTGGCCTTGAGGAAGGTCAGCTGGTCCTTGGTCTCGTGGATGAAGCCCGCGTCGCGGTCCAGGTAGGCCTTCTCCACCTGGCCGGTGATGTGCAGCAGGGGCGTGCCGGCGTTGAGGGCCTCGAGCATGGCACCGATGGCGTTGCCGGCACCGGCACCGGTGCTGGTCAGGGCCACGCCCAGGCTGCCCACCCGGGTGTGGGCGTCGGCCATGGTCACCGACCCGGCCTCGCCGCGGGCGGGCACGAAGCGGATCCTGTCGCGGCGGCCGATGGCATCGGCGATCGGCAGGTTGTGGATGGAGATGACGCCGTAGACGGCGGAGACCGCATAGGCTTCGAGGGTACGGGCGATCGCTTCGCCTACGGTGATGGTGCTCATGGTGAATTCCTGTCGTTGTGTGATCGGCGTGCGGAGCGGCTCAGTTCGACCAGCCCATGGGCTCGCTGCCCAGGCCCAGATAGAGGCTCTTCTGCTGCATGTAGGCCTGGATGCCCTGACGGCCCTTCTCGCGCCCCAGGCCGCTCTCCTTGAAGCCGCCGAAGGGGGTGGAGATGGCGAACTTCTTGTAGGTGTTGATCCACACCGTGCCGGCCTCCAGCCGCGCGGCCAGGCGCAGGGCGCGCCGGTAGTCGGCGGTCCAGATCCCCGCGGCCAGGCCGAAGACGTTGTCGTTGGCCAGCCCCACCAGCTCGTCCTCGTCGTCATAGGGCAGCGCCACCAGCACCGGGCCGAAGATCTCCTCCTGGCATACCGCGCTGTCGTGGGGCAGCCTCTCGATGAGGGTGGGCAGGTAGTAGCTGCCCCGGGCCAGCTCGGGAGCCTCCGGTGCGGCGCCGCCGCACAGCACCCGGCCACCCTCGGCGCGGGCCTGCTCCACGTAGGCGGCCACGCCGTCGCGATGGGCCTCGCTGATCAGCGGGCCCAGATGGGTGCCCGGGGTCTCGGGGTGACCGACGCGCAGGCCGCGGGTGATCTCCAGCAGGCGGCTCATCACCTCGTCGTAGCGGCGACGCGGCACGAACAGCCGCGAACCGGCGATGCAGGCCTGGCCCGCGGAGCTGAAGATGCCGTAGGCGATGCCCCGGGTGGCCTCCTCGAGGTCGGCATCCTCGCAGACGATGGTGGGCGACTTGCCGCCCAGCTCCAGCGAGGTGCCGATCAGCTTGTCGGCGGCGATATGGGCCAGGTGGCGGCCGGTGTTGGTGCCGCCGGTGAAGGAGATCTTGCGCACCCGGGGGTGGCGCACGATGGCCTCGCCGATCACCCGGCCGCGGCCCGGCAGCACGCTGAGCAGCCCCTTGGGCAGGCCCGCCTCCTCGAACAGCTCGGCGAGCTTCAGCGCCAGCAGTGGGGTGGCCTCGGCGGGCTTGAGCACCACGGCGTTGCCGCCGGCCAAGGCCGGGGCGATCTTCTGCATCTCGCTGGCGATGGGCGAGTTCCAGGGCGTGATGGCGGCGATCACGCCGAGCGGCTCGTAGGTGCTCAGGGTCATCAGCTCATTGCTGCGCTGGGTGGGCAGCTCGCCCTCCAGGGTCTCGCAGGCGGCGGCGAAGTAGCGGGCAGTGCCGGCGGCGCTGGCCACCAGGGCGCGGGTCTCGGCCAGGGGCTTGCCGTTGTCGCGGGTCTGCAGGGCAGCGAGTTCCTCGAGACGCGACTCGATCAGCTGGCTGACCCGGTAGAGGATGGTGGCCCGCTGGTGGGGCACCAGGTCGCGCCACTCGGGGCGGCGCCAGGCGGCGTCGGCGGCCGCGATGGCCTCCTCCACGTCCTCGAGGCTCGCGGCGTTGAGCCGGGCGGTCACCGAGCCGTCGGCGGGGAAGACCGAGGCCAGGGGGTCGCCGCGGCCGACTCGCCATTCGCCGGCGATGAAGATCGGTTGGGTCATGGTCGCGCTCCTTTCGCTCACACCGTCACCGGGTCCAGCACCTGGCGACAGGTGCGGACCACCGACAGGGCGGCGAGCATCGAGGTCTTGGGGTTGTGCTCCAGGGGCCGGCCGTTGAGCTCGATACGGAACTCGCCGAAGCGCCCCTGGACGTGAATGCGATGGGTGTTACGCGTGGCCGCCGGGTCGGCGGTGAGGCGCACGGTGGTAGCCTGCATGCCGATGCCGGCCAGGGCCACGGTGGCCGCCACGTTGGCGTTGGCCGGGAAGAGCCGTGCCGCCTCGCCGGCGGTGCCCTCGTAGAAGACCGTCGCCTCGGAGAGGGCGTCGAGGTCCACCAGTTGCTCGGCGTGGCTGCCCTTCCAGCTGCGCGGCGCCTTGCAGGCCTCGTAGGTGACGCTCTCGAGCCCCCCCTCGCGGGCGGCGGCCAGGCCGTCCATGCCGGCCACGGCGCCGGAGAGCACCAGCATGCGCCCGCCGCCGGCCTCGGCGGCCTGGCGCAGGCGGCCGTAGAGCCCCTCGTCGGCCAGGGCGCCGGTGGCCACGATGGCCAGGGTCAGGCCGCGGGCGAGCACCGCCTCACCGTGCTCGGCGAGCCCCGGCTGGCCGGCGCACTCCACCACCAGGTCGGGACGCCCCTCGCACTGGGCGATCGCGGTCAGCACCTCGATCCCGGCGCCCAGCCGCTCGCGGGTAGGGGCCACCTGGGCGTCGGGCACCACCACCCAGGCCAGTTCCAGGCCCGCCGGCAGCAGGCGGTGCACTTCCTGGGCCATGGCCCCGTAGCCGATGATCATCAAGCGTTTGGTCGTCATTGCGGGGGCGTCCTCGCGGGTCAGAGGTGGTGGTTGAAGCCGCCGGACACGTCCAGGGCGGCGCCGGTGGTGAAGGAGGCCAGCGGCGAGGCCAGGAACACCAGCGCGCGGGCCGGCTCCTCGGGGCGCCCCAGGCGCTTCATGGGAATGCCGCGCTTGGCGGCGATGCCGGCGATCCACGCCTCCCAGCCCAGCGACTGGTCGTCGAGGGCCTCGAAGCGCCGCCGCCACTGGCCCGACTCCACCATGCCGAGCAGGATGGAATTGACCCGGATGCCCTCGTCGACCAGCTCATGGGCCAGCGAGTGGGTCAGGTTGAGCAGCGCCGCCCGGGCCGCCGAGGTGGCGATCATGTGGGGCTCCGGCTGCAGCGCCAGCAGGGAGTTGACGCAGGTCAGCGAGCCGATGTCGGAGGCGGCGAGCTGGCCCCGGAAGGCGTTCAGCGGGTTGATCACCCCGAACAGCTTGAGGTTGGCCTCGGCGAGCCAGGCCTCCCGGGGGGTGTCGTCGTAGTGGGCCACGTAGCCCTGGCCGGCGTTGGCGATCAGCATGTCGGCGCCACCGAAGCGCTCGGCCACCGCGGCGGCGAAATCGGCACAGGAAGCCTCGTCGAGCACGTCGCAGGCCATCGCCAGCAACTCGGCGTCGGGAAACGCCTCGCGCAGGGTGGTCTCGGCCGCCGCGAGGCGCTCGGCATTGCGACCGCAGAAGGCCACCCGGGCCCCCTCCGCCAGCAGCAGGCGCACGGTCTCCAGGCCGATGCCGGAGGAGCCGCCGGTGACCACGGCGACGCGTCGTTCGATCAGAAAGCTCATGGGGATCTCCTAGGGGGTCTCGGGAGCGTCGGCCGCGCCGAGCAGCGGGCGGGCGAAGTCGTCCAGGGCCCGGGCGAAGGCCGCCGGGGCGTCGATGTAGCTGGCATGGCCGGCCCGCGGAATGTCCCGGTAGAGCACCGCCAGGCGGCGGGCCAGAGCCCGGGCGTCCTCGGGCGGGGTGATGCGATCCTCGTCGCCGCACACCACCAGGGTCGGCACCACCGGCGTCGCCGGCAGGTAGCGCGCCAGGGTGTCATTGCCGAGCATCCAGCTCGCCTGGGCGAAGCCTTCGACATGCAGCCTGTGCATCTCCGCCTCGACCCGGGTGATCTCCGCCGGATCGGCGCCCTCGCGCAGCAGCCGTGGCGCCCGGGCTCGGGCATAGGCGCCATGGCCCTGCTCCTTCAGTTGGGTCCAGCGGCTGCGGTAGACCTCGTCACGCTTGGCCTCATCGGCATCGCCGTAGCCCTGGGCCGGGTCCGCCAGCACCACCCCGGCCACTCGTCCCGGGTACGCCGCCAGGTAGGCGCCGGCCATCATGGCGCCCAGGGAGTGGCCCACCAGCACGCACCGCTCGACGCCGAGCCCGGCGAGCCAGGCCTCCAGGCGCGCGGCATAGTCGGCGGCCGTGGGCGCCTGATTCGCCAGGGGCCGACTGTCGCCGTAGCCCGGGGCATCCCAGGCCAGCAGGCGGTAGCCGGGCAGCCGCTCGGCGAGCTTCGCCCAGGAGCCGGCGCTGGAGCTGATGCCATGCAGCAGCACCAGGGTCGGGGTCTTGTCTGGCAACCTCTGGCCCCCTTCCCGATAGCACTGCACACCGCCATCCAGCTTCAGACGTTTGGCATCCACGGCCGACCTCCTCAGTTGCGCTTGACCTTGGAAAGCGGGTGATCCTCCGGATAGGTGGGGATCTGTGGCTTGGGCGTGCCCAGCATCACGCACATCAACGCCTCTTCCTCGCCGTGGTTGAACAAGCCGCGGTAGATGCGCGGCGGGATGGAAATGACGTCGCGCTCCTCGAGCACGGTCTCCATAGTGTCGTCGCCATCCTTGAGGAACAGAGTGATGGTGCCCTTGAGCACGAAGAACACCTCTTCCACATCGTCGTGCACGTGCAGCGGGCCTTCGCACTTGGCCGGCAGCACCATGGTGGAGAAGGTGAAGTTCTCGGCGGGGATGGTATTGGCGTCATCCGCAACGCCGGTGGCGCCGGTGCCGATATAGCGCATCTGGGCACGGCGATACTTGGGATCGTAATCGGCCTGAAACTTCAGGGCGTTCCAGTCGTACTTGCGGCCCTTGAAGCGCGCGATCCGGGTCTGCATCCACTCTTCGAAAGTGGCGCCTTCGGGTTTTTTCCAGGTTTCCAGCATCTCTGACATCGTCGTTTCCTCTCTACTTAGGTCACTTCGCTTTCGGTGCCAAGACAACTCATTTGCATGAATCGAGACAAAGCGATCCCCTGGACGCCAACTAGGGCATCGCAGTCCGGACTTTTCCATCGGTATCGATTCCGTCTATTACGGTCTCGTTATTTCGGGAAGTGGTCGCTGTTATCTCGGGTGATTGATGTTCCTTGTTGACTCTTGCTCGGTTCGTCAGGCGTCAATCATCGACACTCGGGTCAGGCTTCGGCCTTCTTCTGCCGGCGGGTCTCGGCGTCGATACCGCCCTCCACGGCCCACTCGGTGAAAGACTCCAGGGAGTGCTGCATCTCGCGGGGCTGCCAGGCCTCGGTGAGGTAGTCCTCGTTGGTGTAGTACTCGAAGGCACCACCCAGGGGACTGTTGACGTACCAGAAGTAGGCCGAGGAGATCGGATGGCGTCCCGGGCCCAGGAAGGTGCTCCACTGCTTGCGGTTCATGGCCAGGCCGCCGCCGATCACCTCGTGGATGTCGCGCACGGTGAAGGCCACGTGGTTGAGGCCGGCGCCGCGGTGGGGCAGCTTGAGCAGGAAGAGGTTGTGGTGGCCGCCGCGCGCCTGCATGCGCAGGAAGACGGCCCGGTCGGTGTAGCGGTCGGAGATGGCGAAGCCCAGCCTGTCGCGATAGAAGGCCTCTGTGGCCTCGAGATCATCGACGAAGAACACCGCATGGCCGATGCCCACGGGGGTGGCCCGCTCGTAGACCGGGCTCGGCTGGTCAACGCGGCGCATGTCGCCGTACTGGTTGATCGGGGTGACCTCGAGCTCCACCTCGCGCAATGTGCTGACGCGGACGGCCACGGTCATGCCGTTGGGGTCGCGACACTCGAGGGTGTCGCCCCGATCCACGAAGCCCGGCTGGTCGGCCAGACGCGCCTTCAGTTCGGCCAGGGCGGTCGCGTCGGCCGCCCCCCAGGTCATGCGCCGCAGGGTCGAGCCGGACTCGAAGGCCGGCGGAAGCCGAGGGTCGTCCACCGGCGCCAGGCTCAGGCGCGCACCATTGAGGGTTTCAAAGGTCGTCTCGTCCACCGGGGAGAGCCCGAAATCGGCCACGAACCGCTTGCCGACCTCCAGGTCCTCCACGCCGAACTCCAACGCTTCGATGCCAACGATGCTCATGCTCTTACTCCTGCGTCGCTCGACGCGGTTGTCGTCTGTGTGGCCCGCGCCTGGGCGTCGGGCGTTTGCTGGCCGACCGGGCCGGCTCCATGCCTGGGCTAGGTGCCCCGGCGCTCGGCGACGCTGCGGTAGCCGAGCAGCCCGGAGATCGTCGCCGCGGCCTCTTCCACCGGGCTGCGCAGCCGCTCGCGCTCCTCGGCGGGAATCTCGTGTACCGGCACCATGATGCTGACCACCGCCTCGACCTCGCCATCGGCATTGAAGACGGGGTAGACGATGGAGGAGATGCCGAGCTGGAAGAAGGACTCGGCGATCACGTAGCCGCGCTGGCGATCCTCCTGGATCAGCTCCCACAGCGCCTCCCGGCTGGCCGGGGCCCCCGGCTGGGCATCGGGCAGCGTCTCGTCGGGATAGAGCGCCTCGAACTCCGCCCGGCTCAGGCCGGTCAGCAGCATCCGCCCCAACGAGGTGCGGTGCACCGGTAACCGGGTACCCACGCTGACCCGGCGGATGGTGGCATTGGCGGCACTGACCCGCGCCACGTAGATGACGTCCCGACCATCGCGGATGGCGATATGGCTCGAGCAGCCGGTGGCGTCGCGCAGCGATTCGATCACCGGCTGGCCCACCTGCACCACGTCCAGGGAGGCGACGTACTCGAAGCCGAGCCGCAGGACATTGACCCCCAGGGAGTAGAGCCCGGTGGTCGGATGGCGGCGCAGGAAGCCCATGTACTCCAGGGTCTGGATCGCTCGATAGGCAGTCGCCTTGGGAATGTCCACCCGCTTGGCGATCTCGGCGAAGCTCATCTCGCGATGGTTGCGGCTCAGCTCCATCAGGATCGTCAGGCCACGCTCCAGGCCGGGGATCAGGTATTTGCGCGCGTCTTTGTCACTCATAAGGCGTCCTCTCCGGTGATGGCCGTTCCAGGCACCAGCATACCCTTGCCCTGGGGTCCGCGGCAGATGATGCCGTCGCCGGTGTCCTGGTGTGCGACTCGCGTCCCGAGGCATCCCTGGCCGTGG
Organism: Halomonas sp. LMYGS-3; assembly: GCF_059509875.1. NCBI lineage: Bacteria > Pseudomonadati > Pseudomonadota > Gammaproteobacteria > Oceanospirillales > Halomonadaceae > Halomonas > Halomonas sp. LMYGS-3. Next base: position 271,027 of record NZ_JCAKFQ010000001.1, on the reverse strand, counting down.
TGGAGGGCCGCTGAGGTTTCTCTTCTCATCGTTTCAAATATTAAAACTTATTTCTTATTTGATACGATCAAGATAGGGGGTCACAAGACCCTTGTCAAGACCGAATCCGCCTTTCGAAATGATATTTAACCCACTGTTTTTCATGAATAATCTCCGATGCCACCGAGGCCTCGGCGACACCAGCGAGCACACGGGGACGCTCTGGCTCAGGCCCGGGCGGTGGCGATCAGGCTGCGGTCGCGCAAGGCCACCAGCCGATGGCTGAGCCGCTGCTGCAGCTCGAGGCGCACCTCGCGGCAGGCTGGGTCGTCCCAGCGGTTGTCAAGCTCATGGGGATCGGCCTCCAGGTCGTAGAGCTCGCCGCCCTCGCGGCCCTCGAAGAGGCTCAACCGCCAGCGCTCGGTGACCAGGCTGAGGATGCTCGAGCGGGCCTCGCTGTCGCGGAACACCTGGATACCCGGATCCTCCACCAGCACGTCCGCCGCCGGTTCGCGGCCGAACAGGTCCTGCCCGTGCATGCCCACCGGCACCTGGAAGCCGGCGCGCTGCAGCAGGGTCGGCGCCAGGTCGATGGCGCTGCCCAGCCGCGATGACAGCCGTCCTCCCCCCGGTGCCCGGGGGTCGTGCCAGAGCAGCGGCACCCGCAGCACGCTCTGGAAGTGCAGGCCCATCTTGAGCACGCAGCCGTGATCGCCCATGTAGTCGCCGTGATCGGAGGTGAAGGCGACCACGGTATCGTCCGCCAGGCCCTGTGCCGCGAGAGTGGCCAGGACCTCGCCCACGGCGTCGTCCACCATGCTGATACTGCCGTAGTTCAGGGCAATGATCTCCCGCGCCTGGCGCTCGCTGACCGCGAAGGGCCAGTGGCTGTCGGGATCCTCGGCGCCCCAGCGGTAGGCCTCCAGGGCGACCGCGGGAGGGCCGCGGATCGCCTCCACCGGGTGGTGGAAGGAGGCCGGCAACTCAACGTCGTCGGGGTCGTAGAGCGACCAGTAGCGCCCCGGCGGGGTGAAGGGGTGATGCGGGTCGGGAAAGGAGACCACCAGCACGAAGGGCGTCGCGGTGTCCTGCCCGGCCAGGAAGTCGCAGGCCTGCTCCTTCACGTAGGTGGTCGGATAGAGCGCCTCGGGCACCGCCGTGCGCCAGCACTGGGGCGCGGTGACGGCCGACGGCAGGGCGTTGGCGGGCCCGCGCAGCGAGGCCGGGTCGGGATGACGCTCGCGCAGCCAGGCGGTGTAGTGGCCGTCCACCAGGTCGCCATGACCGATGCACAGCCGGGCATGCTCGAAACCGTAGTAGGGCGTGGGCAGGTCGAGGCCGGGCTGCTCGGCCCAGCGGCGGCGCACCTCCCAGCCGTAGTCGGGCCCGTCGCGCTGGCGGCGGCGGGACAGGCTCGCGCCGGCCGGGGGCGCCTCCCCCTCGCCGCCGAGGGCCCGCGGCGGCGCCGGGATATCGGTGACATTCTGGAAATGCGCCTTGCCGATATAGCCGGTGCGGTAGCCGGCCTGGCGCAGTACCTCGGCGAAGGTGAGGCTGTCGAGCCCCAGGGGAATGCCGTTCTGGCGCACCCCGTTGACCGAGGGCATCTGGCCGGTGACCAGCGCCGCCCGGTTGGGCTGGCAGATCGGCGTGGCCACGTGGAAGCGCGTGAAGCGCACCCCGCGCGCGGCCAGGCCGTCGAGATGGGGTGTCTTCACCGTCGGGTTGCCATAGCAGCCGAGGTGGTCGGCGCGCTGCTGGTCGGTGATGAAGATCACGAAGTTGGGACGTCGCATGTTCTCGGGCCTCCTTCACCGGCGCTCAGCCGAACATCCAGCCGACCGGCACGGTGACGATCTGCGGGAAGGCGAAGATGATGCCGATGGCCAGGAAGTCGCAGATCAGGAAGGGGATGGCGGCCTTGTAGATGCTGCCCATGGTGGTGCCCTGGGGCGCCACCGCCTTCATCACGAACAGCGCCGCGCCCAGAGGGGGCGAGGTGGAGCCGGTCTCGATGGCCAGCAGGAAGAGCACCGCGAACCAGATGGTGTCGAAGCCCAACTGATCCACCACCGGCACGAAGATCGGCAGGGTGATCAGCATGATCGGCAACGGCCCCATGAACATCCCGAGCAGCACCACGGTGAACACCATGGCCAGCACGATCATGTGGTCGTTGACCGGCAGCCCCAGCACCGCGTCCATCATGCCGAAGGTGGTGCCGGTGAAGGCCAGCAGCTGGCTGAACGCCACGGCGCCGGCGACGATCAGCAGCACCATCACCGAGATGTTGGCGCTCTCGAACATCGAGCGGGAGAAGTTATCCACCGTCAGCCGCCCCTTGAACAGCGCCAGCAGGATGGTCGCCACCGCCCCGGAGGCCGCCGCCTCGGTGGGCGTGGCGAGCCCCAGGAAGATCACCCCCACCACGGCGAAGACAATGAAGCCGATGGGCAGGATATTGCGGATGCCCGCCGTGACCTTGGTCTTGAGCGGCGTGGACGGCACGTCGAAGGAGGGCGCCACGTCGGGCTGCAGGACGCAGCGGCCCCAGATGTAGAGGGCGTAGAGCACCGCCATCAGCAGGCCCGGCAGGATGATGGCAATCAGCAGCCGGCCGATGGAGAGCTCGGCCACCACGCCGAGCACCACCGCCAGGGCACTGGGCGGAATCATGATGGCCAGCCCCGCGGAACCGATGATGGGCCCCAGCGACATGGGCTTCTTGTAGCCGCGGCGCTCCATCTCCGGGGTCAGGCTGGAGCCCAGCAGGGCGATGGAGCCCATGCTGTTGCCGGTGAGGGTGGAGAAGAGCACGCCGCCGCCCACCGCCATGAAGGCCAGCCGTCCCCGAAGTTTCCCGAACCACTTGTCCAGGGTGTCCATCAGGTCGTTGGCGATGCCGGAGCGGAACATCACCTCGCCCATGATCATGAACATGGCGATGGGCACCAGGGTGAAGCTGGTCAGGGCATCGGTGGTGTTGATCACCAGCTGTTCGATGCCCGAGGTACCGCCGAGAAAGAGGAAGGCGCCCACCAGGTTGACCGCCAGGAACGAGAAGGCCACCGGCAGCCCCAGCATCATCAACACCAGCAGGGCACCGAGAATGAGCGATAGCGTCAGCCACCAATCCATAACATACCTCCAGGGGGACCCGGGTCAGCGCTTCAGGGAAGCCACGGCCTGGGCGACGAACTGAATGGCGAGCAGGAACATGCCCAGCGGAAAGACCCAGGTGAGCAGGTAGCTGCGCGGCGCCAGCACGGTGGTCTCGCGGCTGCCGAACTGGTACTGGTCGATGGTCACCGCCAGGCCGTACCAGGCGGCATAGAGGCAGACGGCGGCACCGAACAGCGCCACCGCGAAGGCCAGCGGGGCCTTCCAGCGCGGCCGCAGGTGCTCGGTGACGATATCGATGGCCACGTGCCGGTTCTTCTCCAGCAGATAGGGCGCCCCCAGGAAGGTCATGTAGAGCAACGCATAGCCGCTGAGCTCGACCACCCAGACCAGCGACTTGCCGAAGAAGAAACGCGACAGGATCTCGGCGAAGACGGCGCCGGTGGCGGCGAGCAGCACCACCGCGCTGAATGCCGCCAGCAGCAGGTTCAGGCGGCTCACGCCCTGCATCAAGAGTGCCGGGAGAGAGGTGCCGCGGGAGTGTGGTTGTCGCATGTCGAACCACCTGAGAGGAGTGGGGCGCGCCGGGCGCGGCGAGCCTCGGGAGTCTGACGATTGCATGATGCGCTACCCGGAAGAGGAAGTTCGGCGCGCCCGCCCGGCTCGGGCGAGGCGCGCGGCCATCGGCGGCGGATCAGTCGACCAGCATGCCGCGCAGCTCGGCGGTCAGGTCGTCATCCTCGATCTGGCTTGCCATATGCTCCCAGGCGGCGTCGATGGCGGTCTGCAGGTACTGGTCGGCCTCCTCGCCGTTGAGGGCGATCTCCTGGAAGCCGGCGGCCTGCACCTCGGCATTGCCGGCGGCGATGACGTCACCCCAGCTCTGGTCGAGCTCGGGCCCCAGGGTGTCGCGCACGTACGCCTGCAGCTCCTCGCGCAGTTCCTCGGGAAGACGACCCCAGGCCCGCTGGCTGACCAGGACGCTGAAACCGGCGCGATAGAAGGGCGGGGTGATGTAGTAGTTGACCACGTCCTCGTACTGCTCCGCCCAGCCCAGGTTGCCCTGCATGAAGCCGTCGATGGCGCCGCGCTCCATAGCGGTGTAGATCTCGCCGATGGGCAGCACCACGCCATTGGCCTCCAGCGCCTCGATGAACGGCAGGCCGGTGGGAAAGACCCGGATGCGCTTGCCCTTGAGGTCATCGAGGTCCGCCACGGCGTCCTTGAAGAAGAGGTAGAACTTGACGTCGGTGGCGGGGATCTCGCCCAGATAGACCAGGCCACGCTCGGCGTGGATCTCGCTCATGCGATCGTAGTAGCCGCTCGCGAGGATCTCCTCGTAGTTCTTGAACGACAGGTTGGAGGTGGTGGAGGACGGCACCAGCCCGGAGTAGTAGCTGGGGCTGAGCAGTGCCATGTCGATGGCGTTGTTGCGCACCGCGTCGGCCAGGCGGAACGGCGGCAGCACCTCGGGCCCACCGCGCCAGTTGAGCGACAGGCGTCCCTCGAACTCCTCGTTGACCGCCTCGATGAACTTCTCGAAGCCGGCGGAGACCGCGGCGGTCTTGGGGGTGAAGGTCACCACGTTGAGGTTCACCTCATCGGCGGCGGCGGTGAAGGAGAGACCGGCCAGCGACAGGCCGACGGCGAGTTTCGTCAGGATGGAGGTTTTCATGGCTTATCTAGCTCTTGTGGTTGTGAAGTTCTGGTCGGGATCCAGGGAACATCAGCCCAGGGCCACGCCCCAGGCATCGTAGCCGTAGACCCAGTCGGCATTGCCTTCGCCCTTCAGCCAGTCGTTGGCGCGGGAGCCGCGCTGCACCTTGGCGGTGCGCTCCTGGCGGGCATTCTCGTAGCGAGCCAGGGCCGCCGGGATCCGGTCATGATCGGCGTCGGCCAGACAGCGCGACAGCACCACGGCATCCTCGATGGCCATGCAGGCCCCCTGGGCCATGAAGGGCACCATGGGGTGGGCGGCATCACCGAGGATGGTCACCTGCCCCTGCGACCACTGGGTCATGGGCTCGCGCACGTAGAGGGCCGACTTGGTGACGCTGTCGCAGGCGGCCAGCAGGGCGCGCACGTCGGGATGAAACGCCTGGTAGACCTCGCGCAGCTCCTCGACGTCGCCGGGCAGGGTCCAGGACTCCTCGCGCCAGCCCTCCTGGGGCGTGGTGGCGAAGATGAACACCTCCTCGCCGCGGGTCAGCGGGAAGACCACCACCTGGCTGTCGGCGGTAGCCCCCCACCACTTGGTGAAGGCGTCGAGGTTCTCCACCTCCGGTACCGCCGAGCGCGGCACCACCGCCCGGTAGGAGACCAGGCCGGTGAACTCGGGGTGGTCGTCGCCGAACAGCGAACGGCGCACCGCGGAGTGGATGCCATCGGCACCGATCACCACATCGACGCTCTCCTGGCTACCGTCCTCGAAATGGATGACGGGGCGCTCCCCCTCGGCTTCGACACGAGCCACCTTGCTGCCCAGGCGGATCGCCGCTTCCGGCAGCTTCGCCTCCAGGGCCTTGAGCAGGTCGCCGCGGTGGATGGTCAGCTGAGGGGCGCCATACTTCTCTTCGGCGGCATCGCTCATGGGCAGCCTGGAGGTGATCTCGCCGCTGTCCCAGGTCCGGCTCAGGCGATGGGTGGGTCGCGCGGCGGTACGGCGCAGCGCCTCGCCGACGCCCAGGCGGTCCAGGGCACGCACCGCGTTGGGAGTGAGATTCACGTCGGCGCCGATGCGCAGGAACTGCCTGGCCTGCTCGAAGACGATCGCCTCGTGGCCGGCCTCACGCAAGGCGATGGCCGCACAGAGGCCGCCCACACCACCACCACAGATACCAATCTTGAGTCTTGTCATACCCCACCCGTCTCTCGGCTCGTGCTGTTGTTTTAACATATGAAACAGAGTTTATTATTTGATAGCCAGACTGTAGGTCGAGCGCCGGGCTTTGTCAAACCCCTCGAAAGTCGAAAAGTGCGACGCCCCCGAAAGCCGCATGGCAGTCCTCCCGCAGGCGCGTGCCATCACGACCGCAGGCCCGGCAGGCAGCCATGGCCGAGGGAAACGCCGGGAAAGCGACGAAGCGGCGGGATTCAGGAAGCCCGGATCAGCTTGGCCGCCAGGCGCAGCACCAGCGGTCGCCCCACCGTGATCAGGGCGAAGGCGATCGGCCAAGAGATCAGGAAGGCGCGCGCCCAGCGCCACGGGAAGCCGGCATCCAGGCCGGTGTTCACCAGGGTGATGGCCAGGGTCATCAGGCCGGCCATATAGGTGGTCATCAACACCGAGACCACCAGGGGGGCATAGCGTGGAGGAAAGAGCATGGAGGACTCCGAAACGGACTCGCGGGCCCCACCACGGCAGCGCCGGGGCCCGGCCGGAATGACCGCGGCGGGCGCGATGCCTCAGCGCAGCGACATCAGGTTGAAGTCGGGGTCGGCCAGTTGCGCCGCGTCCAGCACCCGCTCGGCGGCGATCCAGCGCTTGCCCAGCTTGATGGCCCGGGGCTGGTCGAAGGCCACCATCTGCACCAGGCGCCGAGCATCGTCCAGGTAGAAGAACACCGGGCCCTGGGCTTCCCGGCGCACCACGCAGTGGAGCTCGCCGCTCGGCACGCCGAGGATCTGGATATTGACCCCGTGCTGGTCGGACCAGAGCCAGGCGGGCTCGTCGTAGTGGGCCTCCAGGCCCAGCATCGTCTCGGCCACCACCCGCGCCTGATTCTGGGCATAGGCCCAGGACTGCAGGCAGAGCCCCAGTTGGGGATGCTGAGCCACGTCGCCGGCGGCGAAGACATGGGGGTCGGAGGTGCGCCCGCCGGCGTCCACCACGATGCCCTGCTCGATGGCCAGGCCGGCGTCCCGGGCCAGTTCCAGATTGAACTCGACCCCGGTACCGACCACCACCAGGTCGACGGGCTCGTGGGACTCGCCATCGACGGTGATCGACACCCGGCCGTCGACCTCCTCGCTCAGCCGGATATCCTGGCGGTTCAGCTCCAGGCCCACGCCGTTGCGCTCGTGGAGCTCGCGGATGGCCTCGGCCACCTCCGGCCCCACGCTGCGGCCGCACAGTGCCGGGGCGCGCTCGAAGACCGCCACCTCGAGGCCCAGCTTGCGGGCGCTGGAGGCCACCTCGAGGCCGATCCAGCCCCCACCGATGATGCCGATGCGACGGCTCTTCTCGAGCTGTTCCTTGAGCCGAGAGGCATCGTCCCAGGTCCGCAGAGTCATGACATTGCTGATCGCCGCCCACTCGGGCACCGGCATGCGGGGTCGGCTGCCGGTGGCGATCAGCAGGCGATCGTAGGGCAGGCGCTGGCCATCGTCGAGCACCACCTCCCGGGCCTGGCGGTCGATGGCGGTGGCCCGCTTGGGCCGTTGCCAGTCGAGCGCCAGGGCGGCGAGGCTCGCCTCGGGGAAGAGTCGCGGCAGCGGCTCGCCCGCGGTAACCACCCCCTTGGAGAGCGGCGGGCGCTCGTAGAAGTCGTGGGGCTCATCGGCCACCACGGTGAGACGGCCGGTATAACCCTCGCCGCGCAGCGCCTTGCAGGCGTAGCCGCCGGCCTGGCCGCCGCCGATCACCACGATGCGGGAAATCTCTTCGCTGGACATGATCCTTCCCCCTAGTTGAAGACGAAACCGCCGTTGATGGGGATCAGCTGGCCGGTGACGTAGTTCGACCAGTCCGAGAGCAGGTAGAGCACGGTGCCATCAATGTCCCGGGGATGCTGCTCCTCCTTGAGGGCGCGCCCGGCGGCATAGAAGGCGTAACGCTCCGCTGGCACGTACTCGGTGGCCTCGCAGTGGGTCAATCCTGGGGCGATGGCATTGATGCAGATGCCCTGCTCGCCCAGCTCCCGGGCCATGGCCCGGGTCATCGAGATCACCGCGCCCTTGCTGGCCACATAGGCCATCAGCCGCGGCGCCCCCCAGAGGGCGGTGTCAGAGGCCACATTGACCACCTTGCCGTGCTCGGCCTCGGCCAGCAGCGGCCGCGCCGCCCGGGTCATCTGCCAGACCCCGCGCACGTTCACCGCCATCACCCGGTCCCACAGCTCGGGGTCGTACTCGTCCAGGGTCTTGCCGCCCACATTGGTGGCGATGGCGGCGTTATTGACCAGGCCATCCAGATGGCCACCCTCGGCGACCCGCGCCATCCCCGCCTCGATGGCCACGGCGTCGGCCTGGTCGATCACTAGCGCCTCCACCTCGGCACCGGCATCGCGCAGCGCCGCGGCGGTCTGCTCCAGCTCCGCCTCGAGGATGTCGCTGATCACCAGGCGGGCACCCTCGGCGGCGGCGGCCTCGGCGATGCTGCGGCCCAGGCCACGGGCCGCCCCGGTGATCATCAGCCGCTTGCCGGCCAGGCCATGAGCGGCCATCTCAGGCCGCCTCCTGGCGCTTGGCCAGCTGCGCCTTGGCCATCTTCAGCATCACCCGGCGCAGCCGCGAGAGACCGACGTCGTGTTGGTAGAGGTTCTCGTGGTGGCGGGCGTCCGGGGCCAGGTTCTCGAGGATGATCCGGTCCTGCTCCAGCACGTCCCAGTGCAGCCCCTCGAGCTTGGTGCGATAGAAGAAGCGCCACACCTGGCGCTGCCAGCCGTCCACCTTGCGCACCCGCCAGAAGAAGACGCGGCAGTTGTCCTGGTCCTCGGGCACCGCCATGCCGACGATCCAGAAGGGACCGCCCGGCCCGAAGCGCTTCTGGTAGGGGATCGACAGACGCAGCCAGAGGGCGCCGCTGTTGCCGTACTCCACCCAGTCGAAGTTGACCCCGGTCTGGCCGGTCTTCTTGAAGATGAAACCGGTCTCGGTGGGCTCCAGCACCATCTCGGCCTGGCGGTCGCCCTCGGCCATGGAGTGGGAGTCGGCATGCAGGTAGGTGCCGTGCATGGGGTCCATGACGTTGTCCACCGCATACTGGTAGTTGCACTGCCAGGTGGCGGTGCACAGGAAGTGACCATAAGTGGCCTCGTCGGTGAGCTGCTCGGGCAGCTCCAGGGCCGGCGGCGCTTCGTCGGCGGTGGTGCCGAAGAAGACGAAGATGGCGCCGTGGGCCTCCTGCACCGGGTAGTGGCGCACGCAGGCGGTACCCACCAGCGGGCTGTTGCTGATCGCCGGCACGTCGCACACCGTGCCCTGGCCGTCGACCTCGACGCCGTGGTACCAGCAGGCCAGGCGGTTGCCCAGGTTCCAGCCCTTGGAGAGGCGCGCGCCACGATGGGGGCAGCGGTCCTCGATGGCGTGTACCACGCCGTCATGGTCGCGCCACAGGGCCAGGTTCTCGCCCAGCCGGGTGATGCCCAGGGGGTTGCTGCCCACCTCCCAGCAGGCCACCACCGGGTACCAGAGGGAGCGCAGGCCGGTGTCCAGGTAGTCCTGAACGGTGCCGTCCACGGAAGCTGCTGTCGTCATCTCTCTCGACCTCGTCGTTGTTCGTTGCGTGGCCCGGGCCTTACTGGCCCAGCACCGCCATCTCTTGCAGGAAGGAGGCTTCGCTCCAGGGCTGGCCCTGGCGATCCTGGCTGTGGCGGGCGTTGAGCCCGGCCACCACCTCGTCGAGCGCGGTGGCACCCTCCGCGAAGACCGCTTCCAGGGCCGCCACCAGGTCGAGCTCGAAGGGCTCCGGTGCCCGCTGACGGTTCTGCCAGACCCGGTTGTCGAAGCCCCCGGGGCGCTCGATGCGGCCCTGACCCGGCTCGGAGGAGGGAATGATGCGAGCCCAGGTCTTGAGCTCGGGGTTGTGATCGATGGGGAAATCGGATGCGGACATGGTGCTCAGGCCTCCTCGGTGACGTTCAGCTGGATGGTGTCGTCGATGATGCGTACCGGGTAGACGTGCAGGTCGCGGTCGGCGGGTTCGCGCAGGCACTTGCCGGTCCTGATGTCGAAGACCGCCTCGTGGAGCGGGCACTCCACCTGGCCATCCTCGACGAACCCCTGGGAGAGCAACGCGTAGGCGTGGGGGCAGACGTCCTCGAGGGCGTAGTACTCGCCGTCCAGCACATAGACGCCGATCTCCTTGTCGCCCAGCTTGGCGGAGTAGGGAAAGTCTTCCTGTACCTGGTCGGTCTTGCAGACGGTGGTCCAACTCATAGGGGCGGTCCTCATCACGGGGTATGGGGGTCATCCATGAATCGAATCATATTTGAAACATGATTTATTATTTGATCCTATGGCGAGTATAGCCAAGCCATCTCACCTGTCAATACTATATAGTATTGATCGCGCCGGTGCTCGGAGGTTCCGGCCGAGGTACACCATCGGCAGGGCAAGGCAGGGTCTAGGAGGCAGGACGCTGACCAGAGGGGATCAGCGCGGCTCGGTGATCAGGGTGAGCCGGTAGTCACTGGGCGGGATGTACATGATCTGCCAGGCCAGCACCCCGGCCTCGGCATCCAGATAGCGGGTCTCCAGGCGAATGCCCGGTGGCGGGGCCTCGGCGAGGTCCGGCACGATGGCCCGGGCCGCGGCCCGGGGCAGGCGCCCCAGGCTGATCCGGTTCTCCGCCGTGCTGACCTCATGGCCCTGGGCCGCCAGCAGCGGCAGCACGCTCTCGTGCTCCAGGGCCTCGGCGGGCAGGTCGAGCAGTTCGCTGGCCACGTCGGCGCGCAGGTAGATCTCGGTGTAGCAGTCGAAGGCGCCATCGATACGATCCTGGCGCACCAGGTGCACATACCCCGCCGCGCACTCACCGAGCACCTCGATCCAGGCCCCTCGGCGCTGCAACATTTCGCGCTTGATCAGGCGGATGAAGACCATCCGGACACGGGTGCCATCCGGACGCAGGAAGCCAAAGGCGGGGGTAGCGATCTCGCGACGGTGGTTGCCGTCGGCGACGAAGGTGCCGAGCCGCCTCCGGCGATACAACTCACCGCTCTCGACCAGGTCGCGCAGCGCCTTCTGCACGGTGCCCAGGCTCAGCGGCAGGGCCGCGGCCAGCTCCTGCTCGGTGGGCAGGCGGGTGCCCTCGGCCAATTCACCCTCGACGATCAGCTCGATCAGGGCATCGCGCAGACAGAGGTACTTGGGGGTACGGGGCGAGTCTTCGAGATGTCGGGCGACACGCTCGGCGAGCAGGGTCAACACGGCGACGCCTTGGCCTGGACATGGGAGTGCCAGTCTAACCGCAATCGTGCATTAGCGCCCATGCATGCCGGCACGGACCTACCCGGACTCGTCGCTCACGGCGGGTGGCGACCGGCGCTCGAAGGCCTCGGCATTGGGGCAGAAAGCGCGGCACTCCTCCCGCGACGCCCCGTGACGCAGGGCCAGCCAGCAGGTTCCCACCCTCGCACAGGTATTGCAGGTGGTGCGCAGGGCGTGGATGGCCGGGTCCTTGGCGAGGGCCGCCGGGGGGAGCCCGAAGCGCTCCATCATCGGCGGCATCAGGGTATCGGTAGGCCGAAAGCCCGGGATCTCGCCGGCAACCAGGCTGCGCGCCAGCGCCTGCTCCAGGGAGCGGCTCATCGGCTGTGACAGGTCATGGATCAGCACACTCAGCGCTCTCGGGGCACAGCACTTGAGCTCGAGCAGGGCACGCTGGCCCTCGAGGTAGTCGCTGATGCGCTCCTTGCCGGCGGACGGGGACGTGGGGTCGATGAGGTGCACGGGGGAGGTCATCAGCGCTCTCCTCTGCCGATTCATTCCTCAGTATCGCCCTCCCGTTCCACCTCCGCCTTGACCGATATCATGCCGGACGCAGGCGAAGCGAGCACTCGCCCGGGCGGGTGCCCGCGAGGCCCCTGCCAGCGGCGCGACGTGCCGGGCGTCAGCCGGTGGCGGTCTCGGTGCCGCGCCGCGCCTCCTCGATGGCGGCCATCACCTGAGCGACATCGGGCACCCGGTGCGCCAGGGCCAGCGCCAGCTGGGCGAGGAACAGGCGCTCCTGCGCCTCGGGCAGGGCATCCAGGGTGGTGGCCAGTTGCTCGTAGACCCTCTCCAGGTCGGCGAAGGGCAGTGTCGGTGTGGTCATGATCATTCTCCTCCCAGGGCGGTCACCAGGGCCGCCTCGAGGGCGGCGGGGTCGAGGGTCGTCCAGCGCGCCGCCACATGGCGGTCGGGGCGTACCAGATAGGCCGTACCGTTCGTGGCCCCATAGGCGGCGAAGTGATCGCCGTCGGGGTCCGGCAGGATGGAACCCGGGCCCTCCTCAGCCGCCTGGCGGCTGAGGATCACGACCGTGAACTCGGGGTCGCGGGCCCGCAGATCCACCAGACGCTCGTCCAGGTCGTCCGGCAGGCGGCCGTCCTCGCTGAACAGCAGCAGCGTGAAGCCGCGGCCGAGATGGTCGAGCAGGAAGTCGTCTTCGCCCAGCCGGCGGTTGATCAGCGGGGCACCGGGCACGGGGCCGGCAGCGAAGGTGTCGCTGTCGGCCAGGGTCAGGGGGCTCTCGGCATAGGTATAGGGGGTGACCTGGCGCGGGTCGGCGAAGGGGCTGGCGTAGTCGTGGTGCACGGCCAGCGACAGGGCGGCATCGCGCATCAGCCGGTAACCGCGGCTCGGCGGCGTCATGAAGCGGGTGCTCCTGCCGGCATTGGCGAACACGTCCAGGGTGGCGCCGCGCCGCTCGGGGCTGTAGCTATCGAGCAGCCGCTCGGGGGCCAGCCCCTGGAGCACCCGGGCCAGCTTCCAGCCGGCGTTGGCCGCATCGGCCAGGCCGTTGTTGAGCCCGCGCACGCCGAAGATCGGCACCAGATGGGCGCTGTCACCGATGAACAGCACCCGGCCATGGCGATAGTCGTCGAGCGCCAGGGTGTGGGCCTTGTAGAGGCTCCACCACTCCAGCTCCCAGTCGCCCTCTTCGCCGAGCATGGCGATGATGGTGGCGACCCGCTCGCGGATGCTGGCCTCCTCCACCGCCTGCTCGGGATCCTCGTCGGGGCCGAGCTGGTAGTCGATGCGCCAGATGTCGTCGGGTTGCTTGTGCACCAGCAGGGTGGAGTCGGGCAGCGCCGAGGAGTGGAAGAAGGCGCGGCGCTCGGTGGGGAAGTCCGATTTCATTCGCACGTCGGCGATCACGTAGCGTCCCTCGTAGGCCTCGCCGTGCAGCGACAGGTCGAAGGCCTTGCGCACCACGCTGCGCGCCCCGTCGGCGGCCAGCAGGTAGTCGGCCTCGAGCCGGTAGTCGCCCTCCGGCGTGGCCACCTCCAGGGTCACGCCCCGGTCGTCCTGGCTTACACCGGTCACCGCGCTCTGCCAGCGCAGCTCGACGAGGTCGCTCTCGGCGGCCTTGTCGATCAAGAACTGCTCGATATACTGCTGCTGCAGGTTGACCATCGGGTAGAAGCGCTCCTGGTCGGAATGCGGCATCTCGAAGCGATAGATCTCGCGGTCGCGGAAATAGGTACGGCCCCGGGTCCAGCCCAGCCCCTTCGCCGTGAAGCGTTCGTCGACGCCGAGCTGCTGGAGGATCTCGAGGCTGTGGCGGGAGATGCAGATCGCCCGCGAGCCGTCGTTGACGGTGGCCTTGTCGTCGAGCACCACCGAGGCGACACCGTGGCGAGCCAGCTCCAGGGCGGCGGTCGTGCCGACCGGGCCGGCGCCGACGATGGCCACCCGGTGGCGCACCGCCTCGCCCGCGAGTTCGGGGGGACGCACGAAGGGGAAACGGGGATACTCGAAGTAGAGCGAGTCGTGCTCGCCCTTGCCGGCGGGTCGCATGGGGCACTCTCCTGTCAGGGTTATTGTCGAGCCTGACGACAGCCTATCCTGAAGCAGGCAGGGCCACTGTCCTGCAAAAGAGGGGACAGGCGATATCCATGATCGAGGCCAGCATGGCAGATAAGCGCGAAGACAGGCACGCATCCAGTTGGCCATCGCTGGTTCCGGCGATGGCCGCCTGCGTCGATGCCATGGGCAGCGAAGGCTTCGATGAGGCGCTGCTCGAGCTGCTGCGCCGCGCGGTGCGTATCGAGCAGTGCATGATCTTCGCCTACGACAGCAGCGACGAGATCGACTGCCTGCTGGCCGCCAACGAGCGCCAGCCGCGGGTCGCCAATCGCCTGGCCGAGCTCTACGCCGGTGGCCTGTTCCGCCAGGACCCCAACTACCAGCGCCTGCGGCAGCTGATCGACGATGAGGGCAAGCTCGCCGCCGCCGAGCTGACGACGATGCAGCCTGAGGCCATGTCGCCGGCCTATCAGAGCCATCTGTTCGCCTTTCCCGACCTGGTCGACAAGGTCTCCCTGACCATCCCGGGGCAGGACAGCATCTATTACCTCAACCTCTATTGTGGCGTGGCCGCGGGGCCTTTCACCGAGGATGACCTGGCCTGCCTGGACAGCCTGGCACCGCTGCTCGCCAGTCTGATACGCCGCCACTATCGCCACCATATTCCCCACCAGGGCGACGCCCGCCCGGCATCCCAGCGGCCTAGCGCCGAGGAAAACGCGGTGCTCGCCCCGCTCTCCGAGCGCGAACGCCAGCTCTGCCTCTTCCTGCTACGTGGCCATACCCTCAAGACCGCCGCCGCCGAGCTCGATATCGCCCTGTCCACCGCCGAGACCTACCGCAAGCGCGCCTACGCCAAGCTCGGCGTGCCGTCCAAGGCGCGCCTGGTGGCGCTTTGCCGGCGGCGGTGAAAACGTTACCGGCCACCCATACCCGCTCTCTAGAGACATGCAAGGCAGTCGACAGCAGCCGGATCGGGTGCGGGAGAGCCACCGCGAGGAACTCAGGCATCGGGTGGAGGCATAAGATCGACGCCCCGCCCGGCAGGTGCCGGGCGGGGCGTACTCTCGAGGCCCCGTCGCATGACGGGGCGGGGAGGTCAGGCGAGGCTGTCAGCTCGATGGTCGCGGACTGACGGCGGGCGCTTCGGCGGCCGGGCCGGCGGCACCGAGGTCGGTGGCGATGGCTTCGCCCTGTTCCTGCCAGAGTTGCCGTTCCTCCTCGGTGGCCCGCGGGGAGAACAGGCCGGTCTGGGCATAGAGCAGGCCGATCACCGGCGACAGCCAACAGGCGAAGGCCAGCGGGATATAGAGCAGGTTCTCGACATTGCCGTCGGCGATCCCGAGCGCCAGGGCGCTGATCACGAAGGCGCCGCCGGCGTTCCAGGGAATGAGGGGCGAGATGAGCGTCCCACCCTCCTCGATGGCCCGCGACAGGTTCAGGGTCGAGTACCCCATGCCGCGGTAGGTGGGGGCGTACATGCGACCGGGCAAGGCGATGGAGAGGTAGGGGTCGCCGGCGACCAGGTTGGTGGACACCGAGGTCAACACCGCCGAGGTCTGTACCCCCTTGAAGCTGCGCACCTTGGTCATGATCGCGCTGATGATCGCCTGCAGGCAGCCGGTCTTCTCCAGCGCGCCGCCGAAGCCCAGCGCGATCAGCACCAGCGAGATGGTCCACATCATCGACTGGATGCCGCCGCGGTTGAGCAGGCTGTCGATGGCGGCGACGCCGGTGTCGATCGAATAGCCGCTGTTGGCATAGGTCAGCACGTCATGCACGCCGACCCCCTGCACGAGCATGGCGGTGACCGCCCCGGCCAGGGCGCCGGCGAACAGCGAGGGAATGGGCGGCATGCGCTTGACCGCGAGCGCGATGACCAGCACCGCCGGCAGCAGCAGCCAGGCCGAGATGGTGAAGTTGGCCTGCAGCGCGGCGGTGATGGCCTCGATCCGCTCGAAGGAGGCGTTGCCGTCCTCGATCAGGGTGAAGCCTGCCACCAGGTAGATGACGAAAGCGATCAGCATCGCCGGGATCGTCGTCGGCATCATGTTCTTGATATGCGAGAAGACGTCCGTGCCGGTGACCGCCGGGGCGAGGTTCGTGGTATCCGACAGCGGCGAGACCTTGTCGCCGAAGAAGGCGCCCGAGACCACTGCGCCGGCGGTCCAGTACATGGGAATATCGAAGCCCGCGCCGATGCCCATCAGTGCCAGGCCCACCGTGCCGACCGTGCCCCAGGAGGTGCCCAACGCCAGCGAGACGATCGAGCAGAGCAGCATGGCCGCCGCCAGGAAGATGCCCGGCGAGAGGATCGTCAGGCCGTAGTAGATCAAGGTCGGCACGGTGCCGCTGGCGATCCACACCCCGATGATCATGCCGACGCAGATCAATACCGAGACGGAGGGCAGCGACACGTGGATGACGTGGAAGATGCCTTCCTCGATCTGTTTCCAGCGGAAGCCGAGCTTGACCCCCACCAGCGCCGTGATCGCCAGGCCGATGGCGAGGGGGATATGGGGCGTGAAATCGCCGAAATAGAACAGCTGCACGCCCAATACCAGCAACGTCAGGACGACGGGGGTGAGCGCCAGCATCAGACTCGGCCGTTTATAGGCTATTGAATCCTTTGGACTTGTCATGTCGATTACCTTGGGGTTGATGTGTGTTGTTCTTGCTTTGTCTTATTAAGCAATACGCAGCATTCCGAGCCTTATCGACCAAGAACCGATCGATAGAGGTCGGCAGCTGGGTTCGCTTGATAGCTGTTGTCAGGTATTCCTCCCCGTCCTGTTGGCGCCAGAAATCGCAAGACCTGCCCGGAGGGCTGCAACATCACCGTGATCGGTGTGCCGAGGACAGCCGCATTGCCAGATCTGGCCATAGTGTTTTATTCACCAGCCCTCTAGACTCATTGTTAGCCAATTTGTCTAGGAATTGGCTCCAAATAACGCTGAATTCATTTACCTTTGTCCTTATAAAAGATCACAGGTAGTCATTATGGCTAATAAGTTAGATCGCATAGACCGCCGCATCCTGCACCAGCTGCAGGAGCATGGGCGCCTCCCCATCGTGGAGTTGGCGAGTCGGGTGAACCTCACCAAGACGCCCTGTGCCCAGCGCGTACGCCGACTCGAGCAGGCCGGCATCATCCGCGGCTACCGTGCCGACCTGGACCCGGGGCAACTCGGTGCGGGTCATGTCCTGGTGGTGCTGGTGACGATGGAGAAGACGAGCGAGGACGCCCTGGATCGATTCAACGAGGCCGTGCGGCTTATTCCCGAAGTGCAGGGCTGCTACATGGTGGCGGGGAACTTCGATTACCTGCTCAAGGTAAGGACTCACGATATCTCGCACTATCGTGCCGTGCTCGTCCAGCAGATCGGCCGGCTGCCGAATGTCCACCAGACGCACTCCTTCGTCGTGATGGAGCTCGTGAAAGACGAAGTGACGGTGCCGGTTCCCATCGATCCCCTCCCCTGATCGAGCCCGCTCATCCAGATCTCGAGATGCCATGGGCCAGTCTCAGCTCAAGACCCGCAGGCACTGCCCCGTGTGGTAGAGGGTGAAGCCCCCTTCGTAGCCTGAGCTGCGCAGGGACCTGGCCCGGATCGGTCTGGGGGAGCGGATCGGCAGGGGCAAGGAGGCGTCATCGCCGGTGATCAGGTATCTGGCAAAGCCCTTGCCCACCACGGTACCGGTGGTGACGCCGCGTCCGTTGTAGCCGGATACCCCCAGGACGCCGGGCGCGACCTCGAACAGGCGCAGCGTGTGATCGGGTGTGAAGGCGATGCGTCCCGTCCAGGTGCACTCCCACTCGACGCGGCCCAACTGGGGAAAGTAATGACGCTGTATGCGGTTGGCCCAGCAGCGCAGGTACGCCGCAGGCCTGCCCTCCCCTTTGCCCAGGCTGCCGAGGATCAGCCGGCCCTCTGCGTCGCGGCGCATGCTGCTCAACACCAGGCGGGTATCCCAGGCGCCCTGGCGCTCGGGCAGGATGTCGCCGGCGAGTGCTGCGGGCAGCGGCCGGGAGGCGACCTGGAAGAAGTGGCCGGGAAAGAAGTGGCGCCGGACCTCGTTCCAGCGATCCTCGGTGTAGGCGTTGGTGGCGAGCACCAGCCGCGGGGCCGTGACGCTGCCGCGGTGGGTCGTCACCCGCCAGTCGCCCTTCACTCTGGCGACGCCGGTGGCGGCGCTGTGGGTGTGCAGCCGTGCGCCGGCCGCCTTGGCGGCACGCGCCAGGCCCCGGGTATAGGCGGTGGGGTTCAGAGTGCCGGCGCGACGGTCGAGCAGGGCGCGGCGGATGCGCCGGGTGCCCAGGTGCTGTCGGCAGGCGTCTGCCTCGAGGAGTTCCACGGGGGCTCCGCGGCGTTGAAACTGTTCCGCGCGCCGCGCCAGTTCCTGCTCGCCCCGGCCATTGTGGGCCAGGTGCAGGGTCCCGGTGCGGGCCGCCTGACACTCGATGCCGTGACGCTCGATCAGCGAAAAGACCACCGTGGGGGCGCCACCGAGGATCTCGTTGGCACGCTCACCGACCTCCTCGCCCAGGACCTCGAGAATGTCATCCGGCGGGATCCACAGCCCCGCGTTGACCAGGCCGACATTGCGCCCCGAACCGCCGCTGGGCACGTCGCCCGCCTCGATCAGGGTCACGCCGACGCCGGCCTCGGCGAGGTGCAGAGCGGTGCTGAGTCCGGTGATACCCCCACCGACGACCACCACATCGGCGCCGTGGTCGCCCTGCAGCGCATCCAGGTTCAAGGACGGTTCCGGCGACGTGTCGTGCCAGAGACAACGCTCCTTCATGGTGCCTCCCGTGCTGGGACCGAGTGTGAAGGCCTCGGCGAGCCGCCGTGCCGAGGCCGGGTGGACGCCGCCGGGGTCAGTCGAAGCGGATACCCTGCGCCAGGGGCAGCTCGCGGGAGTAGTTCACGGTGTTGGTCTGACGGCGCATGTAGCTCTTCCAGACGTCCGAGCCGGACTCGCGGCCGCCGCCGGTCTCCTTCTCGCCGCCGAAGGCGCCACCGATCTCGGCACCGCTCGGCCCGATGTTGACGTTGGCGATCCCGCAGTCGCTGCCCTGGTCGGAGACGAAGGTCTCGGCCTCGCGCACGTCGGTGGTGAAGATGCACGACGACAGGCCCTGGGGCACGTCGTTGTTCAGCGCCAGCGCCTCGTCCAGGTCGCGGTAGCTCATGACGTAGAGAATCGGGGCGAAGGTCTCGTTCCTGACCAGCTCGTCCTGGCGTTCGACCTCGACGATGGCCGGGGCGACGTAGTAGCCGTTGGGGTAGGTCTCGGCCAGCCGGCGTTCGCCGCCGAACACCCGGGCACCCTGCTGGCGGGCCCGATCCAGGGCGGACTGCATCTGGTCATAGGCCTGGGCGTCGATCAGCGGACCGACGAGGTGCCCCGCCATGGGGTCGCCGATGCTGATGCCCGTGTAGGCCGTCTTCACCCGCTCGAGTACCTCGTCGCGAATGGACTCATGGACGATCAGGCGGCGCAGGGTGGTGCAGCGCTGGCCGGCGGTACCCACCGCCGAGAACAGGATGGCACGCACCGCCATGTCCAGATCGGCGCTGGGCGCCAGGATCATGGCGTTGTTGCCGCCGAGCTCGAGGATGCTGCGACCGAAGCGGGCGGCGACGCGCGGCGCCACGTCACGCCCCATGCGGGTGCTGCCGGTGGCGCTGATCAGCGGTACGCGGGGGTCGTCGGCCAGGCGCTCACCGGCCTCGCGGTCGCCGAGGATGACCTGGCTGAGGTCCGCCGGGGCCTCGTCGCCGAACTCGGCCATGGCGCGCTCGAGCAGGGCCTGGCAGGCCAGCGCGCTGAGCGGGGTCTTCTCGGAGGGCTTCCACAGCAGGCTGTCGCCGCACACCAGGGCCAGGGCGGCGTTCCAGGCCCAGGGGGCGACCGGGAAGTTGAAGGCGGTGATCAGGCCGACCGGCCCCAGCGGATGCCAGGTCTCACGCATATGGTGGCCCGGGCGCTCGGAGGCAATGGTCAAGCCGTAGAGCTGACGCGACTGACCGACCGCCAGGTCGCAGATGTCGATCATCTCCTGCACCTCGCCGAGGCCTTCCTGGAGGATCTTGCCGCACTCCAGGGTCACCAGGGTACCGAGGTCTTCCTTGTGGCGACGCAGCTGCTCGCCGAACAGGCGGACCAGCTCGCCGCGGCGGGGCGCCGGCACCCGGCTCCACTGTTCGAAGGCCTGCCGGGCGCGGGCGATACGGGACTCGACCGCATCCGCGCCCTCGAGCGCGATGCGGCCGATCTCGGCGCCATCGGTGGGAGAGGTGACGGGGAAGTCGCCCTGGCGGTACAGGGCCTCGGGCACACCGAGGCGCCTCATGACGTCATCGATCATTCTTCCTCCTCCTGCTACTTGTTTTGAACATGAAGATCACGGGCAGTATTGCCGTCGGGATTGACCTGCCTCAAACGATGATTTATACGGAGGTCATTCTATTTTTTCTTGAATCGAGGCCAGACGTGAACCGCCGCCACCTGCCGACCCTGAGCGCCATGCAGTGCTTCGAGGCCTCGGCCCGCCATCTCAGTTTCACGCGCGCCGCCGACGAACTGAACCTGACCCAGAGCGCGGTCAGCAAGCAGGTGGCCCAGCTCGAGTCGGTGCTCGAGCACCCACTGTTCCGACGGGTCCGCAAGCGCCTCCAGGTCACGCCGGAGGGGTCGCTGTACCTGACCGAGGTGCGCAAGATCCTCGCCCAGGTCGAGATGTCCACCCGCTACATGCGCTCCTACGGCGGCCAGAGCGAGGTGCTCAACGTCACCACCCTGCCGACCTTCGGTGCTCGCTGGCTGATCCCCCGGCTCAATGGCTTCCGCTTCCGCCACCCCAACGTCTACCTGAACATCAGCAACCGCGTCGAGCCCTTCGACCTCGAGGAGGAGCGCGTCGACGTGGCCTTCTTCTTCGGCCACGGCGCCTGGCCCGGGGCCGAGTGCATCAAGCTGCTCGACGAGGAAGTGGTGGCGGTCTGTGCGCCCACGGTGGTGCCGGAGGGCGGCATCCAGGACCCCCTTGCGCTGACCGCACTGGTGCTGCTGCAGAGCGCGACACGCCCGGAGGCCTGGCACGACTGGTTCGAGGCCCAGGACCTCTACACCGAGCACAGCTATCACGGCCCACGCTTCGACACCTACTCCATGACGCTGCGCGCCGCCCGGGCGGGCTGCGGCGTGGCGCTGGTGCCACGCTTCCTCGCCGAGGAGGAGCTGGCGGCGGGCCAGCTGATCATTCCCTGGGCGTTCTCGCTGACCAGTCGCGATGCCTACTACCTGGCCTACCCCGAGTACAAGGCCGAGCAGGCCAAGGTGAAGGGGTTCATCGAGTGGATCCTCGAGCACCGCGCTTGACGCGCCTTCCTGCGATGCCGCGATCCCGGCCCTGTTGCCCGCCCCCTCTCGTCCCGCCCTGCGGACCTGCCGGCCGGTCCAATACTTTTTGGAATGTATAGCCCGGTTTTTTTCGTTTGAAGGGGCGCGCCCGGCTCTGTTCTGATGCTCGCACATTCTCGAACGACGAGTGACAGGTACGCGACATGGAGCTTCCGCACGTCAGCGGCTCGCTGGGTATCGTTCACCCCATCTGCATCGAGCGGGGGCGCAACGCCGAGGTCTGGGACGAACAGGGCAGGCATTACGTCGACTTCATCGGCGGCATCGGCGTGCTCAATCTGGGCCATGGCCACCCGGTCGTGGTCGAAGCCGTCAGGGGCCAGCTCGAGACGCTGATGCACTCCGCCTTCAACGCCTTGCCGCATCGTGGCTACCTCGAGGTGGCCAAGGCCCTGGATGCCTTCGTACCGGTCTCCTATCCGCTCTCCTGCATGCTGACCAACAGCGGGGCCGAGGCGACCGAGAACGCCCTCAAGGTGGCGCGTGCCGCCACGGGCCGTCAGGCGGCGATCGCCTTCGACGACGGCTTCCATGGCCGTACGCTCGCCGCGCTCAACCTCAACGGCAAGGTCAAGCCCTACAAGAACCGGCTCGCCGCCCTGCCGGGACCGGTCCACCACCTGCCTTTCCCGAGCCGCGATAGCGACGTCGACGCCGACCGGGCCATGGCGGCCCTGGAGCGGCTCTTCGAGGTCGAGATCCCCGCCGACGAAGTGGCCTGCATCGTCGTCGAGCCGGTCCAGGGCGAGGGCGGCTTCCGGCTGCTCTGCGCCGACTTCGCGGCACGCCTCCGGTCGCTGTGCGATGAGCACGGCATCGTGCTGATCTTCGACGAGATCCAGTCCGGTTTCGGCCGCACGGGCCGCCGTTTCGCCTTCTCCCACCTCGGCGTCGAGCCCGACCTGCTGCTGATGGGCAAGAGCATGGCGGCGGGGCTGCCGCTGGCGGCGGTGGCCGGCAGGGCCGAACTCATGGATGCCCTGCCCAAGGGGGGCTTGGGCGGCACCTATTCGGGCAACGCCGTGGCCTGTGCGGCGGCCAGGGCCGTCATGGCGCTGATGAGCGAGACCAACCTGCGCCGGTGGGGTGAGCAGCAAGAGACGCTGATCCTCGAGGCCCACCGCGCCTGGCATGCCAGCGGCCGCTTCCCGATGCTCGGGGAGCTGACCGGCGTCGGTGCCATGCGCGGCATCGTCTTCGACGACACCCCCGAGGCCGGCGGCGGCGAGCACCTGGCGGCGCTGCTGACCGCCGGCCGGGAAGCGGGCGTGCTGCTCATGCCCAGCGGCCGCCGTCGCAATGTGCTGCGCCTGTTGCCGCCGCTGACCGCGGAACCCGAGGTGATGCGGGAAGGGTTCGTCAGGCTCGAACGGGCCCTGGGGACGCTGCGTTCCTGAGCGCCCGGCCCGAGGGCAGACGCCCCTGGATGAATCCGACCCAGCCTCATTCACTCGACACTAGCGAGAACCGATTCGATGACCAAGCCCCGCTATCTCTCCTCCGACGAGATCCGTGACCGCTTCTCCCGGGCCATGTCGGCCATGTACCAGGCCGAGGTCCCCCAGTACACGACGCTGCTCGAGCTGGTCGACCGGGTGAACCGCGAGACCCTGGAACGCGATCCGGCGCTGGCCAGGCGCCTCGCCGCCCAGGGCGAGCTGGAGCGCCTCGGCGTCGAGCGTCACGGCGCCATCCGGGTGGGCACCGCCGGCGAGCTGGCCATGCTGCGCCGCCTGTTCGCCGTCATGGGCATGCAGCCGGTGGGCTACTACGACCTCTCCCGGGCCGGCGTACCGGTGCATTCCACCGCCTTCCGCCCCGTCGGCGACGGGGCCCTGGCACGCAACCCCTTCCGTATCTTCACCTCGCTGCTGCGCCTCGAGCTGATCGAGAGCGAGGCGCTGCGGCAACGCGCCGAGGCCATTCTGACCCGGCGCGACATCTTCACCGACGGCTGTCGCGACTCGATCGCACGCCATGAAGCCCAGGGGGGGGCTCACCGAGGCGCAGGCGGAACGTTTCGTGGCCGAGGCCCTGGAGACCTTCCGCTGGCACCGCGACGCCACGGTGGACCTGGCGACCTACGAGGCGCTGCACGCCGAGCACCGCCTGATCGCCGACGTGGTCTGCTTCCGCGGCCCGCATATCAACCACCTGACCCCACGCACCCTGGACATCGACGAGGTGCAGCGGCGCATGGCGGCGGCCGGCATGACCCCCAAGGCGGTGATCGAGGGCCCACCCCGCCGTGCCTGCCCGATCCTGCTGCGCCAGACCAGCTTCAGGGCCCTGGAGGAGGGGATCCGCTTCGCCGGCGAGCGGCAGGGCACCCACACCGCACGCTTCGGCGAGATCGAGCAGCGCGGCATGGCGCTGACCGCCAGGGGCCGGGCCCTCTACGACGACCTGCTCGGCGAGGCGCGCCGTCGTTCCTCCGGCCTGGACAATACCGGGCATCAGCGCGTACTGGCCGAAGCCTTCAAGGACTTCCCCGATAACGATGAGGTGCTGCGTCGCGAAGGGCTGGCCTTCTTCGACTACCGGTTGACCGAGGCAGGGCGCGCGATCGGCAGCGTCACCGACGAACTGGCCCTCTACGCCGAACGCGAGCGGGCTTCCCGGGCGGCGGTGCTCGAGGCCCTGGGTCACTGATCGTCTCCCGGGCTGGCGGGAGCGGCGGTCGGCGCCGACCGGCCGCCTGCCGGGGGTCGGTCAGGGCGCGGCACCAAAGCGAGGAATTGGCGGTTAAAAATTGCGCAACCGTCGCGATGGCGACACTCGGGAATCCGTGACAATCGAGGCGAGTCGATGACAAGCCTCGGGGGTCACTCATGCCCAAGTCCCTGCGGGTGGTGCTGGCCGCCGCCCTTCTGCTGATCGCGACGAGCACGCAGGCCGGCCTGCCTAGCCATGCCCCTTGGGTCGCGAACGTGACTACGACGACCGAGAGATCGGTCTCGCTATGGTCCGAGCTGGCCGCCATCGAACTCCCCGCGGTGGCCCCCGACGAGGTCTGGGTGAGCATCGACCTGACGCGGCGCGAGCTGGCGGTGCTCCGGGGCGAGCAACGCATGCTGACGATTCCTTACCTGGCGTTCGGCACGGCCGGGGCCAACCGCATCCGCCTGCAAGGCAGCAGCCAGACGCCCATCGGTGACTTTCGCATCGACAGGATCAACCGCCAGAGTCGCTTCCGGCTGTTCTTCGGGATCGATTACCCGACCCCGGAAATCGCCCACGAGGCCTGGCAGAGCGGTATCCTCAGCGATCGGGACTACCACGATTACCGCAGCTACCGGCGCCGCAACGGTCGCACCCCGGCCCACACCCCGCTGGGCGGCCACATCGGTATCCACGGTCTCGGCCATCGTCCCGCCAACCTCCACCAGCTGCGCGACTGGACCGAGGGCTGCATCGCCGTCACCAACACGGAAATCCTGATGCTGGAACGCTGGCTCGATGTCGGCACGCGGGTGGTGATCCGCTGAACGAGCGGCGTCATCGACACCGCTTCGGCTCGCGCAAGCCAGGGCTCGAGGTCCTGGCGGCTCAGGCCACGGCCGCCCGGTCGAACGCCTCGGCGTTGGGGCAGAAGCCTCGACACTCCTCGACGCCGGCATCGCGGCGCATGGCGCGCCAGCAGTGGCCGGCCACCGGGCAGGCGTTGCAGGTCCGGCGCATTGCCCTGTAGTCGCTCTCCTCGGCAACGCGCGAGGCCTCGAGGCCGAAGCGCTGCATCATCACCGGCATCAACGTCTCGGCTGGCACGAAGGCAAGGTAGGCGCCCTGGTTCATCTGCCGGGCCACTTCACGCTCGAAAGTGGCATCCAGCGGCGCTTCGAGGTCGTCGATCAACTCCCCGAACGTCAGGGACGCTTCGTTCTGCATGTCCCTTACCAGCTGGGGGGTCGACACCCGGTAGCAGTGCTCACCAAAGCGCTCCCACCAGGACGTGCGGCTTTGGGTAATGTCGGTGCGGGCCATGAGTCGATCTCCCTTGATGGTGATTTGACCAGAGTGTCGTCCACCGGGAGGGATGCCGCCTTGACCCGCGTCAAATTTGTTTCACATGAAACCAAATGACGGCACCCCATTGTCGCGACCGGCCTGGCCACGGGTAGGCCGTGAAGCGAGCGTCCCGGGGAGTTACACTAGCGCCCAGTTCCCGCTGCCAGCCGAGGCCCGTGATGAGCCCCCACCTGCTCTCCATCGATTCCCTGTCCCGCGACCACGTCGACCACCTGATGCGCCTCGCCGCGCGCATGGAGCCCATCGCACAACGCCGCCAGGTCACCCGGGTGCTGGAGGGCGCGGTGCTCGGCAACCTCTTCTTCGAGGCCAGTACCCGAACCCGGGTCAGCTTCCATGCGGCCTTCTGTCGGCTCGGGGGCAGCGTCTGCGACACCACCGGCTTCACCTTCTCCTCCATGGCCAAGGGCGAATCGCTCTATGACACCAGTCGGGTGATGAGTGGCTATTGCGACGCCATCGTCATGCGCCATCCCGACCAGGGCTCGGTGGCGGAATTCGCCAGCGCCACCAAGGTACCGGTGATCAACGCCGGCGACGGCCCCGGGGAGCACCCCAGCCAGGCCCTGCTGGACTTCTACACCATCGACAAGGAGTTCGCCCGCCAGGGCAAGTCGCTCGAGGGTGCCCATGTGCTGATGACCGGCGATCTCAAGTACGGCCGCACCGTGCACTCGCTGATCAAGCTGCTGTCGCTCTATGCGCCGATGCGCATCACCCTGGTGGCACCGCCCGGCCTGGAGATGCCCCAGCACCTGATCGAGCGGGTCGGCAAACAAGGCCTCGACGTGGAGATCCGCGAGAGTCTCGGCGGCGATTTCTCCGACGTGGACGTGGTCTACACCACGCGGATCCAGAAGGAGCGCTTCACCGCCGAGATGAGCGAGGGCTTCAACCTGTCCCGGGACTTCACCGTGCACAAGGCCTTCCTCGACGAGCACTGCAGTCGCTCGACCATCGTCATGCATCCCCTGCCCCGGGACAGTCGCCCCGACGCCAACGACCTGGACGTGGACCTCAACGGGGATCCACGCCTGGCGATCTTCCGCCAGACCGACAACGGCATCCCGGTACGCATGGCGATCTTCGCCAGCCTGCTGAAGGTGGACGAGCTGATCGACAAGGACCGGCGTCCGGTACGCTGGTTCGTGCCCGACAGGCTGGGCGTTGACGATCCCTCCCTGTAATCACGCTGGGGGTGTCGTCCATCGCCTATGCTGATGTGCGCCGAGGAATATGCGAAGCTGAGCAGGCGGCCCACGACAGGGCCGCCGACCCCGCTGACAACAAGACGTGTTGCCGACCCCGGCGACCGACAATGAAGGGAGGCACTACCCCCATGACCCTGCATCGCGCCTATGTTCTGCTGGCGGCTTTCTATAGCCTGCTGATCCTGATCGGAGTGATCGCCCTGCTCGCCGGCGGCGGCACCCTGCTGGCCCTGCCGCTCCTCGTCCTGGGCGCCCTGGGGGTGATCGGGCTATGGGGCTATATCCTGCAGAAGGGGTTCATGAACCCGCGCATGTGGCGCCCCTTCGCCTGCCTGCTGGGCGTCGCGGCGGTCGTGCAGCTGTTTCTGGTCTTCGCCGCGTCGCCGTCCGGCGTCGAGATCACCTGGCTATTGACCAGCGCCATCTTCTCGCTGCTGCTGGTGGTCATGCTGTTCCAGTACGGCAACCGGGACCAGGCGCTCTGGGCCTCGCCCGAGGAGCTCGAAGGCGGCAAGCTGCTGGGCGAGCTGCTGGAGGCACAGCGCGAGCTGACGGTGGAGAAGCAGGACGAGGACCGCCAGGCGACCGTCAGGGTGCAGAAGGCCGGCAACGAATACCGCGCCAGCGTCGTACGCCAGTACGACGCGGAAGTGGAAAGGTTCGAGGAGCGCTTCCGCTGCCCGGCGACCCTGGCGTTCTTCATCGAGAAGTTCACCTGTATCTCGGTGCGCGACTTCGCCGACAAGTACTCCAGCAATGGCGCCAGCCCGACCTAGGCTCGGACGCCGCTGGCCTCAACGCGACGGCAGGCCTTCACCGCGGGCGAACCAGCTCTCGAGGATCAGCACCGCGCTGATGCCATCGACGCCCTCGTCGCGATAGTTGCCGCGATGGCCCGCCGCCCGGGCGATGGTCTTGGCCTCGCGGGTCGAGCCGCGCTCATCGACCATCTCGCAGGGGATACCGTAGCGGCCGAACAGGCGCTTGCCGAACTTGCGGGCGCGGATGCACATCTCCGCCTCGCTGCCGTCCACTTCCAGCGGCAGTCCCACCACGAAGAGACCGGGCCGCCACTCGTCCACCAGCCGCGTGACCACCTCCCAGTCGGGAATACCGTCGCGGGCCGGCAGCGGGTCGAGCGGCCGGGCGCTGGCGAGCAGTTCGTTGCCCACCGCCACGCCGATACGCCGGGTGCCGAAATCGAAGGCCAGGATCAGCCGTTGGCCGGTCATCTTGCTCACTCCCTGGCCATCACGAGTGCCCGGCTTCGCGAGTCATCAGGTTCAGGTCGATGCCGAGGATGCCGGCGGCGGCGGAGAGGCGCTGCTCCGGCGGCACCTCGAAGAGGATGTCGGCACGCCCCTCCACGGTGAGCCAGGCGTTGTCCATCAGCTCGGCCTCGAGCTGGCCGGACTCCCATCCGGCGCAGCCGAGACAGACGAGGAACTGCTCCGGCCCCTCGCCGGCCGCCAGCGCCTGGAGCATGTCCATGGAGGTGGTCAGGGCGATCTCCTCGGCCACCTGGATGCTGGAATCCCAGGCATCGCTCGTGCCGCGGTGCAGGATGAAGCCCCGATCCTTGTGCACCGGGCCACCGTAGTAGACCGGGGCATTGCGATGCGGGCTCGCCTCGCCACCCAGCTCCAGCTGCTCGAACAGGGCGTCCAGGGTCAACTCCAGCGGCCGGTTGACGATCACGCCCATGGTGCCGTTGTCGTCATGGTCGCAGAGATAACTGAGGCTGCCCGCGAAGTTGGGATCTTCCAGGTGCGGCATCGCCATCAGGAAGTGATTCTTCAAGCTTTGCATGGGACTCCCCGGCGGTCCTAACGCACGCCGTAATGATTGCCTTGGCCGAACCGCCAGACGCGGGTGATGGACAGGCTGTCGAGCTCACCCATGCCCCCATCGAAGGGCCGGTAGGGCGCCGCGCCGTGCACGGTCTCCAGTGCCGCCCGGTCGAGTTCGGCGTGTCCCGAGGATTGTACCACCTCTGCCTGAAGTAGCTGACCATCACGGCCGATCACCACCCGGATACGCAACTGGCCATGCAGGTGGCGCGGCGCCGGGTGCACCCGGTTGCCGTAGTCCTCGACCCGGCGGGTCCAGTCGTCGATGTAGCGGGCCTCGGCGGCACGCCGCGCGGCCTGCTGGCTGGCATCGCCCTCGGGCCCTCTCGTCTCGGGAGCGAAGCCCTGCTCGCGGATGCTGGTGGTGGCCTGGGCCAGCAGGTCGCGACCGGAGGCCGAGGGGGCCGCCGCGGAGGGCACCGCCGGCGCCTCCGCCGCCCGGGGAGCGCTTTCGCGCGGCTCGGGCGGGGTCTCGGCCTCGCTCGGTGCCTCGGCTGTCGGCGGCGCGGCCGCGTCGGGCACCGCCTCGGGTTCGATCCGAGCCGACACCTCGGGCTCGGCAGGCGTGGCCGGGTCCACCGCACTCTCCGTCTCCTGGAGTACCGGCAGGTCATCCATGGGTGCGGCACGGGACTCCGCGGGCGCCTCCTCCTGCTGCTCGCCCCGCGCCTGTTGGTCGGCCTCGGCGATCGCCTCGGCATCGACGGGCTTCTCCGTGGAGCGGGTCACCAGCACCACATCGAGGCTTCTGCGCTCACTCGGGGCCGGCGCGAACTGCCAGCTCGCCACGATGCCGATCACCGCCAGGTGCAGCAGCAGCGCCAGCGACCAGGCCAGCCAGCGGCGATGCGGCCGGGTGACCGGAGCGTACTGGATGGGGTCGCTGACAGGAACCGACATGGCTTACCCCAGGCGGCGCTCGATGGCGTCCAACAGCAGGCCGGCGATGTCGGTGCCACGCTGGTCGTCGATCTCACGCACGCAGGTGGGGCTCGTCACGTTGATCTCGGTGATGTAGTCGCCGATCACGTCGAGGCCGACGAACATCAGCCCCTTCTCGCGGATCATCGGCTGCACCTGCTCGACCAGCCAGTGGTCGCGCGCGGTGAGCTCGCGGCTGATGCCGGTGCCGCCGGCGGCCAGGTTGCCGCGGGTCTCGCCGGCCATGGGCAGCCGGGCGAGGCCGAAGGGCACCGGCTCGCCGTCGACCAGCAGGATACGGGTGTCGCCGTCGCTGATCTCGGGAATGTAGCGCTGGGCCATGATCTGGCGCCGGCCGCGCTCGGTGAGGGTCTCGATGATGGCGCCGAGGTTGCGGCCCTCCGGCTGCACGTGGAAGATCCCGCTGCCACCCATGCCGTCCAGCGGCTTGAAGATCACGTCCCGGTGCTCGGCGTGGAAGGCGCGCAGCACCGGCTCGCTGCAGGAGACCAGGGTCGGCGTGCAGCACTGCGGGAACTGCTGGGCGAACAGCTTCTCGTTGCACTCGAGCAGCGCCCGGGTGGGATTGACCACCAGCACGCCCTCGCGCTCGGCGAAGCCCAGCAGATGCACGGCATTGAGGAAATGGGCGTCCACCGGCGGATCCTTGCGCATCAGGATCACGTCGAGCTCCGCCAGCGGCCGCGCCTCGGGCTGCCCCAGATCGAACCAGTGGGTCGGGTCGCGGTACACCTCGAGGTCGCGCAGCCGGCCGAAGGCGCGACCGTCACGCAGGAAGAGATCCTCCTGCTCCAGGTAGTAAAGCAACCAGCCACGGTCCCGGGCCGCCCACAGCATGGCCATGGTGGTGTCCTTCTTGTAGGCGATGTCGGCGATGGTATCCATCACCACACCCACCTTGAGGGCGCGTTCACGCGTCGGCTTGTTCATAAAAGCTGAGGCTTCCACATGGGAGGAATCGAATGGAGCCAGTATGCCGCAGGGCCACCGGCAACACCAAGGCGCTCACTTCCCGGCCGGCTCCGTGCCCGCTCCCCCGCCAGGCACCAGCCGGATACCGCCCGCCTCGATGGCGATCAGCCGCCGCTTGTAGAGCCGCCCGATCGCCTGCTTGAAGGCGTTCTTGCTCACTCCCAGCCGGCCCTTGACCTCGGCCGCCGGACTCTTGTCGGAGAGCGGCAGGTAGCCGCCGCTCACACGCAGCGCCTCGAGCACCCGCTCCCCCACCACGTCGAGACGCGCCGCCCCCGGGGGCAGCAGCGACAGGTCGAGCCGGCCATCGTCGCGCAGGCGTTTGATATAACCGGTAACGCGCTGCCCGCGGCGCAGCGGGCGGGTCACGTCGTCACGGTAGAGCAGCCCCCAGAAGCGGTGGTTCACCACCGCCTTGTAACCGAGGTCGGTCTGGTCGGCGATCACCAGCGTGACCTCGTCGCCCGGCGCCAGGCCCGTGGCCCCGTCCTCGAGGAAGCGATCGAGCTTCTGCGAGGCCACCGGGCGCCCCTGCTGATCCTCGTAGATCCTCACCAGCACCCGCTTGCCGGGCGTGGGACGAAAGCGCTGCTCGCCGTAGGGCAGCAGCAGGTCCTTCGGCTGCCCCCAGTCGAGAAAAGCGCCGGTGTCGTTGACCGTGATCACCTCCAGGTAGGCGACCTCGCCCATCGCCGTCTTCGGTGCGCGGTAACGACGCTCGGGACGCGGGATGGCGCGGGACGGGGCGGCTCGGCGGTCTCGAGAGTCAGGCATGGCGCGATTTCCGGCAGAAGTGTGCGGCCATTATGACAAAAATGGCGGCCACGCGGGCCGCCGAAGGGTACTGCTTGCTTGTCTCAACCGGGCGACAATGCCTCAGGGCTCGCGCTTGCCGTCCACCAGCCGGGTCACCCCCAGCGGGTTGCCGTCCCGCAGCGCCTCGGGCAACAGGCCCGCGGGCAGGGCCTGGTAGCACACCGGGCGCAGGAAGCGCTGGATGGCGGCGCTGCCCACCGAGGTGCTGCGCGCGTCCGAGGTGGCCGGGAAGGGCCCGCCATGGACCATGGCGTGGCACACCTCGACGCCGGTGGGCCAGCCGTTGGCCAGCACCCGCCCCGCCTGGCGCTCGAGCACCGGGAGCAGGGTGCGCGCGGCCTCGAGGTCGCCGTCGTCGAGCTGCAGGGTGGCGGTGAGCTGGCCCTCCAGGTGCTCGGCCACGGCCTTGACCTGGTCGAGGTCGGCGCATTCGACCACCAGGGCGCTGGCGCCGAACACTTCGGCCTGCAGCGCCTCATCCCGCAGGAAGTCGCTGGCCGCGGCGGCGAACAGCGCCGCCTGGCAGGTGTGCGGGCCGTCGCCGGCCGGGCCACGGGCGATCTCCCTGACGTGGGCGTTGGCCGCCAGGGCGCCGACGCCGTCCTGATAGGCGGCGTGGATGCCCGGGGTGAGCATGGTCTGGGCGGCACTGCCCTGGACCGCCTCGCCGGCGGCTTTGAGGAAGGCGTCCAGCGTCGCGCCCTTGACGCCGATCACCAGGCCCGGGTTGGTGCAGAACTGCCCGGCGCCCAGGGTGAGCGAGGCGACGAAGCCCTCGGCGATGTCGGCACCTCGCGTTGCCAAGGCTTCCGGCAGCAGAAATACCGGGTTGATGGAGCTCATCTCGGCGTACACCGGGATCGGCTGGGGACGGGCCTGCGCCGTCTGCATCAGCGCGGTGCCGCCGCGCCGCGAGCCGGTGAAGCCCACCGCCTGGATGCGCGGGTCGGCGACCAGCGCCTGGCCGATCTCGTTGCCCGAGCCGAACAGCACCGAGAAGACGCCCTCGGCCAGGCCGCAGTCGGCCACCGCGGCCTGCACGGCGCGGCCCACCAGCTCGGAGGTACCGGGGTGGGCGGAGTGGGCCTTGACCACCACCGGGCAGCCGGCGGCCAGCGCCGAGGCGCTATCACCGCCGGCCACGCTGAAGGCCAGCGGGAAGTTCGAGGCGCCGAACACGGCGACGGGCCCCAGGGCCACGTGGCGCTGGCGCAGGTCGACCCGCGGCAGCGGCTGACGCTCGGGCAGCGCCGGGTCGAGGCGCACGTCGAGCCACTCGCCGGCGCGCACCACGCTGGCGAACAGGCGCAGTTGGCCGCAGGTGCGGCCGCGCTCGCCCTCCAGGCGCGCCCGGGGCAGGCCGGTCTCGGCCATGGCGCGCTCGATCAGGTCATCGCCGAGCGCCTCGATCTCGGCGGCGATGGCCTCGAGGAAAGCGGCGCGCACCTCCAGCGAGGTCTCGCGGTAGGTGGCATAAGCTTCCTCGGCGAGCTGGCAGGCCTGGGCGACCTCGGCCTCACCGAGGCCGCGATAGACGGGGGGCAGGGGCTCTCCCGTCGCGGGATTGATGGCACGGATCTCGGCCTGGGTGCCGGTGACGGCGGCTTGGCCGATCAGGGAAGTGCCTTGCAGTGTCATCGGTGTCTCCTGTCAGAGGGCCTCGACCCGGGGGGAGGGCTCGTTCGTTTCGAAACACAGCGGATTGCGCAGGGGCCGGCCGAAGGCGGGCAAGGCGATCTCGAAGCGGTCGCCGTGGCGGGTCTGGATGCCGTCGGCGAAGCTCAGCGTCGCGGTGCCGAAGAAGTGCACATGCACGTCGCCGGGGCGACGGAAACCCGAATACTTGAAGTGGTGGTGCTCCAGGTTGGCCAGGCTATGGGCCATGTTGGCCTCGCCGGTGAGGAAGGGCTTCTCCCACAGCGTCTCGCCGTCGCGCACGATACGGCTGGTGCCTTCCAGGTGCGCGGGCAGCTCGCCGATGAGCAGCTCCGGGCCGAAGCTGCAGGCGCGCAGCTTGGAGTGGGCCAGCCACAGGTAGTTGAAGCGCTCGGTGAGGTGGTCGGAGAACTCGTTGCCGATGGCGTAACCGACCCGCCAGGGAGTGCCGTCGTCACCGATCACGTAGAGGCCGGCGAGCTCGGGCTCCTCGCCGGCATCCTCGGCGAAATGGGGCACGGGAATCTCCGCCTCGGGGGCGACCACGCAGTCGCCGTCGCCCTTGTAGAACCACTCCGGCTGGGCGCCGACCTGGCCTTGGGCGGGCTTGCCGCCCTCCATGCCGAGCCGGAACATGCGCATGGAATCGGTGAGCTCGCTCTCCTCGGCGGCGGCCTGCTGCTGATGCATGGCGTCGCGGGTATCGGCACTGCCCAGGTGGGTCAGGCCGGTACCGGTGACCCGGCAGTGGGCCGGATCGGGGTGGGTCAAGGGCGGCAGCAGGCGGCGTTCGTCGATCAGCGACTGGTAGCCGATCGGGACGTCGTCGAGGCGAACCTCGATCACCGCCGAGAGCGTCTGGCCACTGGCGATGGCCAGGCGCGCCAGGGCGTAGATGCCGCCATCGAGGCGAATCGGCCGCACGGCCACATCGCTCTCCACCAGGGCAGCGCGCGGCTGCCCCTCCTCGAGATACTGGATCAGTCGCATGTCCGGCCTCACTCGATGATATGGAACTGGTCGAAGTAGTCTTCGTTGAGCGACAGGCCGAGCCCCGGCACCTCATCATCCAGATCGAGGAAGCCGTTCTCCGGCTCGGGGTCGCCCTTGAACAGGTAGTAGAAGAGCTCGTTGCCGATCTCCACGTCGTGGACCGGGAAGAATTCCGACATCGGCGAGGCCAGGGTCGACATGGTCAGGTGGTAGTTGTGCATCTGGCCGGCATGGGGAATGACGGGGACGCTGAACGATTCGGCGATGGCGTTGATCTTGCGCGCGGCGGTGATACCGCCGACCCGGTTGGTGTCGTACTGCACCACCGACACGGCGCGCTTCTCCAGCAGTTGGCGGAAGCCGTAGTGGGTGAACTCGTGCTCGCCGCCGGAGATCGGGATGCTGGTCAGCCGGTTGAGCTCGGCGTAGCCGTCGATGTCGTCGGCGAGCACCGGCTCCTCCAGCCAGCGCGGCTGGAAGTGTTCCAGGCGGGGCAGCATGCGCTTGGCGTACTCCAGGTTCCAACCCATGTAGCACTCGAGCATCAGGTCGATGTCGTCGCCGATCACCTCGCGCACCGCGGCGACGCTGTCGAGGTTCTCGCGCATGCCGGCCGGGCCGTCCTTGGGGCCATAGCCGAAGCGCATCTTCATCGCCGTGAAGCCCTGGTCGAGGTAGGACTGGGCCTCTTCCTGCATGGATTTCAGGTCGGTGCGATACAGCTTGGAGGCGTAGCAGGGGATCTTCTCCTTGGTACGTCCACCGAGCAGCTTGAAGACCGGCTTGCCCACCGCCTTGCCCATGACGTCCCAGATCGCGATATCGACGCCGGAGATCGCCGCCATGCCGATGCCCTTGCGGCCCCAGGCGTGGGTGGCGCGGTACATGCGCTGCCACAGGTACTCGTAGTCGAAGGGATCCTGTCCGATCACCAGCGGTGCCAGGTACTGGTCGATGATCACCTTGGCGATGCGCGGGGCCAGGGCCACGTTACCGAGGCCGACGAGGCCGCTATCGGTTTCGATTTCGACGGTGGTCCAGCCATGGAAGCGGAAGGTGCCCATGGAGTCGCTCTTGTCCCACAGCTCGTCCATGGCATTGGAGCAGAAGTGGGGCTGGGCGGGCACGGTGTGGCCCTTCCATTCGAAGACGCGGGTGCGGACATTGGTGATTTTCATGTTCGATTCCTTGCAATGACTGTCGGTCAAGAGGTGGCGTCGAGGCGCTGTCGGCGGAGGGTCTCGCCCATGCGACGGGCGATGGTGAAGGCGTTGCGGGTCGGGCCGACGTCGGCCTTGCCCTGGCCGGCGATATCGAAGGCGGTGCCGTGGGCCGGGGTGGTCATGGGGATCGGCAGGCCACCCTGGACGGTGACGCCCTCCTTGAAGCCGAGCAGCTTGATGGCGATCTGGCCCTGGTCGTGGTACATGGTGACGATGGCGTCGTACTCGCCGTCGCGGGCCTTGAGGAAGATGGTGTCGGCGGGGAAGGGCCCGTCGATGGGATAGCCCTGCTCCCGGCAGGCCGCCACGGCGGGCTCGATGACGTCGATCTCCTCGCGGCCGCAGGTACCGCCCTCGCCGCCGTGGGGGTTGAAGGCCGCCACCGCGACCCGCGGCGAGGCATTTCCGGCGAGCTGCAGCGAGTCGTGAATGAGCCGGCTGGCGGCGACGATACGCTCCTGGGTCACGTAGCTCGCGGCGTCCTTGAGCGGAATATGCGAGGAGATCCGCGAGGTCCAGAGGTTGCCCAGGGTGTTGAACTCGCAGAAGTACCCCGTCACGCCGAGCCGCTCGGCGAAGAAGTGCAGCTCGTCCTCGTGGGCCAGGCCGCCCTTCTTCATCGAGAACTTGTTGAGCGGGGCGAAGCAGATGGCATCGACCTCGCCGGCCTGGGCAGCGTCCAGGCAGCGCGACAGGACCGAGAGCACGGAGGCGCCGGCGGCGGCGGTCTCCTCGGCATAGCCGACGGCGCCTTCGGCCACGCTGTCGACCGGCAGGAAGACCGGTCCGTCATGCTGACGTGCGTCGGCAAAGCTCTCGACTTCGGGCAGGTCGTGGGACTGGCCGGCCACGCGTTGACCTTCCTGCCACAGCCAGGGGTCGCCCACCAGCACGGTATGGACGCCATCGAACAGCGCGGGCTCGGCGAACAGTTTGGCGATCAGCTCCGGGCCGATACCGGCGGGGTCTCCCAGAGTGACGGCGACCAGGGGGCGTGAATCTGTCATCTCGGGCTCCATATCAGTAGAAGAGGTTGACGAGGGTCATGGGAATGGCCGGGACATAGGTGACCAGCATCAGCACCACGAACAGCACCAGGATCATCGGCAGGTTGGTCTTGGTGGTTTCCCACATGTCGGTCTTGGCGATGGAGCAGGAGGTGGCCAGCACCGAGGCGACCGGCGGCGTCTGCTGGCCGATGGCCAGGTTGAGGGTCAGGATCAGGCCGAAGTGGATCGGGTCGATGCCGATCTGGTGCACCAGGGGCATGACGATGGGGACGACCAGGATGATGGCCGCGGCCCCGTGCAGGAACATGCCCAGCAGCAGCAGCAGGACGTTGAGCAGGGCCAGCACCAGGACCGGATCCTCGGTGATGGCGGTGATTTCGCTGGCCAGCTGCTGGGGAAGTTGCATCTCGGTCAGGAAGAGACCGAGTACTGCAGAGGTGGCCACGAGCAGCATCACCACCGCGGTCTGGATGACACCCTCGATCACCGCACGATAGAGGATCTTGACGTTCAGTTCGCGGTAGACGAGGCCCCCGATCAGCAGGGCGGCCAGTACCGCGATACCCGCACCTTCGGTGGCGGTGACGAAGCCACCGAAGATCCCGCCTAGGATGATCACCGGCAGCAGCAGTGCCCAGAAGGCTTCCCTGAATGCCTTGCGCAGGGTGCTGAGCGAGAAGGAATCCTCACGGGGCAGGTCATACTTCACCGCGTAGTAGTAGCAGGCGCCGGCCAGACCGGCAGCGCCGATCAGCCCGGGCACGATGCCGGCGACGAACAGCTTGACGATGGACGTGTCGGCGATGGCGCCGTACAGGATCATCGACAGCGACGGCGGGATGATGATCGCCAGCGACGCCGAGGAAGAGGTGATGGCGGCAGTGAAGTTCGGGTTGTACTTGCGGCGCTTCATCTCCGGGATCAGCACCGAGCCAGTAGCCGCCACGTCGGCGACGGCCGAGCCGGAGATCTCGGCGAAGAACAGCGAGACCCCGACATTGACCATTGCCAACCCGCCCCGCACGAAGCCGACGATAGCGGTGACCAGATTGATCAGGCGAATGGAGATGCCCGAGGTGTTCATCAGCGCCCCGGCGAAGATAAAGAGCGGAATGGCGATCAGGGGAAACTTGGTGGCACCGTTGAACAGCGTCAGCGGCACATTGACCAAGGCGTCGGGGCCCATGTTCAGGTAGACGCCGACCACGCCCACCACGCCGATAGCAACGGCGATCGGGACGTTGATCAATACCAGGGCGAAGAGAGCGGCGATGATGATCAGGAGAGTCATGCGCGGTGCTCCTTGAGGTCTGCCTCGGCTTGCCGGATGGCGGCTTCGATCTCTTCCGCTTCGCTGTTCACACCGCCGCGCATCTTGCGCCAGGCCATGGGCATGCTGAGCAGTTCACAGAGGATGAACAGCACGGCACTGATCGGGATCACCGACTGGGTCACTTCGAGTCCGATCCAAGGCAGGGAAACCAGACTGTCCCAGGCCAGGATGTCGAGGACGAGGTAGCCGTAGTAGGCGATGACCAGGAAGAAGCCGATCACAATGACTTCCGAGAAGATAAACAAGGTGGTGCGAAGGACAGCCGGCGCGCGGCTGACCAGGCCGGGAAAGCCCATGTGGTTCCGTTTGAGGGCGGCCAGGTTCGCTCCATAGAAACTCAGCCAAGCCAGGCCGATGGAGGCGACCTCGTCGTACCAGGAGAACGAGTTGCCCACCATGCGAAAGCCCACCGCGGAGATGACGATGGTGGTCAACGCCAGCAGGAGGAACACGGTCAGCACCTCCAACAGCCGTTCCAGCAGCAGATTGACACGAGCCAGTGAGCTCATGGCGTGGTCCTCCTGCGATTTCGTGGGGAAGGGCGCCTCGACGGCGCCCGAACGGGATGACATCTTGTGTTACTCCTCGGCCAGTGCCATGGCGCGGTCGACGAGTTCCTGGCCTCCCTCTACCTTTTCGGCGAATTCTGCGTAGACGGGGTTGCTGGCCTCGACGAAGGCATCTCGATCCACCCGATTGACCTCCATGCCTTCCCCGCGCATGGTTTCGAGGAGCGAGTCATCGAGTTCCGCGCCCTTGGCCAGTGCCCAGTCCTGGGTCTCCGCGGCGACCTCGGCGATGGCGGTACGGACCTCTTCGGGCAGTTTCCCCCAGCCGCTCTTGCCGGCGGTCAGCCAGATCGGCGAATAGACGTGGTTGGACAGCGAGAGGTAGTCCTGGACTTCCTGGAACTTGGCCCCGTTGATATTGCTGAGCGGGTTCTCCTGGCCATCGACCACGCCGGTCTGCAGGCCGACGAAGACCTCGGAGAAGGCCATGGGCGTCGGGTTGGCGCCCCAGGTCTCGAACATCAGTGTGCGCCACTCGCTCTGCGGCGTGCGGAGCTTCAGGCCTTCCAGGTCGGCCGGCACACTGATCGGTCTCTTGCTGTTGGTGATATGGCGAAAGCCATTCTCCCAGGTGGAAATGATGTTCAACCCTTTCTCATCGGCGCTCTGGGCGAGGTCCTGCATGATGATCTCGCGATCAATGCGCTTCAGGTGGTCACGATCCTTGACCAGGAACGGCATATCGAACAGGGCGAATTCGGGGGAGACGGAGGACATGATCGAGGAGATGGCGGCGAGGTCTACGGTCCCCAGTCGCAGCTTCTGGATGAGCTGCCGCTCGTCACCCAGCTGGCCACTGTGGTAGTACTCCACCTGATGTGCATCGCCGAGGCGTTCCTGAAGGCGATCACTAAACTCCTGGGCGGTCTGCCCCTGCAGGCTGTTGGGTGTGCCGCCGATCGCGAAGACGATCTTGTCCGCTTGCGCATGGGTGCTGGCGATGGCCAGTGAGAGGGCGGAAAGGCCGAGCAGCTTCTTGAGCATGATGCACTCCTTGATTGTAATCGGTGGTGGTTCACTGGTCTGGTGGTTGGTTAACCGTACCAGTAGAGTCAGAACTTAGTCTCCACTGAGACGCGGCGTCAAGTCAGAACTGGGCAGGCTAGACCTTTGTCGTAAGCGGCCGGTGCCGTATATGGAGTCTGGCGCTGTTTTGGTCTATTATCTAGACCAGTAGCAAAGGAGTGGGCCATGAACAACCCGGCATTCGCCTTCGAGAAGACGCTCAAGAACCGGACCAAGAAGGACATCTTGTCCGACAAGCTGACCGATATGATCCTTACCGGACTGCTGCGGGACGGAGATGAGCTGCCCAGCGAGCGTGAGCTGGCCCAGCTGTTCGGGGTCAGCCGGGAGACCGTGCGTGGGGCACTCTCCCAGCTCACTGCCTATGGACTGATCAGCGTGTCGCATGGCAGCAAGACGCGCATCCGCGCTGACGAAGCGGCGCTGACGCGGTTTCGTTCCGCTCATTCGGAAGGCGCCACTCGCGAGATGAATCGCTTCGACGTGGACAGCGTCTTCGAGAGTCGCATCGTGGTGGAGGCGGCCATTGCCCGGCGCGCCGCTATCAACATCGACGCCAAGGGCATCGACGGACTGGAGCGCCTGCTCGAGGCGCAGAGTCGGCTGTTCGACTCACCGGTGCACTTCCAGCTCTCCGACCAGAACTTCCACAAGCTGATCTCGGAGTACGCCGGCAACGAGATCCTGCTGCGCTATGCCGAGGAGCTCTACGCCTATGGCCTGAACATCCGTCGCCAGGTCATGGTGGAGGAGGGCGCCATCGAGCGCAGCTATCAGGAGCATCGACATATCGTCGAGGCATTGAAACGCGGTGACCCCGATGCCGCCGAGCGCGCCATGCTCGCCCACCTCGACAGCGTCTACCGCACCACCAAGGCCAAGGTCCTCGCCGAGCAATGACCGCAACGCCCGCGGAGCGATTTTTTTAGCGGGCTACTCATTAGCCGAATGAAGATGGCATGCCGAGCGGCTAGAATCGAACTTCGATTCGTCATCCGGCAGGCCCATGCGATCCGACGCCACCTCCCAAGGCTCCGCCAACGGCCTCGTCCCGCTGCACCGCCAGCCCGGCTTCCTGAGCTTCCTGCTGTCGCGGCTGGCGGCGGTCTTCGCCATGCAGATCCAGGCCGTGGTGGTGGCCTGGCAGGTCTACGCCATCACCCGCGATCCCATGTCGCTGGCCTATGTGGGCCTGGCGCAGTTCCTGCCCATGGTGCTGTTGCTGCTGCCCGCCGGCGATCTGGTCGACCGCTTCCCGCGCCGGCGTATCCTGCAGCTCAGTTGGGCCGTGCAGGGGCTGTGCAGCGCCCTGCTGCTGGCACTCTCGGCCGCCTGCGGCGAGGTGACACTCTACTATGCCGTGCTGGCGCTGTTCGGCTGCGCCCGGGCCTTCACCGGGCCGACCCTGCAGAGCCTGCTGCCGAACATCGTACCCCGCGCGCAGCTCGCCCAGGCCATCGCGCTCAACAGCTCGATCATGAAGATCGCGGTGATCGGCGGCCCGCTGCTCGGGGGCATTCTCTACGCGGTGGGCGGCAGCCTGGCCTATGGAGTGTGCCTGGGGGGCTTCGTGGCGGCCCTGGCGCTGCTGGTAGCGGTGCCGATCCACCATGTCGAGGCCGCCAGAACGCTCGAGGCCACCGCCTGGCGACGCTTCACCGCCGGCATCGGCTATATCCGCCACCAGCCGATCATCCTCGGCGCCATCTCGCTGGACCTGTTCGCGGTGCTGCTCGGCGGCGTGGTGGCGCTGCTGCCGATCTACGCTCAGGAGGTGCTGCACGTGGGCCCCGAGGGCCTGGGCGCGCTGCGCAGCGCCATCGCCGTCGGCGCCCTGCTGATGGGGCTCTACCTGGGGGTGCGTGGCATCCGGCGCCACGCCGGGGCGGTGATGTTCGCTGCGGTGGCGGTGTTCGGCGTCGCCAACCTGGTGTTCGCCCTATCGACGCTGTTCTGGGTGTCGCTGGCCGCGATGCTGGTCGCCGGCGCCGCCGACATGATCAGCGTCTACGTGCGCATGACCCTGATCCAGCTGGCCACCCCGGACGAGATGCGCGGCCGGGTCAACGCCGTCAACATGCTGTTCATCGGCTCCTCCAACGAGCTCGGCGAGTTTCGCGCCGGCAGCATGGCGGCCTGGGTCGGCGTGGTGCCGGCGGCGGTGATCGGCGGGCTCGGCACCCTGGCGGTGGTCGGCGTGTGGCTGCGGGTCTTCGCCCCGCTGCGGCGGGTCGACCGCTTCGACGAGGCCGCGATGGAGCCGTCCCGGAGTTGACCCACCGCTCACGCCTTGCTCCGGCGGTTGCAACCGCATCGGAAAGCCGCCCGGTGAGTTCATCACCTTCTGACTGTCACAGATCCCCGAAGCGATGCTGCAGCAGCGAGAGCGCCACCACCGGGGCGGTTTCGGTGCGCAGGATGCGCGGGCCCAGCGAGAGGGGGGAGAAGCCGGTGGCCAGGGCGGCCTCGACCTCGGCAGCGGACAGGCCGCCCTCGGGGCCGATCAGCAGGGCGGCGCTGGTGGGGGTGTCGGCGCGCTCCAGGGCGCCGGCGGTACCGGGGTGCAGCACCAGGCGCAGGGCCTCGGCGCGATCGGCGAGCCAGTCGGTCAGGACGAGGGGGGGGTGGACCGGCGGCAGGGTGGCGCGACCGCACTGCTCGCAGGCGCTGGCGGCCACCGCCTGCCAGTGGGCGAGCTTCTTCGTCTCGCGCACGCCCTTGAGGCGTACGTCACCGTGCTCGGTGTAGAGCGGGGTGATCCCTGCCACGCCCAGCTCCACGGCCTTCTGGATGGCGTAGTCCATGCGATCGCCCTTGGAGATCGCCTGGCCCAGGTGCACCGTCAGCGGCGACTCGCCGCGACCGGCCTCGATGGCCTCGACGCGCGCCACCACCCGCTTGCGCCCGGCTTCGACCAGCACCGCCCTGGCCTCGCGGCCGCGGCCATCGAAGAGCACCAGCGGCGCGCCCTCGCCCAGCCGCAGCACCCGGGCCACGTGATGGGCGGGACCATCGGGCAGGACCACGTCGCCGTCGACGATGAGGTCGGCGGCGACATGGATGCGCGGGGCTCTTGCCAAGGCCTTGGCCTCGCTCTTCATCGACAGCCGCCCTTGCCCTTACTGGGTCGCCTGCTCACCCGACTGCTGGGCCTGCTCGGCCTCGCGCTTCTTCTTCTGAGCGTAGATCGCCTCGAAGTTGACCGGCGCCAGCATCAGCGGCGGGAAGCCACCGCGGTTGACCAGGTTGTCGATGCACTCGCGGGCATACGGGAAGAGCACGTTGGGGCAGAAGGCGCCCAGGGTGTGGTCGAGCTGCGCTCCCTCGATGCCGGAAATGCGGAACAGGCCGGCCTGTTCGATCTCGGCCAGGAAGGAGGTGGTACCCTCCTCGCTGTGGGTCACCTGCGCAGTGACCTTGACCACCACCTCGTAGAGGCCGTCACCGACCTGCTGGCTGGAGGTGTTCAGGTCGAGGCCGACCTTGGGTTTGAACGGCTGCTGGAACACCGTCGGTGAATTGGGGGCCTCGAAGGAGATGTCCTTGACATAGATGCGCTGCAGGGCGAACTGCAGCTGCGGCTTGTCCTGCTGGCCGGCGGCCGCGCCGGCGTTCTGGTTGTTCTCTTCCGCCATGGGAAAGGTCCTCTGAAACGGTGAACGAAGGAAGAAAGGTGGGTGGCGTGGTTACTTCTTGACCACGGGGAGGCCGTCGGCCTGCCACTGCGCCATGCCACCCTTGAGTTTGACCGCCCGCTCGAAACCGGCCTTGGTCAGCTTGGCCAGGGCGATGCCGGAACTCTGGCCATGCTTGCAGGCCACGATGATCGGCTTGTCCTTGAACTTGTCGAGCTCGCCCAGGCGGTTGTCGAGCTTGCTCTGGGGAATGTTGCGCGCGCCGGCGATATGGCCGGCCTTGAAATCACCCGCTTCACGGATGTCGAGCACCACCGCATCCTCACGGTTGATCAGCTGGGTGGCCTGGCTGGAGGTCACGCCGCTGGCGGCGCTGTTGCGGACCTCGTAGGCGATCCAGGCGGTCAACACCAGCAGGAAGGCACCCACCAGCAGCGGGTGATTCTGCACGAATTCGAACAGCTGATCGATCATGGGTCCGGAACACTCTTTCTCGGTGCATGATGGGGTGGAAACCGGCATGGCGCGCGGGCCTGCCGTCGGGCGGCGCCCAGTATACACGAAGCCGCGGCCGGCGGGCGGCGACCATGACGTCCGGCGCCGCCGTACGATATGATGCCGCAAGCAGAACCAAGTCGCGACCCCGATGATTGCCTCCGCGATCGTCGCGGCGTCGCCATCCAACAAGAGGCCCTCCCCCCATGACCGACGCTTCGACCTCCGCTCCCCGCCCGGTGGCGCTGATCATCCTCGACGGCTACGGCCACAACCCCGACGCCGAGCACAACGCCGTGCTGGCCGCCCGCACTCCGGTGATGGACCGCCTGCAGCAGGAGCACCCCGCCACCCTGATCCACACCGACGGCCGCTACGTGGGGCTCCCGGACGGCCAGATGGGCAACTCGGAAGTCGGTCACATGAACCTGGGCGCCGGACGCATCGTCTATCAGGACTTCACCCGTATCACCAAGGCGATCGAGGACGGCGAGCTGGACGCCATCGAGGCCCTCACCTCGCCCATCGATGCCGCCGTGGCGGCCGGCAAGGCAGTGCACCTGCTGGGCCTGCTCTCGCCGGGCGGCGTGCACAGCCACGAGGAGCACTTCCTCGCCATGGCCGAGCTGGCCGCCCGCCGCGGCGCCCGGCGCATCGTCGTCCACGGCTTCCTCGACGGCCGCGACATGCCGCCCAAGAGCGCCCTGGCCTCCATCGAGCGCGTCAACGAGCGCCTCGCCGAACTGGTCGGCGCCGACAACGGCTTTGTCGCCTCGCTCATCGGCCGCTACTTCGCCATGGACCGCGACAACCGTTGGGACCGCGTCGAGAAGGCCTACCGCCTGATCACCGAAGGCACCGGCGAGTTCGAGGCGATGAGCGCCGAGGTCGGCCTGCGCGCCGCCTACGAGCGGGACGAGACCGACGAGTTCGTCACCGCCACCAGCATCCGCCCGAACGGCGTGCCGGTGGCGATGGAGGACGGTGACGCCGCCATCTTCATGAACTTCCGCGCCGACCGCGCCCGCGAGTTGACACGGGCCTTCGTCGAGGACGACTTCAGCGGCTTCGAGCGCCGGGCCCGCCCACGCCTCGCCGCCGATGGCCTGGTGACGCTGACCCAGTACGCCGCCGACATCCCCGCCCCGTCCGCCTTCCCCCCGGCCGAGTTGACCAACACCCTGGGCGAGGTGATGGAGAAGCGCGGCCTGACCCAGCTGCGCATTGCCGAGACCGAGAAGTACGCCCACGTCACCTTCTTCTTCTCCGGCGGCCGCGAGGCCGAGTACGATGGCGAGACCCGGGTGCTGGTGCCCTCGCCCCAGGAGGTGAAGACCTACGACGAGAAGCCGGAGATGAGCGCCGTCGAGGTGACCGACCGCCTG
The DNA here is from genome assembly GCF_059509875.1 of Halomonas sp. LMYGS-3. NCBI lineage: Bacteria > Pseudomonadati > Pseudomonadota > Gammaproteobacteria > Oceanospirillales > Halomonadaceae > Halomonas > Halomonas sp. LMYGS-3. Next base: position 226,678 of record NZ_JCAKFQ010000001.1, on the reverse strand, counting down.
GTCGAGGCGATCGACTCGGGCGCCTACGACCTGATCGTCTGCAACTATGCCAACGGTGACATGGTCGGCCATACCGGCAAGTTCGACGCCGCGGTGGCCGCCATCGAGGCCGTCGATGCCTGCGTCGGCCGGGTGGTGGAGGCGATCCAGCGTGCCGGCGGCGCCTGCCTGGTCACCGCCGACCACGGCAACGCCGAGCAGATGGTCAACCCCGAGACCGGCGTCGCCCAGACCGCCCATACCACCTTCGACGTGCCGCTGATCTATGTCGGCCCCCGTCCGGCGCGGCTCCATGACGACGGCCGCCTGTGCGACATCGCCCCCACCCTGCTGACCCTGATGGACCAGCCGATTCCCGAGGAGATGACCGGCCGGGTGCTGATCGACTTCGGCTGATACCACGCGACGGGAGGCCAGCGGATGGCAAGAGGTGTCGCGACACTCGGCGTACTGCTGCTGGCGCTCTGCCTGGCCTCGCCGTTGGCCGCCCGGCCCAGCGAGCAAGCCGCCCGGGAGCGGCTCGACGCCATCGGCGAGGAGATCCAGGGCCTCTCCCGGCGCCTGACCACCACCCGCGAGGCTCGTGACGACGCCGGTCGCGCGTTGCGCGAGGTGGAAACGGCGCTGGCCGAGACCCATCGTCGCCTCGACGCCCTGCAGGCCGAGCGCCGCGAGCTCACCGGCGAGATCGATGCCCTCGAGAGCCGGCGTGGCGGCCTCGAGGCCGAACGCGCCGACCAGGTCGAGGCGCTTAACGCCCAGCTCGACGCTCTCTACCGCCTCGGCCTCACCCCCCAGCTCAAGCTACTGCTCAACCAGGACGACCCGGCCCGGCTCGACCGCCTGCAGCACTACCTCAACCACCTGGCCAGGGCCCGCAACGAGCGCCTCGACGAACTCTCGCGCCTCGACGCGGCGCTGGCCGACAACCATCGCGAGCTCGAGGCCCGCGGTGCGCGCCTCGAGGCCCTGGCCGCGGAGCTCGCCGACCGCAGCGCCGAGCTGGCCCGGCGCATGGCGGAGCGTGCCGCCCTGGTCGCCGAACTCGACAATCGCTACGCCAGCGAACAGGCACGCATGGAGGACCTCAACCAGGATCGTGCCCACGCCGAGCGAGTGCTGCGCGAGGTGCAGGAGGAGCTCGCCCGGCTGCAGCGCCCGCCGCCGTCCACGGCCATCGAACAGACCCGGGGCGACCTGCCCTGGCCGGTGCAGGGGCAGGTCGCCTCGCGCTTCCGGCGCGGCGACGGCGTACACCGCAACGGCATGCTGATCCGTGCCGCCGAAGGCACCCCGGTGCGAGCCGTCCACGCCGGCCGGGTGGTGTTCGCCGACTGGATGCGCGGCTTCGGCAACCTGCTGATCGTCGACCACGGCGACCAGGTGATGACCCTCCACGCCCACCTGCAGCACTTCGGCGTCGACGTCGGCCAGGCCGTCTCCCGCGGCGACACCCTGGGCGCCGTGGGGGCGAGCGGTGGCCACGGCAGTCCGGCGCTCTATTTCGAGGTCCGCCGCGGCGGCGAGCCGATCGACCCGCAGGCCTGGATGGCCTCGCGATGAGCCCGGCCCCTTTCCCACAGCGTCACCCACGGGCTATGCTGACCTGCCCGTCATGGAACAGCGGAGATCGCATGCATCCACGTCTCGCCGGCCTTGCCGTCTCGCCACGGCGTCTGATGGCGATGCTTCTGCCCGTCGCCCTGCTGGCCCTGCCCCTGCCGGCCATCGCCACTCCCTCGGCCAACGACCTGCCGGTGGAGGACATCCAGACCTTCGCCGAGGTGTTCGAGCGCATCAAGCGTGCCTATGTCGAGGAGGTCGACGACAGCACCCTGCTGCGCAACGCCATGCGCGGGATGCTCAGCGAACTCGACCCCCACTCGGCTTATCTCGATCGCGAGGAGTTCCAGAGCCTGCGCGAGTCCACCGAGGGCGAGTTCGGTGGCGTGGGCATCGAGGTCGGCCTGCAGGATGGCCAGCTGACGGTGATCACCCCCATCGATGACACCCCGGCCTCGCGGGCCGGCCTGCAGTCCCGTGACGTCATCCTGCGCATCGACGACACCCCCACCGACCGCCTCTCGCTCCAGGAGGCGGTCAACCTGATGCGTGGGGAACCGGGGACCGAGATCGACCTGACCATCATGAGCCAGGGCGATGACGCGCCGCGTACCGTCACCCTGACCCGCGAGGTGATCCGCACCGAGAGCGTGCGCAGCGAACTCCTCGAGCCCGGCTACGGCTACCTGCGGGTCAGCCAGTTCCAGACCCGCACCGGCGACCAGGTGCGCAGTGCCATCGCCTCCCTGGAGCGCGACGGGGCCCTCGACGGCCTGGTGCTCGACCTGCGCAACAACCCCGGTGGCGTGCTGCAGGCGGCGGTGGCGGTGGCCGATGTCTTCCTCGACAGCGGCCTGGTCGTCTACACCGAGGGCCGCCTGCCGGACACCGCGATGCGCTTCTCGGCCGGCACCGAGACGGCCGCCCCGGACGTGCCCCTGGTGGTGCTGATCAACGGTGGCAGCGCCTCGGCGGCGGAGATCGTCGCCGGCGCCCTGCAGGACCAGCGCCGCGGCGTGGTGATGGGCACCGAGAGCTTCGGCAAGGGCTCGGTGCAGCAGATCATGCCGCTGGGCAACGGCGAGGGGCTCAAGCTGACGACGGCCCTCTACTTCACGCCGAGCGGACGCTCGATCCAGGCCCAGGGCATCGAGCCCGACGTGCAGGTCGTTCGCGGCCGGGTCGAGGTGACCGAGAGCGGCCGCCAGGTGCGCGAAGCCGACCTCGAGGGCCACCTGCGCTCACGCGACGAGCCCCGCGCCCGCAGCGAGCTGGCCGACCGCCTGCGCGAGGACTACCAGCTCGGCGAGGCGCTCAACCTGCTCAAGGCGTTGAACGTGCTCGGCCAGCGGGACCGGTAGCGCCGCACCGCAGGCGGGTTACCGGCAGGAGGCCGGCAACCTGCCCCGATGGCCGGTCGCCTGCTGCATCAGCAGGCGCTTGAGCGGCCCTAGCCGGTCGACGCCGGACATGCCCAGGTTGCGGGCCAGGGTCAGCGCCGGGTGGCGGGTCCCGAACAGCAGCCGGAAGCCGTCCATCAGCGCCAGCATGGCGGCGTTGTCCCCGCGCCGGCGCCGCGCATAGCGGGCCAGCAGGCGCTCGTCGCCCGGCGCCACCCCGCGGGCGCGTCCGGCCACCAGCTCCTCGGCCAGTACCGCCACGTCCATCAATCCCAGGTTCACCCCCTGTCCCGCCAGTGGGTGGATGCTGTGGGCGGCGTCGCCCACCAGCGCCAACCCCGGCAACGCGTAACGCGCGGCATGGCGCTGGGTCAACGGCACCGCCAGGGCCCGGTCGACCACTTCCACCTCACCGAGGCGATGCTCGATGGCCCCGGCCATCTCGCGGGCCAGCGCCTCGGGCGGCAGCGCGACCAGGCGCTCGGCCTCCCCAGGCGACGTCGACCAGACGATCGAGCAATGACGGGACTCGCCGTCGACGACCAGCGGCAGGAAGGCCAGGGGTCCGGTGGGCAGGAACGCCTGGCGGGCCACCTCGCCGTGGGGGCGCGCCGTCCGGACCGTGGTGACCACCGCCACATGGCCGGTGTCCCGGGCGCTGACCTCGATGCCCGCCATCTCCCGCAGCGGCGAACGGGCGCCGTCGGCGGCCACCACCAGGGGGGCGGCCAGCCGGCGGCCGTCGGCCAGCACCACTTCTCGCTCGGTGCCCCGCCAGTCGAGCCCGGCGACCCGGGCTCCATAGTAGCGCCGCACCCCGGGCAGCTCGGCGAGGCGTGACTCCAGGGCGGCGAGGATCACGTCGTTCTCGACGATATGCCCCAGCAGCGGCACCCCGGCCTGACCGGCGGAGAAGTTCACCTCGCCGCTGCCCTCGGCGTCCCACACCTGCATGAAGCGGTAGGGACTGATTCGCCGGCCCTGCATCCAGTCCCAGGCGCCCAGCCCCTCGAGCAGCCGCTGCGAGACCGGCGTCAGGGCGCTGACCCGCATGCCGGGTCGACCCCGTCCCGCCGCCGCCATGTCCAGCGGCCCCTCGCGGGCATCGAGCAGGGCCACCGCCACCCCGGCGTTGCCGAGCAGGCAGGCCAGGGTGGCCCCCACCATGCCGCCGCCGACGATCACCACCTCGACGACCTCCCTCTCCCCACCGCGCTCCCGGTCACTCGGCTGCGTTTCTTGCCGACTGTCGTCCTGCATGGGGTCCTGCCTCTCCTGAGCGACTGCCATCGTCCGAGCCATCATGTCCATGGCTATCGCTCCAGTCCCATGGCACGCCGCGCCAGGGTACGACGCAGGGGACCCGCCAGGTTCAGCCCCACCAGCCCCACGGCCCGGGCATGGGACAGCAGCGGGGCGTCGATGCCGAACAACCGGATCAGGCCATCGCTGAAGCGGATCACGTTGTGGCGGTCGTCGCTGCGACGGGCCTCGAAGTCGGCCAGCACGGCCATGCCACCGGGCGCTTCACCGCCATCGAGCCCCGCCTCCAGGGCGGCGACCAGGTCCATCACCCCGCGCAGGGCCAGGTTGAAGCCCTGGCCGGCCACCGGGTGCAGCGAGTGGGCGGCATTGCCCAGCACGGCGAGCCCGGGACGAACGGACTCCCGGGCGGTGATCAGCGACAGCGGGTAGGCGTGCCGGCGGCCGACCCGGCGAAAGCGCCCGGCGCGCTCGCCGAAGGCCTGCTGCAGCTCGGCGAGGAAGTCACCGTCGGCGAGTGTCAGCCGGCGAGACTCCCGGCCGGCGCCGTGGGTCCAGATCAGCTCCATGGCCTGGCCGCGCAACGGCAACAGGGCGATGGGCCCCTCGCGGGTGAAGCGCTCCCAGGCCACGCCGTCGTGGGGCTCGCTCACCTCCACGCTGGCGATCAGCGCCACCTGGTCATAGGGCCGCTCGCGACTCGCGATGCCGAGCCGCTCCTTGAGGCCGGAACGTCCGCCGTCGGCGAGCACCGTCAATCCCGCCTGGAGCCGGCCACCATCGGAGAGACGCAGTCGATACCCCTCCGCCGCCGGGCGGATATCCTCGACCCGGGCAGGACAGTGCCAGGCCAGCGGCAGTTGCACCAGCCGACGATGCAGCACCCGCCCCATCCAGGCGTTCGGGATCACGTGGCCCAGCGCCTCGACGCCCAGCTCCTCGCTGCGCAGCCGGGTCGCCCCGAGGCGCCCCTGTTCGCTGACATGGATCTGGCGGATCGGCGCGGCCTGCTCGGCCATGGCGGGCCACAGGCCCATGGCGGCGAAGTGGCTCGCCGAGCCCTCGGCGATGGCGCTGGCCCGGGCATCGAAGCTGGGCTGCCAGGGTGCCGCCGCCCGGTCGAGCAGGGGGGCGGCCTCGATCACCGCCACCGACAGCCCCCAGCGCTCGATCAGCGGTGCCAGCGCGCACCCCAGGCTCGCTCCCACCAGCCCGCCGCCGACAATGGCGATATCCACCCGCTGCCCCGCGGCATCCGTCATCGTGGCCCTCTCATGATTTCATAATGTACTTTACATAAAGGCATTTCGCGGAGATCCCGATCGGTCATTTCCTGACCATCAGCGCCTCGATATCGGCCACCCGTTTGGGCACCCCGGCGGAGAGCACCTCATGACCGGTGGCGGTGACCACCACGTCGTCCTCGATCCGGATGCCGGTGCCGCGGAAGGGCGCGGGGATGTCGTCGTCGGCGGGCACGTAGAGCCCCGGCTCGATGGTCAGCACCATGCCCGGCTCCAGGGGCAGGGGCTCGCCATCGCGGCGGTAGGGCCCCGCGTCGTGGACGTCGAGCCCCAGCCAGTGGGAGGTGGAGTGCAGGTAGAAGCGACGATAGCTCTCGTCGTCGATACGGGCCTGCACCTCGCCCTCGAGCAGCCCCAGGCCGATCAACCCTTCGGTGAGGCCCCGCACCACCTGGTCGTGGATCTCGACCAGGGTGGCGCCGGGCCTGACAGCCCCAACGGCCCGTTCCTGCACCCCGAGCACGACCTCGTAGAGCGAGCGCTGTGCGGCGCTGAAGCGGCCGTTGACCGGGAAGGTGCGGGTGATATCGCCGGCGTAGAGGTCGAACTCGGCACCGGCATCGATCAGCACCAGGTCACCCTCGCACAGGGGCGCGTCGTTCTCGATGTAGTGCAGCACACAAGCGTTGGCGCCGCCACCGACGATACTGGCATAGGCCGGGCCGCTGCCGCCCTGCCAACGGAACTCGTGCTCCAGCTCGGCCTGCAGGTGATATTCGGCCAGCCCCGGCCGAGCCGCCTGCATGGCACGCACGTGGGCCCGGGCCGAGATCGCAGCGGCGTGGCGCATCAGGGCGAGCTCCGCGTCGCTCTTGACCAGGCGCCGCGCGTGGAGCAGTGGGGCGATATCGGCAAAGGCCTCGGGCGGGCGAGCCCCGCGCCGCACCCGGGCGGCCAGGCGGCCCCGCACCCGATCGGCGAGGGCCAGGGCGCCGGCATCCGCCAGGGGCAGGTAGAGGGTACGGCGGCCGTCGAGGAGTTCCTCGAGGCGCTCATCGCGTTCGACGTTCTCGAAGGCCTGGTCGACCCCGTGCTCGCGCACGGCCCCTTCGGCACCGAGGCGAATCCCGGTCCAGGCCTCCAGGCTCGGGGCGCGATCCTGGCAGAACAGCACGCTCTCGCCCGCCTCGCGGCCCGGCAGCAGGAGCAGCAGGGCCTCGGGCTCGGGAAAGCCGGTCAGGTAGTGGAAGTCGCTGTCCTGGCGAAAGGGGAATTCGCTGTCGCGCGAGCGGGTGACCAGGGCGGCACCGGGCAGCAACACGGCGCTGTCGGCCGGCAGCGTTTCCATCAACGCCTGCCGGCGGGCATGGTATTCGTCGTTGCCAATGGCGGCGGGACGGGGCAGGATCTCGGGCAGCATCGCGGCTCCTCGGTAGGTGATGGGGTTGGGTGACCTCAGTGGCGGGTCTCGTCGTCGACCCGCTCGACCTGCGGCTTGCCCGGGTGCTGCTCGGTGTAGAGCAGCATGGCGGCCATCCGCGCATGCTCGGTCAGGGAAAAGAGGTCATTCTCGTTCTCGGCGCTGTCGTCGATGTCGGTCTCCATGGCCGCGAGGCCCGCGAGGTCCTCCAGAGCCTCGCGCAAGGGGGCCGACCAGGTCTGCCGCGGCGACTCGCCGGCGTCCTCGACCACCTCGAGGAAGCCCAGCGTCCACTCCTTGAGCCCCTGGGCACGCTCGGCCAGGGAGAACAGCTCGTCAGGCAGCAGCGGCTCGAAGCCGAGTTCCGCCGCCGAGAGGGCATCCAGCGTCTGGCGCCGCCAGGCGAGGAAGCGCTCGGCGGCCGGCTCGTCGCGAGGCTGCTCGACGCCGAGGGAGAGACAGACCTGCTCCAACCAGGCCTCGGCGGAGAGATCGTGGAGGGCCAGGGCGGCACTGAGCCTGCCGTCGAGAAAGGCCGGTGACTGCATGCTGCCGTGCAGCAGGAAGAGATCGGCGATGGTGGAGAAATCCTGGCGTTCGTTGATCAGTGACATAGGGAAAGTCCGTGATGGGGTCATGCCGACAGAGGGCGGTGATGTTCCGGGGCGCGTTGACCGCCCGAGAAGGGCTCTCTTATAGTGAAGTTCGAATCGATTCCATTCCTGGATGTTAACGCATCGGACCACCGGGAGGCGCGGCCCGCGCCCCGCCCGGCTGGACCGAACCGGAGCCCGCCATGACCGACGCCTCGCGGCCGACCACCGAAATCACCTTGCTGGGGCGCAGTTACGTCATCGCCTGCCCGCCCGACGAGCAGGACAAGCTCGAGCGGGCCGCCCGCTACCTGGACCGCGCCATGCACGGCATCCATGCCCGCGGCAAGGTGCTGGGTGCCGAGAAGATCGCCATCATGGCGGCGCTGAACATCACCAACGAGCTGCTCGAGACGCTCGATGCCCAGCGCGAGGGCGAGCAGAGCCTGAGCCAGCTCAGCGCCCGACTCGAGCAGGCGCTCGCCGACACCCCCCGTCGATGAGCAATCAGCACTTTGGCCCCATCGCCAGCTCTGTTAGGATGAGGATGTTCCCTGGGGTGTTTGCCAGTCGTTATCGTCCCTCGAGCCTATGCGCAGTACCCAGGGGGCCATATGCTAGCCGGACCCGTGTGCATGTCCGTGCGTCGGAAAGCCTGACGGTTCGGCTGCGGCCACCCACCTTGAACCACTGGGTTCAAGGGCCAGAACGACAGCGGCACTCTGGGGAACCTCGTCCGACATGACCACCATGCAGGATCTTGCCGCACCCCTTGCCTTCGATGTGCCTCGCCATGAGCTGCGTCGCGAGTTGCGGCGTCGGCGTCGTGCCCTGACGTCGCTCCAGCAACGGCAGGCGGCCCTGCGGCTGGCGCAACGCCTACGCCGGCTGCCGGAGGTCCAGCGTGCCCGCCGCGTGGCCCTCTATCTGCCCAACGACGGCGAGATCGATCCCACCGGGCTGATCCCCTGGTTCCGGCGGCGTAACGCCCGGGTCCACCTGCCGGTCCTCAAGCCGCTCTCCCACAATGCGCTGTGGTTCGTCCACTACCATCCCGGCACCCCGATGACGGCGAATCGCTTCGGCATCCCCGAGCCCGAGACCCGCCATGGCGCCCACCGTGCCCGGCGGCGCCCGGCCTGGGCGCTGGACCTGATCCTGCTGCCGCTGGTGGGCTTCGACGACGACGGCCAACGCCTGGGCATGGGCGGCGGCTTCTACGACCGCACCCTGGCCTTCACTCGCCACCCGGGGCCACGCCCCCGGTTGATCGGCCTGGCCCACGACTGCCAGCGGGTCGAGCAACTACCCACCGCCCCCTGGGACATACCGCTCGATGCCATCGTCAGCGACGCCCGGGTCATCCGCCCCTGATACGCGAACGGGCCGATGCGATGCATCGGCCCGTCAAACGGCGGGTCTGGTCATGGCGCTGTCAGCCGGAACGCACTAGCTCCCGACCAGCGCCTGGGCATAGCCGGTTGCCACGACGCCGATGCCGAAGACCAGCAGCAGTGCCATGACCAGATCGGGCTTGCGCTTCATTGCCTACTCCGTTGGAGACTGGACCGCGAAGGGTCGAGACGTTCGTTGTGAAGACCTTGCCAGGGTGTCGCCTCCTGCAGCCAATCAGGCCTCGGCAACGCTGTGACTATAGGGTGACAGCCTACATGCTGACAACCTTCATTCAGCAGATGTTACATTTTTAAACACTTGGTTGCTCCGGCCTGTGCAGTGAGTCAGCGCTCACACCGGAGCTTATCCTCAGGCCATGAACAGCCGATAGGCGGAGTTGTCCGACTCCTTCCAGTAGCGGTAGCCGATCTCGTCGAAATACTCCTCGACGTGGGAGCGGTCGCCATTGGGCACCTGCATGCCGACCAGCACCCGTCCGTAGGCCGCACCGTGATTGCGGTAATGGAACAGCGAGATGTTCCAGTCCTGGGGCAGATGGGTGAGGAAGTTCATCAGGGCCCCTGGACGCTCGGGGAACTCGAAGCGGTAGACCTCCTCGTCGAAGTGCTCCTTGGGCCGACCGCCACCGAGGTGGCGAATATGCAGTTTGGCCAGCTCATTGTCGGTGAGGTCGACCACCGGATAGCCGGCTTCGTGCAGCTTGTCGGTTACCGCCTGGCGATCCTCGCCGCCCGGCTTGACCTGCACGCCAACGAAGATGTGGGCCTGGTCCGGGTCGGCATAGCGGTAGTTGAACTCGGTGACCATGCGCTTGCCGATGGTCTTGCAGAACTTCTTGAAGCTGCCGGGGCGCTCGGGAATGGTCACCGCCAGGATCGCTTCGCGCTGCTCACCGAGCTCGGTACGCTCGGCGATGTGCTGCAGACGGTCGAAGTTGGTGTTCGCGCCGGAATTGATGCACAGCAGGGTCTGGCCCTCGACCCCGGTCTGCTGGATGTACTTCTTGAGGCCGGCCAGCGACAGCGCCCCCGAGGTCTCCGACACCGCTCGGGTGTCATCGAAGATATCCTTGACCGCCGCGCACATCTCGTCGGCTGAGACGGTGATGACGTCGTCTATCAGGTCGCGCATTATCTTGAACGGCACCTTGCCAATCTGCGCCACCGCCACGCCTTCGGCGAAGACGCCGACCTGGTCGAGCGTCACCCGCTTGCCGGCCGCGAGCGCCGCCTTGAGGCAGGCACTGTCCTCGGCCTCCACCCCGATCACCTTGATGTCGGGCCGCAGGTACTTGACGTAGGCCGCCACGCCGGCGATCAACCCGCCACCGCCCACCGGCACGAAGATGGCGTCCAGCGGCCCGCTGTGCTGGCGCAGGATCTCCATGGCCACGGTGCCCTGGCCGGCGATGACGTCGATGTCGTCGAAGGGGGGAATGTAGGTGTAGCCGTGCTCGGCGATGAGTTCCTGGGCGTGCTCGGCGGCGGCGGCGAAGGCATCGCCCTTGAGCACGACCTTGGCGCCCCGGGCGCGTACCGCCTGGACCTTGATGTCCGGGGTGATGCGCGGCATGACGATGACCGCCTTGACGCCCATCTGCCTGGCCGCCATGGCCAGCCCCTGGGCATGGTTACCCGCCGAGGCGGCGATCACGCCCTTGGCCTTCTGCTCCTCGGAGAGCTGCGCCATCTTGTTGTAGGCGCCGCGAATCTTGAACGAGTAGACCGGCTGCAGGTCCTCGCGCTTGATCAGGATCTGGTTGTTGAAGCGCCGTGACAGGAAGGGGGCCGGGGAGATGGGCGTTTCACGTGCGGCTTCGTAGACATGAGCCTGGAGGATCTTCTTGACGGTAGCTTCGAGCATCCTGAGGTTCCAAGGGTGGCGCAGAGGAGCGGCAGCGTGCGCTGCAGAGAACCACTATAGGTAGCATCTCCGGCGCCTCGCCGTCCAGCGTACCGCCATCGGCATGGGCCGCTCGCTGGCCTATAATGGCCCACCGCCATCCACCAGACAGTGAGCTCCCCATGACCCAGGACGAACTGAAGGACGCCGTGGCCGCCGCCGCCATCGCCGAGATCGAACCGCGGCTCGAGCGCGATACCATCCTTGGAATCGGTACCGGCTCCACCGCCAACCGCTTCATCGACCGCCTGGCCAGGCTCCGCGACGACTTCCAGGGGGCAGTCGCCAGCTCCGAGGCCAGCGCCGAGCGCCTGCGCGGCCATGGCATCGAGGTCTTCGAGCTCAACAGCGTGGGCACCGTGCCCTTCTATATCGACGGTGCCGACGAAGTGAACGCTCACCTCCACATGATCAAGGGCGGCGGTGCGGCCCTCACCCGGGAGAAGATCGTCGCCGCCTGCGCCGAGCGCTTCATCTGCATCGCCGACGCCTCCAAGCGGGTCGAGCGGCTGGGCGAATTCCCGCTACCGGTGGAGGTGATTCCCATGGCGCGCTCCTACGTGGCCCGGGAACTGGTCAAGCTGGGAGCCGACCCGGTCTACCGGGAAGGTGTGGTCACCGACAACGGCAACCAGATCCTCGACTGCTTCGAGTTCATGATCGACGATCCCGTGGCCATGGAGGCACGCTTGAACGGCATCGTTGGCGTGGTCACCAACGGTCTCTTCGCGGCCCGTGGTGCCGACGTGCTACTGCTCGGCACCGCCTCCGGGGTGGAGCGTTTCACTCCCGCCTGAGTCGTGTGCTCGGCACGCCGTGAGTGGGCACTCACTACGGCGGCAGAAGCCCCGACAGGCCGCTCAGCGTCCGCTCGAGGGCCCCGCGATTGGCGGCCACCACTCGCTGCCCGGCCTCGGCCAGGCGCCGACGTTCGCCCTGGTCGGCGAACAGCCGGGCCAGGGCCGTGGTCAGGGCCGCATCATCGGCCACCTCCACCAGCGCCCCGGCCTCGCCCAGCACCTCGGCCACGTCCTCGAAGTTGGCCAGTTCCGGCCCGCTGAGCACCGGCACACCCATGGCGGCGGGCTCCAGCAGATTGTGGCCGCCGATCGGCACCAGACTGCCGCCGACGAAGGCCAGGTCACCCGCGCCGTAGAGGCTCAGCAGCTCGCCCATGGTGTCGCCCAGGTAGACGGCGGTGCGCTCGTCGGGCCACTCGTCCCGCGAGCGCCGGGCCAGCGACATGCCGTGCGCGCGGCACAGCTCGGCCACTGCGTCGAAGCGCCGGGGATGGCGGGGCACCAGGATCAGCAGGGCGTCCGGCAATGACGCGCGCAACCGGACATGGGCGGCCAGCACCTGCTCGTCCTCGCCGGGGTGGGTGGAGCCGGCCACCCAGACGGGGCGCTCGCCCAACGAAGTGCGCAAGCGCTCACTCACCTCCCGGGCCTCGCCATTGACGCTGATATCGAACTTCAGCGAACCGACCACCTCGATTCTGCCGGCCGGCATGCCGAGCCCGCGGAAACGCTCCGCGTCGGCCTCGGACTTGGCGGCGAGCCAGTCGACCCGCCCCAAGGCATCCCGCATCAGCGGGCGCAGGCGGCGATAGCCGCGGAAGGCTCGGGGCGAGAGCCGGCCATTGACCACCGCCACCGGCACGCCACGCTGCCGGCAGGCATGCAGCAGGTTGGGCCACAGCTCGGTCTCGAAGAACAGCGCCAACTCCGGGCGGAGACGGGCGACGAAGCGCCTCGCCACGCCGGGGAAATCCAGTGGCACGAAGGCATGGCCAAGGCGCGACGGCTCGCCTTGCCCCGGCATGGCCTCGACCAGCGCCACCACCCGCTCGGCGCCGGTGGCGGTCATGGTGGTGACGGTGAGGCGATGCTCGGGATAGTGCGCCAGCAGCGCCTCGATCAGTGGTCGGGCGGCCTGCACCTCGCCCACCGAGGCGCAGTGCAGCCAGATCGTTCGTCCGCCGGGCGCAGCGGGGGGAACCTGGCCCAGCCGTTCTCGCCGGGAACGGCCGGGCAGTCGCTCGCGCCAGACCCGCCGCCAGATCAGCGGGGAGAGCAGGTAGAGGGCCGCCGAATAGAGCCGACGCGCCCAGGGAGAGCCGGACGCCATCAGGCCTCGCGGTCGAGGATGGTGGAGATCATCGCCGTGGTGGAGACGCCATCCTCGAAGCCCAGTACCCTCACCTCGCCACCGGCCTCACGCACGGCCTCGCCGCCGGCGATCTGCTCGGGCCGATAGTCCCCCCCCTTGACCAGCACGTCCGGCAGCACCGCCTCGATCAGCCGCTGCGGGGTGTCCTCGGCGAAGGCCACCACCCAGTCCACGGCTCCCAGGCCGGCCAGCACCTGCATGCGCCGTGCCAGGGCGTTGATGGGCCGCTTGGGGCCCTTGAGACGGGCGATGGAGGCGTCGTCGTTGACCGCCACGATCAGCCGGTCGCCGAGCTTGTGGGCCTGCTCCAGGTAGGCCACGTGACCGGCGTGCAGGATGTCGAAGCAGCCGTTGGTCATCACCACCCGTTCGCCACGGGCCTGGGCGGCTCGCACCGCCTCCACCAGCGGCCTCTCCTCGATGACGCCGAACTCGGCCAGCTTGTCGCCGTGCAGGGCGGTGTAGAGCTCGGCGATGGAGAGCGTGGCGGTGCCCGGCTTGGCCACCACCAGCCCGGCCGCCAGGTTGGCCAGGGTCATCGCCTCGGGGAAACCGTGGCCGGCGGCCAGCGCCAGCCCCAGCACGCCGATCACGGTATCGCCGGCGCCCGTGACGTCGTAGACCTCCCGGGCCCGGGTCGGCAGATGCAGGGGCTCGTGGTCGGTGCGAATCAGGGTCATGCCCTTCTCGCTGCGGGTGATCAGCAGCGCCTCGAGTTCGAGTTCGGCGCACAGCGCCTCCCCCCGAGCGGCCAACTCGGCGTCGTCGCGGCAGTGGCCCACCACGGCCTCGAATTCGGCCAGGTTGGGGGTGATCACGCTGGCCCCGCGGTAGCGGCGGAAGTCGCTGCCCTTCGGATCCACCAGTACGCGCCTGCCGGTCCCCCTCACCAGCCGGATAAGATCCTCGACACGGTTCAGGGTGCCCTTGCCGTAGTCGGAGAGGATCACCAGGTCGCAGTCGGGCAGGGCCGCCTCGACCCGCGCCAGCAGCCCCGAGGTATCCACCTCGCCGAGCCCCTGCTCGAAGTCCAGGCGGATCAGCTGCTGGTTGCGGCTCATCACCCGCAGCTTGGTGATGGTGGGAATGCCGGGGCTGCGCTCGAAGTGAGCGCTCACTCCGGAGCTCTCCAGGCGGCTGCTCAGGCGGTCGGCGTTGTCGTCGTCGCCCACCATGCCGGCCAGGGCGGCCTGCGCCCCCAGGGAGGCGATATTGAGCGCCACGTTGGCGGCGCCGCCGGGCCGGTCCTCGGCCTCCTCCACGCGCACCACCGGTACCGGCGCCTCCGGGGAGATGCGCGAGGTGCCGCCGTGCCAGTAGCGGTCGAGCATCACATCGCCCACGACCAGCAGGCGCGAGCGTTCCATGGCTGTCAGATCAAGCTTCATCGGCAGGGGACTCCGTGTCCTGGTGAGCGGTGGCGTGGGCGAGCACGGCTTCGAGTCGCTCGATCACGTCCTCGGCACGGATCAGCGACATGGCATCGGGGTGGCGCACCCGCTGTCCCCAGGGCACCTCCCCGGGTGATTTGTGCAGGTAGGTGCGTACCGCCTGGGGATAGCGGTCGACCACGAACTCGCGCCAGAGGTAGGGGGCGGCGCGCTCGGGGTTGGTGGTGGCATAGAGGCCCACCACCGGCGTGCCCAGGGCATTGGCCATGTGCACCGGGCCCGAGTCGGGTGCGACGACGGCCCGGGCCCGGGCGATCAGCGCCAGCAGCCCCTTGAGCGAGGTACCGCCGATGGCGTCGATCACCGCCTCCGGCCGGCTGAGGGCCTGGATGCGCTCCCCCATCTCGCGCTCCTGGGTGCTGCCGCCGCCGGTGAGCACCGCCCGCAGCCCGTGCTGCACCCAGGCGTGCTCGATCACCGCCGCATAGCCCTCGGCGGACCAGTTGCGGAAATTGCGCAGCCGGGGGTTGGCGCAGGGGCTCATCAGCAGGTAGGCGGCGTCGCCGGTCAGGGCCAGGGCCTCGTCGAACGCGGCCTCGGGCACCGGCAGGTTCCATTCCAGCGAGAGGTCCTCGACCCCCAGCAGGCGGGCGAAGTCCAGGAACGACTCCAGCACATGGGCCCGGGGGTGCGGTGCCAGGTGGCGATGGGTGAACCAGTGCTGGGCATCCTTGGCACGGGCCCTGTCGTACCCCACCCGTACGTCGGCCTTCAGGCCCAGCGAGAGGACGCTGGCGCGCAGCGCCTGCTGCATGTGCAGCAGGACGTCGAAGCGAGTGTCCGCCAGCTCGCGCCACAGCCGGCGCATCCCGGCCAGGCCGGTGGCCTTGTCGTAGACGACGAACTCGACCCCGGTGAGGCCGGCCAGTAGACTGTGCTCGCCCTTGCCGATGATCCAGGTGATACGCGCCTCGGGCCACTGGCGCTGCAGGGCGCGTACCGTCGGCACCAGGTTGCAGACATCGCCCAGGGCGGAGAGTCGCAGCACGCCGATGTGCCGGGGTTGGGCGGGCAGAGGATGCTTCATGCGCTTGGCAACATTTCGAACGGGAAAGGTTTCCATTCTATATGATGCGGACAGTTTATGTGACGCCCGCGAGGCGCCACAAATCGGCCCGCCGATCACCCCGCAGGCCTTCGATCCCGACCAGTGGCGGCGAGAGGGCCGTGTCGTCGGCGAGGCCCCCGGCCGCGGCGCCAGCCTGTTTCTCGATGCCGGGCGCGAGCAGTGGGTGCTGCGCCCCTATCGCCGCGGCGGCCTGGTGGCCCGGATCAGCGCGGCCCGCTACCTGTGGACCGGCCTGGAGCGCAGCCGCGCCTTCCGCGAGCTGCGCCTGACCGCCGCCCTGTACGAGCGCGGCCTGCCGGTGCCGCGGCCGATCGCCGCCAGCGTGACACGCCACGGCCTGACCTACGAGGCCGCACTGCTCACGGTGCGTCTTCCCGGCGCCCGCGCCCTGGCCGAGCGGCTCTCCCGGCGAGACGTCGACACGTCTCTGCTGGAAACCGTTGGCACCACGGTCCGTCGCTTCCACGATGCCGGCCTCGACCACGTGGACCTCAACGCCCGCAACCTGCTCGTCGACGAGCGGGAGACCGTCTGGCTGATCGACCTCGACCGCTGCCGGCTGCGACCCCCGGGCGCCTGGCAGGCGGCGAATCTCGATCGTCTCCAGCGCTCGCTGGCGAAATTCGATGCCGACGCGGCCATGGCCGCCATCCGGCGGGGCTACGAAGCGCCACCGCGTTGACCCCCCTCAGCCACCATATTCCTCGATCAGTGCCCTGACATGGGCCTCAAGAGTGAAGTGCTTGCGGATCAGGCGTTGGGCCGACTCGCCCAATCGCCGTCGCAGGCCCTCGTTGGCGACCAGCTCGGCCAGGGCGGCGGCCCAGGCCACAGGGTCCTCGGGGGCTGCCAGCCGACCGTTGTCGGCGGTGATCAGTTCGGGGATGGCGCCGCTGTCGGCACCGACGACCGCCTTGCCGGCGGCCATGGCTTCGATCACCGTCAGGCCGAAGGCCTCGTTACGCGAGGGCACGCAGACGATGTCGAGGGCCTCGAACAGCCGCGGCAGGTCGCGGCGAAAGCCGGTAAAGGTGACCCTGTCCTGCAACCCGAGCCCGGCCACCCTCGAGCGCAAGTCTTGCACATAGGCCTCGTCGCTGCCCTCGCCGGCCGTCAGGCCGCCGATCAGCACCCCGTGCCAGGGCAGCGCCGGTTGGGCTTCGACCAGTCGTGCCAGGGCATCGATCCAGACCCGCTGCCCCTTGCCCGGGGTGAGTCGTCCCGGCAGCCCGATCGCCACGGCACCGGCCGGGATGCCGAGGGAGGCCCGCAGGGCCTCGCCCTCCTGCGGCGAGAGGCGGGGCGCGTAGGGGGCGGGATCGATGCCCAGGTAGAGCTGGCGGATGCGCTCGGCCGGCAGCGGGAAGGCGGCCAGATTGCGTCGTCGGGTCGCCTCGCTGATGGCGAACAGCCGGGTGACACGGCCATAGGCCCAGCGGTGGTAGGGATCCTTCTTCGGCCGGGTGACGCCCATATGGTCGGTGAAGAAGAGCCGCAGCGCCGGCCGCAGGGTCGCCAGCAGGGCGGCGAGGCGCAGGTCGCTGGACTTGTGGCAGTGCAGCACGCGAATGTCGTGGGCCTTCAGGTAAGCGAGGATCCGTGCCACCGCGAGCAGGGCCCGGCCCCGCGTCGGCACCCGCAGCGTCGAGACGCCGGCTTCCTCCAGGCTCCCGGCGACGCGGGAGCCGGCCAGGGCCAGACCATGGGGCTCCCACCCCTGACGCTTCAGCTCGGGTATAATCCGTGAGGGATACATTTCCAGTCCGCCCCAGCCGTGCGAGAGGCAGATATGCATGACCTTGTGGGACAAGGTTGACTCCTTTCCGGTATCGGGGCTCGGGAGCCCGGATGACGACAATTTCCGCCACTGCAATGGACGAGCAGCACCACTCCCGCCTGCTGGTGGTTCGCAACGACAAGCTCGGTGACTTCATGTTGGCCTGGCCGGCGCTGGCCTGTCTCAAGGCGGCCGACCCGGCACCTCATGTGAGCGTGCTGGTGCCGGCCTACACCGCCCCGATCGCCAGGCTCTGCCCCTGGGTCGACGAGGTGCTCCTCGATCCGGGCGATGATGCCGGAGCCCGTGGCCGACGCGAGCTGCTGGCCAGGCTGCGCCAGGGTCGCTTCGACGCCCTGCTGACGCTCTTCTCCACGCCCCGTATCGGCTGGCTGGGCTGGCGGGCCGGCATACCGTTGCGCCTGGGCCCGGCCACCAAGTGGGCCCAGTTATTCTACAACCGTCGCGTCGCTCAGCGCAGGTCGCGTTCGCAGAAGCCGGAGTACCGCTACAACCTGGAGCTGGCCGAGGCGCTGCTCGGCGAACTCGGCTACACCCTGCCCTCGGCGCCCGAGCCGCCCTTCTGGCGACTGCCGGCGGGCACTCGAGAGGCTCAGCGGGCCCGCATCGTCGACGAGCTCGGCCTCGACGACTCGCGGCCCTGGCTCTTCGTCCATGCCGGCCACGGTGGCTCGGCGGTGAACCTGTCACTCGAACAGTACGCCACCCTGGCCTGCGCCATCGCGCGGCGACTCGATGACACCGTGCGGCCCGCCTGGCTGCTGACCGCCGGGCCCGGCGAGGAAGCCGTCGCCGACGCGCTGTGTGACCGGCTCATCGCCGCGGGACTCTGTGCCGCCCGCCTGCCACCGCGCAGGGGTCTCGATGACTTCGCCCTGAGCCTCGCGGCGGCCGACCTGTTCATCGCCGGCTCCACCGGTCCGCTGCATATCGCGGGTTGCCTGGATCGCCCCACGGCGGGCTTCTATCCGGCACGACGCTCGGCCACCCCGCTGCGCTGGCAGACCTGCAATGCCCCGGCTCACCGCCTGGCCTTCAGCCCACCGGATGGTGCCGGCGAAACCGACATGTCGAGCATCGACCTGACAGCGGCGGCAGAGTGCATTGCCCACCACATCCAGAGCCCCATCGTCAGCGAGTCCTCGTCATGAAGCCCATCACCGGCATCGTCATCACCCTCAACGAACAGCAGCGGATCGCCGCCTGCATCGACTCCCTGCAACGCGTCTGCAGCGAGGTCATCGTCGTCGACTCGCTGAGCCAGGACGACACCGTGCGGATCGCCGAAGACATGGGAGCCCGGGTCCTGTTGCAGGAGTATCTCGGCGACGGTCCCCAGAAGGCCCATGGTGTTCCCCATGCCGTCAACGACTGGATCCTCACCCTGGATGCGGACGAGCGACTGGAGGAAGACGCCGTGGCCGCCATCCAGGCCCTGTCCCTGGAGGATCCCGCCCTGGCCTACCGCTTCAACCGTCGCAACTTCTGCGCCAACCACTGGATCAAGGCCGCCGGTTTCTATCCGGACAAGGTGGTGCGGCTCTACAATCGCACCACCTCGGGCTACCTGCCGAAGAAGGGCCACGCCTCGGTACGCGCACCTAAGGTCGAGGATACCGGCTCACACATCCGTCATTTCACCTATGACGGCCTCTCCCACTGGATACAGCGCATCGACCAGCTCTCCACCCGGGATGCCTGGGCCATGAAGGAGCGGGGGATCCCCCCCTCGGTATGGCGCCCCGCCGTGCATGCCGCGACGGCGACTCTGCGCAAGCTGATCCTCAAGGGCGGCATCCTGCAAGGGGCCGACGGCCTGACGGTGACCATCACCACCGCCTTCCATGCTTACATGAAATACGCCAAGCTCAACGAGCTGTACGAGAACGAAAGGCACCCGGACGATGCATGATGGGGTCAAGCGCGCCCCGAAGCAGCGGTCGGGGACTCCATCCCACTCCTCCTCCTTGATAAGCTGACCAGGAATCCAACCGGGATATCGTCATGCCCATCCCCGCTCACCTCTCCCCCCTGCAACGGCCACGCTGGTGGGCCCTGCTCGTCATCGGGCTGAGTATCGGTCATGCCGCCGTGACCCTTACCCTGCTGCCACGGTGGTGGATGCTGCCGCTCGCCGCCGCCTGGCTCGGGCTGGGCTGGCTGCTGCGCTGGGGGGCGCCGCGCCATTCGCGTCCGCAGGCCCGCGTCTGGCCCTGGTCGCTGCTGCCCATCGCCCTCTGGGGGCTCTATGTCTACCTTGCCGACAGCTTCGGCAACGTCGACCTGGGGGCGGTGTTCTTTCACCTGCAGGCGGGCATGACCGATCACGGCGGAGTCGATCGCAAGCTGACGGCGGTGCTCTACAACCTGTCGATGGTCGCCCTGCTCGTCTCCTTCACCTGGCTGGTCAGGACCGACCACCGCTGGCGGCTATGGGAGCGCCTGCTGGCCCTGGGCCTGCTGGCCAGCAACCCCCTGCTCTACGGCATCACCCAACGCGGGGCCGCCATCGTCACCGACGACGGCGCCTGGCTGGAGCGCCGCTATGTCGCGCCGGCCATCCGCCAGGCACCCGAGGCCCCGCCCAACCTGCTGCTGCTCTATCTGGAGAGCATCGAGCGCACCTACGCCGACCGCGAACGTTTCGGCGACGCCTATGCCGACCTGGAGGCCCTCGGCGAGCAGGGCCGGGTCTTCGAGGCGGTGCGCCAGCTCGACAACACCGGCTGGACCATGGCCGGCATGATCGCCAGCCAGTGCGGCACGCCATTGATGCCCGCCGGCCTGCTTCACGACAGCCAGTTCGAGCCCCTGGGCCAGGTGGTGCCCGGCATCGACTGCCTCGGCGACCTGCTCGCCGACCAGGGCTACCGACTCGCCTACCTGGGAGGGGCGAGCACGGCCTTCGCTGGCAAGGGCGTCTTCTACGAGGACCATGGCTTCGACACCGTCCTCGGCCGCGAGGAGCTGCGCCCGCGGCTGGAGGATCCCGAGTACCTCAACAACTGGGGGCTCTACGACGACTCCCTCTACGACTTCATCCTGGAGGAGATTCGCCGCCTCGACGAGACCGGCGACCCCTGGGGGGTCGTCACCCTGACCCTCGCCGGCCACGCGCCCCACGGCTATCCGGCCCAGAGCTGCATCGATCGCCAGGGCGACTTCGACGGCACCGACATCCTTTTTTCGGTCGAGTGCTCGGCCTGGCTGACCCGGAACCTGGTCGAACGGCTCGAGGCCGAGGGCCTGCTGGACAACACCCTGGTGGTGATCGCCAGCGATCACCTGACCATGCGCGTCTCGGTGTGGGACGACCTGATCCGCAGCGAGCGGGACAACACCTTCATGCTGCTGGGTCCCGAGGTTCCCCTGGGCCGCGTGCGGCGGGAATCCTCCATGGTCGACGTCTTCCCCACCATCCTCGAGGCCATGGGGTTCGAGATCGACGACAACCGTGCCGGCCTGGGGGCTTCGCTGCTCTCCTCTTCTCCGACCCTGCTGGAGCTCTACGACCGGGAGTTCGTCAACGCCCGCCTGCGTGAAGAAACGGCGCTGCAGAAGCACATGTGGGACGGGTTGGTGCCGGAGCGGCCGCCCGAAGCGGAGCCGCCACCGCAGGAACAGATCGTGGAGAACCCGGAGGATGCCACCGGCGAGGAGCCCGCCAAGGTGCAGTGATCGGGCGGGCTCACTCCCGGGCGATAACCGTCTCGGTCGAGCCCAGCACCGCCTTCAGCAGGCACTCCGGCGACAGCTGCACCAGACAGTGGGTATGCCCCAGCGGGCAGGTCCGTTCGAAGCAGGGCGAGCAGGAGAGCCCGAGATAGTGGATCGCGGCGTTGTCGGTCAGCGGTGGCGTATAGCGTGGCGAGGAGGAGCCGTAGATCGCCTGGACACGACTTCCCACCGCCGCCGCCACGTGCATCAGGCCCGAGTCGTTGGTGACCACCTGCCGACAGTCCGCCAGCAGGTCGACGGCGTCCGCCAGCCGGGTGCGGCCGCACAGGTTATGCACATGGGGCTGCCCGGCGCCGATCATCTCGCCGGCCGCCTCGTCCTTGGGCCCGCCCAGCACCCGCACCTCGAAGCCTTCGGCCGTGAGCCAACCGGCCAGCTCACGGAAATAGGCGAGCGGCCACTGCTTGGCCGGGCCATATTCCGCTCCCGGCATCATGCCGATGGCGGGACGCGATGAGAGCCCATGGGCCAGGCGCAAGGCCTCGAGATTGTCGGCATCGACGGCGAGGCGTGGGCGGGGGATGGGGAAGGCTCCCTCTTCGGCCTCCGCCCTGGGCATGCCGAGGGCAACGAAGCGCTTGACCGTCTGATCCAGTACTGCCTTGTCGAGTCGGCGACGGTCGTTGAGCAGGCCATAGCGCTGCTCGCCGGTGAAGCCGGTACGCCATGGAATGCCCGCCAGGAAGGGGACCAGGGCCGACTTCCAGGAACGCGGCAGCACGATGGCCCGATCGAAGCGCCCACGCAGCTGCCGGGCCAGCGCCCGGCGCGCATGCCAGCCGAACTCGCCGTGCCCCGTCGCCAGGCTCACCACCTCGTCGACCTCCGCCATGCGTTCGAGGATCGGCCGCGACCAGGCCGGGGCCACCACACCGATACGGCAACCGGGGTGACGGCCCTTGAGGGTCATCAGCAGGCTCTGGGCCATGACCATGTCGCCCACCCAGGACGGCCCCACCACCAGGATCCGCTCGCCCCTTGCCGGGCACGCGGTACCGGCCTCAGCCATGCAGCCACTCCAGGTACTCGCGTACCCCCTCGGCGACGGTCCGGAACTCACGCTCGTAGCCGGCGGCCCGCAGCCGCGAGATATCGGCCCGGGTATAGCTCTGGTAGCGCCCCTTGAGCTCCTCGGGGAAGTCGATGTACTCGATATCGCCCTTGCCGTGGAAGCCGATCACCGATTCGCCGATCGCCTTGAACGGTTCGGCGCGACCGGTCCCCAGGTTGAAGATGCCCGACACATCCGGGTGGTCGAGGAACCAGAGGTTGACGTCGACCACGTCGCCCACATAGACGAAGTCGCGGCTCTGCATACCCGCCTCATAGCCGTCCCAGGCGCCGAACAGCCGGAGGTTCTCGCCGGTGCTGATCTGGGTGTGATGGTGGTAGGCGACGCTGGCCATCTTGCCCTTGTGCTGCTCCCTCGGTCCGTAGACGTTGAAGTAGCGGAAGCCCACCACCTGGCTATGAAAATCCGCCCAGCGCGCCCGCACGTACTGGTCGAACAGCAGCTTGGAGTAGCCGTAGACGTTGAGCGGCTTCTCGAACTCGGGCTCCTCGCGGAATACCTGGCTGCCGCCGTAGGTGGCCGCCGAGGAGGCGTAGAGGAAGGGAATGCCCTGTCGCTGACAGAAGTCGAGCAGGATCTTCGAGTACTCGAAGTTGTTGTCGAGCATGAAGCGCCCGTCCCACTCGGTGGTGTCGGAGCAGGCCCCTTCATGAAAGATTGCCTCGATGGGTGGCAGGTTGGCGGGCTCACCACGCAGCGACGCCTCGACCCGGGCGCGGAAGTCGTCCTTGTCCAGGTAGTCGCCGAGGGTACAGTCGGCCAGGTTGACGAACTTGGTGCCGTCGCGCAGGTCGTCGACCACCAACACGTCGTCGCGGCCGCGGGCGTTGAGTGCCTTGACCAGATTCGAGCCGATGAAGCCGGCCCCGCCTGTCACTACGATCATGGGATGTCCTCGTTGGGGCGCAGCGGACTGCGCCTATAACCGATCTGCCTGTGATTGTATACTTGACGCCTCGTGAATTCATGGCCAACGGTGCTTTCGCAATGACTCCCTCGCCAAACCCGTCGCAGACGCTCTCGACACCCCCGTCGACCTCGACCCCAGGGTCGACGCCAGACGTCTCGACCTTCCAGGGCCTGATCCTCGCCCTGCAGCAGTACTGGGCCGAACAGGGCTGCGTGATCCTGCAGCCGCTGGACATGGAAGTCGGTGCCGGCACCTTCCATCCGGCCACCTTCCTCCGCTCCATCGGCCCCGAGACCTGGAATGCCGCCTATGTGCAGCCCTCCCGCCGGCCCACGGACGGGCGTTACGGCGAAAACCCCAATCGCCTGCAGCACTACTACCAGTTCCAGGTGGTAATGAAGCCCTCCCCCGGCGAGCTCCAGGAACTCTACCTGGGCTCACTCAAGCGCCTGGGCCTCGACCCGCTGGTGCACGACATCCGCTTCGTCGAGGACAACTGGGAGTCTCCCACCCTCGGCGCCTGGGGGCTGGGCTGGGAGGTCTGGCTCAACGGCATGGAGGTGACCCAGTTCACCTACTTCCAGCAGGCCGGCGGCCTGGAGTGCTATCCGGTCACCGGCGAGCTGACCTATGGCCTCGAGCGCATCGCCATGTACCTGCAGGACGTCGACAGCGTCTACGACCTGGTCTGGGCCATTGCACCGGACGGCAGCCGCGTCAGCTATGGCGACGTCTACCTGCAGAACGAGCGCGAGCAGTCTGCCTACAACTTCGAGTACGCCGACGTGTCGGCCCTGTTCGCCGCCTTCGACCATCAGGAGCGGGAGTGCGCCAAGTTGCTCGAGGCTTCCCTGCCGCTGCCTGCCTACGAGCAGGTGCTAAAGGCCTCGCACACCTTCAACCTGCTGGATGCCCGTCACGCCATCTCGGTCACCGAACGCCAGCGTTACATCCTGCGCGTGCGTACCATGGCCCGTGACGTGGCCCACGCCTATTACGAATCACGCAAGGCCGCCGGCTTCCCGCTCGCCCCCGAGGCCCTGCGCAACGAACTGCTGGCCGAAGCGCCGCTAGCCGAACAGGGAGACGCATGAGCATGGCTGTCAACACCCTACTGGTTGAACTGGGCGTCGAGGAACTGCCGCCGAGCGCCATCGACGGCCTCTCCGACGCCCTGGCCGAGGGCATTCGCCGCGGCCTGTCCGAGGCCGAGGTCGCCTTCGGCGAGGTACTGGCCCATGCCAGCCCGCGGCGCCTGGCAGTCCAGATCCACGAGCTTGCCGACAAGCAGCCGGATCGCGAGGTCGAGCGTCGCGGTCCGGCGCTGGCCGCAGCCTTCAAGGATGGCCAGCCGACCAGGGCCGCCGAGGGCTTTGCCCGCTCCTGCGGCGTCGGCGTCGACCACCTGATCCATCTGGAGACCGACAAGGGCACCTGGCTCGGCTACCGTGAACGGCAACCGGGCGAGGCCACCACCCGCCTGCTGCCTGCCATCGTCGAGAAGGCCGTTGCCACCCTGCCGGTTCCCAAGAACATGCGCTGGGGCACCTCCCGCATCGAGTTCTCCCGGCCCGTACACTGGCTGGTGATGCTCTACGGCAACGCGGTGGTCGACGCCGAGGTCCTGGGGCTGTCCGCCGGCCGCACCACCCGCGGGCACCGCTTCCATGCGCCCGACCCCATCGCGCTCGAACATGCCGATGACTACCTCGCCGCCCTGGAGAGTGCCTGGGTGCTGGCCGACCGGGACAGGCGTCGCGAGCGTATCCGCGAGCAGGTGCTGGCCGAAGCCGAGGTCCAGGATGCGCTGGCGGTGATCGACGAGGAGCTGCTCACCGAGGTCAGCGGCCTGGTCGAATGGCCGGTGGCCCTGACCGGCAGCTTCGACGAGCGCTTCCTCGAGGTGCCGGCGGAGTGCCTGATCTCCTCGATGAAGGCCAACCAGAAGTACTTCCACCTGCTCGACGACCAGGGCCGCCTGAAGCCGTTGTTCATCACCATCTCCAATATCGACAGCCAGGACCCCCGACAGGTCATCGAAGGCAACGAGAAGGTGATCCGGCCGCGCCTGGCCGATGCCGCCTTCTTCTACGACACCGACCGCAGGCAGACCCTGGCCGAGCGCATCGGTGGCCTCTCCCACGTGGTGTTCCAGCAACAACTCGGCACCCTGGCCGACAAGGCGCACCGCTCCGCCGCCGTGGCGGCCTTCATCGCCGGTCGCATCGACGGCGACGTGGCCCATGCCCGCCGTGCCGCTGAGCTCGCCAAATGCGACCTGATCACCGAGATGGTGCTGGAGTTTCCCGAGCTGCAGGGCATCATGGGCCGCTACTATGCCACCCACGATGGTGAGCCCGCCGATGTGGCCCAGGCGCTGGAAGAGCAGTACCTGCCACGCTTCGCCGGCGACGAGATCCCCCGCACCCGTACCGGCCTGGCCCTGGCGCTGGCCGACCGGCTCGATACGCTGACCGGCATCTTCGGCATCGGGGCACGCCCCACCGGCACCAAGGACCCCTTCGCCCTGCGCCGTGCGGCCATCGGCGTGCTCAACATCCTGATCAAGGGTGAGCTGGCCCTCGACCTGCGCGAGCTGCTCGAGCTGGCGGCCGCTCAGCACCAGGAGCTGCCCTACGCCGAGCACCTGGTCGATGAGGTACTCGACTACATGCTCGACCGCTTCCGTGCCTGGGGCCAGGACGAAGGCATCGAGGCCGAGGTCTATCTCGCCGTGCGGGCCCGCCCGGTCACTCGACCTCTCGACTTCGCCCGTCGCCTGCGGGCGGTGCAGGCCTTCGCCAGCCGCGACGAGGCCGCCGCCCTGGCCGCTGCCAACAAGCGGGTCTCCAACATCCTCGCCAAACAGAAACACGATGGCTCGACGCACGTCGATGACACCCTGCTCCAGGAACCCGCCGAGAAGGCTCTCCATGCCGCCCTCGCCAAGCGGCGCGAGGCGGTAATGCCACTGTTCGCCGAAGGGCGCTATCGTGAGGCACTCGATGTCCTGTCGGGCCTTCGCGAGCCGGTCGATGCCTTCTTCGACCGGGTCATGGTCATGGCCGAGGACGAGGCGGTGCGCCGCAATCGACTGGCCCTGCTCGCCGGCCTGCAGGCACTGTTCCTGGAAGTGGCCGATATCGCCCAGCTCCAGCAGTAACCCGCGCCTCATGATTGGGCCGAGGAGGGATCTCGGCCCTTTTTCATGCCCGCCAGGCCTCGATGTTTCACGTGGAACACTTCCCCGCGGAAAACTGCAAACGCCTTCTACCAACACCCCGCTGCCTGAAGGTTCGGACGTATCCTTCAAGCTGCCGGTTAATCGCTCAAGGGCGAAGCTTGGCAGCTGTTGTTCCACGTGAAACACTCTGTCCACCCCTCCCACTGCTGATCCGGCGACATTCCGCTTATGCCCATGACCACTCCCCCCAGACTCGTGATCCTCGACCGAGACGGTGTTATCAATCATGACTCCGACGACTATGTGAAATCTCTCGACGAGTGGGTCCCCTACCCTAGTGCCATCGAGGCGATCGCACGCCTGACCCGGGCAGGCTGGCAGGTCGCGATTGCCACCAACCAGTCGGGTATCGCACGCGGCCTCTACAGCGAGACCACCCTCGCGGCCATGCATGCCGAACTCGAGCGACGGGTTGCCGCCGCGGGGGGGAAGATCGCCCATATTGCCCACTGTCCCCACGGCCCCGATGATGCCTGTGATTGCCGCAAACCCTTGCCGGGTCTGCTGGAACAGATTCGGGACGCCCTGTCCCTCGAGACACTCGCGGGCAGCTGGATGGTCGGCGACAGCCTGCGCGACCTCCAAGCAGGAGAACCTCTGGGGTGCCGCCCGGTGCTGGTCAAGACAGGCAAGGGGGAACGCACCCTGGCCAAGGGCGAAGGCCTGCAGGATGTTCCTGTGTTCGACGACCTGGCCGCCTTCGTCGACTGGCTTCTGGCTGCCCCTCGATAGCGACTGCCCCTTTGGCGGCATGGCCGTCAGCCCAGCCTGTCACAACGACAACCACAGAACGACGAAGCCGGCCAACCGGCCGGCTTCGTCATGCTGGCTGCCGGAAATGTGTTTCACGTGAAACACCCCGGCCCGGGGATCGCTAGACGTCGAGATTGGCCACCAGGGCATTGCGCTCGATGAAGTCGCGCCGCGGCTCCACCTCGTCCCCCATCAGGGTGTTGAACATCATGTCGGCGGCCACCGCATCTTCGATGGAAACCCGCAGCATGCGCCGCGTCTCCGGGTTCATGGTGGTCTCCCACAGCTGGTCGGGGTTCATCTCGCCCAGCCCCTTGTAACGCTGGATGGAAAGCCCACGCTGGGCCTCGGCCATCAACCATTCCAGCGCCTCGTAGAAGGTGGAAACCGGCTTCTGGCGCTCGCCGCGCGCCACGTAGGCCCCCTCTTCCAGCAGGCCGTCCAGGGTCTCGCCGAGATCGGCCATGATGCGGTAATCGGCGCTGGTGAAGAAGTCGATGCCCCACACGTAGTCGGTGGTCACCCCATGAGCCGCCAGGGTGACCGCCGGCAGGTAGAGTCCGCGCTCGCTGTCTTCTTCGAGCCGGAAGGTGTAGCGCGGCCCGCCCTCGTAGGCCACCAGGGCGTCCATCTCCGCCTGGAGGTACTCGATCCAGTTCTGCATGGTCACGCGATCCTTGAGGCTCACCTCGCCCTCCAGGCGGGCCGCATGAACGATCCGGCGCAGCACCTCGTTGGGATAGACCCGGGAAAGGCGTTCGATCCGCTTCATCACGTCGCGGTACTGGTTGACCAGGCTCTCGAGCCCCGCACCACTGATGCCCGGTGCATCCGCATTGACATAGAGGCGACCTCCGTCCAGGGCGGTGGTGGTCAGGTAGTCGATCAGGGCCTGTTCGTCCTTGAGGTAGCTCTCCTGCTTGCCACGCTTGATCTTGTAGAGCGGCGGTTGGGCGATGAAGACATGGCCCCGCTCGATCAGCTGTGACATCTGGCGGAAGAAGAAGGTCAGCAACAGCGTGCGGATGTGAGAGCCGTCGACATCGGCGTCGGTCATGATGATGATCGAGTGGTAACGCAGCTTGTCGGGGTTGAACTCCTCGCGGCCGATGCCGCAGCCGAGTGCGGTGATCAGGGTACCCACCTCCGCCGAGGAGAGCATCTTGTCGAAGCGGGCCTTCTCCACGTTGAGGATCTTGCCCTTGAGCGGCAGAATCGCCTGGGTGCGACGGGCGCGACCCTGCTTGGCACTGCCGCCGGCCGAGTCACCCTCGACCAGGAACAGCTCGGAGAGGCTCGGATCCTTCTCCTGGCAATCGGCCAACTTGCCGGGCAGGCCGGCGATGTCCAGCGCGCCCTTGCGACGCGTCATGTCACGTGCCTTGCGCGCCGCCTCGCGGGCCCTGGCGGCATCGAGCATCTTGTTGACGATCGCCTTGGCCTCGTTGGGCTTCTCGATCAGATACTCGGAGAACAGGCGTCCCATCTCCTGCTCCACCGCGGTCTTGACCTCCGAGGAGACCAGTTTGTCCTTGGTCTGGGAGGAAAACTTGGGATCCGGCACCTTCACCGAAATGATCGCCGTCAGCCCCTCGCGTGCGTCGTCACCGGAGGTATTGATCTTGGATTTCTTGAGTAGCCCTTCCGCCTCGATATAGTGGTTGAGGCTGCGGGTCAGGGCTGCCCGGAAGCCCGCCAGGTGGGTGCCGCCATCCCGCTGGGGAATGTTGTTGGTGTAACAGAAGATGTTCTCCGAGAAGGAGTCGCTCCACTGCATGGCCACCTCGACGACCACGCCATCCTCGCGCTCCGCCTCGAAATGGAACACCGGGTTGAGCACCGTCTTGTTGGTGTTCAGGTGGTCGACGAACGCCTTGAGGCCGCCCTCGTAGTGGAAGAGCTCCTCCTTGCCGCTGCGCTCGTCGACCAGGCGAATGGCCACGCCCGAGTTGAGAAAAGAGAGTTCTCTCAGGCGCTTGGCGAGGATGTCATAGTGAAACTCGATGTTGGCGAAGGTATTCGACGAGGGTCGGAAATGGACCCGGGTACCACTCTTCTCGGTCTTGCCGACCACTGCCAGGGGTGCCTGGGGGACGCCGTGATGATAGATCTGCTCATGGACCTGTCCGGCACGCCAAATGGTCAGCTTCAGCTCCTCGGACAGGGCGTTGACCACCGACACGCCAACACCATGCAGGCCCCCCGAGACCTTGTAGGAATTGTCATCGAACTTGCCCCCGGCATGGAGCACCGTCATGATCACCTCGGCCGCCGACACCCCCTCTCCCTCATGGAGATCGGTAGGCACGCCGCGTCCGTTGTCGCTGACGGTGATCGATTCATCGGGGTGGATGATCACACGGATCTCGCTGCAGTAACCAGCCAGGGCTTCATCGATGGAGTTGTCCACCAGCTCGAACACCATGTGGTGCAGGCCGGTCCCGTCATCGGTATCGCCGATGTACATCCCGGGACGCTTGCGTACGGCATCCAGCCCCTTGAGAACCTTGATGCTCGATGAGTCGTAAGCCTGTTCGCTCATTGACTACTCCGTCATGAAGTCTGTCTGTCCAGTGGCAACACCTGACCTGCCCCTTCACTCGAACGTTTCACGTGAAACATCTCCACCGGGGTCTCGGGTTGCCACAGATCTGCCAGGGCGTCATGATCGACGCTGGTGATGAACACCTGGCAGTGCATTCTCTCCAACCAGTCGCAGAACACTCGACGATGTTCGCTGTCCAGTTCGGCGGGCAGGTCGTCGATCAGGTAAACACAGGTTCGCCCTGTGTTCGCCTCGAGCAATCGCCCCTGTGCCAGTTTCAAGGCACTGACGACCAGCTTCTGCTGTCCCCGCGAGAGCACCTCAACGGCCGGACGTCGGCCCAGCCGAATGCCTAAATCGGCACGCTGCGGGCCCTGCTGGGTGAATCCCATCTGCCGGTCGGTTTCCCTTCCCTGGCGCAGGATGTCGCCGAGATCTCGGCGGCGGTCCCAGCCACGGGAGTAGCGAAGTTGCAGTTCCGGAAGCGGCAGCAAACCTGCCAACGTTTCCTCGAAGACCGGCAGGAAGGCCTCCATCCAGGCGCGACGCAAGCCGTCGAGCCGCTCGCTCCAGTGCACCAGCTCCTGCTCCCAGGCCGGCAGGGAACCATCGTCCATTCTACCATGCCTGAGCAAGGCATTCCGATGTTTCAGTGCCCGCCGTGCCCGCTGCCAGACGTCGAGAAATTCGTGTTTCACGTGAAACACCCCCCAATCGAGAAACTCCCGCCGACCGGCCGGAGGGCCCTCGAGCAGGCGGAAAGCATCGGGGTTGATCAACTGCAACGGCAGGGTCTCGACCAGCCGAGAAATACGCCCGATGCGCTCGCCGGCAAGGCGCATCTCCAGCTCGGGTGAATCACGATGACGCCGCACACCGAAGGGCACGGGAGGATCCCCCGTAAGCCGCCCGTGCAGCGTCAGGACATCGGCGTCATGGGCCATGGCATGGTGGAGCCGACGCGTGCGAAAGGAGCGCCCCATGCCGAGGATATGGATACCCTCCAGCAGACTGGTCTTGCCGCTGCCGTTGGCACCGGTGAGAAGGTTGATCCGCGGCCCGGGACGGAGATCGAGGGCCTGCAGGTTGCGCAGGCCCTGAATGGTAAGGCGATCGAGAGGCATGGGATATGGGGAGGCTAGCCGACGCCGCACGAGGCGGCGCCAGGAGGGTCAGAGGCGCATCGGCATGACGACGTAGAGGGCATCACCCCCCCCCGGCTCTTCCATCAAGGCGCTGCTGTTGGGATCGGCCAGGGTCATCTGCACCCGGTCCTCATCCAGCGCATTCAACACATCGACCAGATAGCCGACATTGAAGCCGATCTCCATGGCCCCACCGTTGTACTCGATGGCCACATTCTCCTCGGCCTCCTCCTGCTCGGGGTTGTTGGCCATCACGCGCAGGTTGCCCTCCTCCAGGTGCAGGCGTACGCCACGATACTTCTCGTTGGAGAGAATGGCAGTCCGCGACAGTACCTGACGCAACTCGGCACGCTCGGCGATGAACACCTTGTCGCCACCGCGGGGCACGACCCGCTCGTAGTCCGGGAACTTGCCATCCACCAGCTTCGAGGTGAAGGTGAAGTCGCCGGTATGGGCCCTCACGTGGCTGGCCCCCAGGGTCAGGCTCACGGGCTCGTCGCCGTCATCCAGCAGGCGTGCCAGTTCGAGGATGCCCTTGCGCGGCACGATCAGCTTCTGGGCGGGCTCGACCTGGATCTCCGTGGGTCGGGAGCAGACCGCCAGGCGGTGGCCGTCGGTCGCCACGGCACGCACCAGGTTCGAGCGCAATTCGAGCAGCATGCCATTGAGATAATAGCGTACGTCCTGCTGTGCCATGGCGAAGGCGGTGGCATCGATCAGGTGCTTGAGGGTGCCCCGCGGCAGGCTGAGTTCGGTGCTGCCCTGGCTATCCTCGATATTGGGAAACTCGGCTACCGGCAGGGTGGAAAGGGTGAAGCGTGAACGCCCGCTACGCAGCACGGCCCGCCCGTCCTCCAGGGAAAGCTGGATCTCGGACTGCTCCGGCAGCGACTTGCAGATGTCCATCAGCTTGCGCGCCGGCACGGTGGCAGCGCCCGGCTCCTCCACGAGACTCGCTGCGGTACGCCCGATGAGCTCGACCTCCAGGTCGGTGCCGGTCAGCGCCACCTGATCCTGGTCGACCTGGATCAGCACGTTGGACAATACCGGCAGGGTCTGGCGGCGCTCCACCACGCCGGCAACCAGCGTCAGCGGGCGCAGCAGAGCTTCTCGAGAGATGGAAAATTTCATGTCGGCTCCACGTCTTGTCCTTAAGGATTCGGCCGGCAGCGGAATAGCCGGGCCGGTCGATCGGCAACGCTGTTCTTGAATGACGATGGCTGGAAGGCAACCTACCTAGCTGGTCAGCAGACGCAGCAGATTCTTGTAATCCTCGCGGATATCGGCGTTCTCTTCCTGCAGAGCCTGCACCTTGCGACAAGCGTGCAACACCGTGGTGTGATCGCGACCGCCGAAGGCATCGCCTATCTCCGGCAGGCTGTGATTGGTCAGCTCCTTGGCCAACGCCATGGCCACCTGCCGGGGCCTGGCCACCGAACGCGAGCGACGCTTCGACAGCAGGTCGGAGAGCTTGATCTTGTAGTACTCGGCCACGGTGCGCTGGATGTTGTCGACCCCCACCTGCTTGTCCTGCAGAGCCAGCAGGTCCTTGAGCGACTCGCGAATGAAATCCTGGGTGATCGGTTTGCCCATGAAGTGGGAGTCGGCGATCACCTTCTTCAGCGCCCCCTCCAGCTCGCGGACATTCGAACGGATCTTCTGGGCAATGAAGAAGGCGGCGTCGTGAGGCAACTCGACCTTGGCCTGATCGGCCTTCTTCATCAGGATCGCCACCCGAGTCTCGAGCTCGGGCGGCTCGATGGCTACCGTCAGCCCCCAACCAAAGCGTGACTTCAATCTCTCCTCTACCCCATTGATTTCCTTGGGGTAACGATCAGATGTGAGGATCATCTGCTGACCGCCCTCGAGCAGCGCATTGAAGGTATGAAAGAACTCTTCCTGGGAACGCTCCTTGCCGGCGAAGAACTGGATGTCATCGATCAACAGGGCATCCACGCTCCGATAGAAACGCTTGAAGTCGTTGATGGCATTGAGCTGCAGCGCCTTGACCATGTCGGCCACGAAACGTTCGGAATGCAGGTAGACCACGCGGGCATTCTCGCGACGCCCGGCCAGCGCGTTGCCCACCGCATGCATCAGGTGGGTCTTGCCGAGACCCACGCCACCATAGAGGAACAGCGGGTTGTAGGCCCCCCCGGGGTTCTCCGACACCTGCCGCGAGGCGGCTCTCGCCAGTTGGTTGGACTTGCCCTCGACGAAGGTCTCGAAGGTAAAGTTGGGGTTGAGCCCGCTGTTGTGCTTGAGGCTCCCCTCGACCTGGACCTGGCGCTCGCCGGGCCGGCGATTGGCCCTCCCCTCCTCGCGCAGCGCCTCGATCTCGCGCTCGTCACCCACCTCGGCGCGCGGCGGCACCTGAACCGCAGGCGCCGTCGGTTGTCGGGGACTGGCCGAGACCGGGTTGCCGAGCTCACGCGGCTGGGGAGCGGTCGCCGTGCGACGACTGCCCACCGACAGCACCACCTTGGGGGGCTTGGCGGGCGACAGCTCCCGCATCAATTCACTGATACGCTTGGCATACTTGTCACTGACCCAATCCCGGACGAAGCGGTTGGGCGCCAGCAGACAAAGTTCGTTGGACTCCCCCTCCTCCGCCTGCAACGGGCGAATCCAGGTATTGAACTGCTGGGAATTCAGTTCGTCCTGCAGGTAGTCCAGACACTGTTGCCAGAGAGCGAGCGACACGCGACCTCACCATTCATCGAAAAAACGATCGCCATTGTATCGTCCAGGGTCCAGGTTATCCACACGATCCCTCCCCTTGCGGTCTGCTGTGGACAACCCTTCGCCACCCGTGGGGACAACCCGGCGATGCCCACGGGACGACTCGGCGCGGTGGGAAAGACCCCTGCGGTAGTCCACCGCTGGCGAACAGGTCGTCCGCCGGTCATACGTCACTTTCCCACAGCCTTTACTACACCATAACGCATTGATTATATGTGGCTATAAAAAGATATCCACAGAAAATATCCCCAGTATTAATAACAACATCATCTAAAAATACCTAATAGTAATGGTTGTTTGGCCCATGCGGCGCGCCACTATCGCACACGGAAAAATTGCACCGGAGCGCCGAAATCACTACAATTTCCGGTCTTGAGCCGAACCCCCCCGGGTTCCGACACGGGATCCGGACGCCTCGAAATTGCCGAATCTTCCTGAAAACCACGTGGGAATAACGAGTTATGAAACGCACCTTTCAACCGAGCGTTCTCAAGCGCAAGCGTGTGCACGGCTTCCGTGCCCGCATGGCCACCAAGAATGGCCGTGCCGTTCTGGCGCGTCGCCGTGCCAAGGGTCGCAAGCGCCTGAGCGCCTGAACGCGGACCGCACGTGTCCCGTCAGGACTTTCCCCGGCGTCTGCGTCTGCTGACGGCCGGGGACTATCGGCGTGTCTTCGATACGGCTGCATACAAGGTCCATGGCAAGGGGCTGCTGGCACTGGCCACTCCCAACGACCTGGGACATCCCCGCCTCGGCCTGGTCTTCAGCAAGAAGAACGTCCGACGAGCCGTCGACCGCAACCGCCTCAAGCGACTCGCTCGCGAGTCGATCCGGCTGCAGCAACAGCGCCTGCCCTCCGTGGACATCGTGATTCTGGCCAGGCGGGGCGTTCACGAGCTCGACAACGATAGCCTGCATCGCCAGCTTCACGGCATGTGGAAGCGTCTGACGCGAGACGTGCAGAAGTCGAAGAGCGACGACTGATGGGCCCAGGGCATGCTGCCACCTGCGCCGCCGGGCATCGGCCACCGCGGAGATCGGCCAGTCACGGAGTCTGCATGAGAGCCAATGCCTCTTGTCGGCCGATCATCGATACCGCCATGCCGAGCGCCGGGAGTCCGCGTGCGGCGCCTAGCCTGCCTTCGGCAGGCTTTCGTGTATATCGAGCGTGCGACCCGCACTGCGCCATCGGAATGTTCACCACCCATCGGGCAGAACCCTAATGGACGTAAAACGACTCCTCTTGCTGATTCCTCTGGCGGTCCTCGCCTACCTGATCGTCGTACAGTGGAACCAGGATTACGGTCAGGTAGCCCCTGAACCGGAAGCCCCCGCCATCACGACCGGTGCCCCCGGCGAGGAAGCCGCTGCACCGGAAGGAGGCGACGACCTCGCGGTGCCGACAACGCCTCGAGCCGAAAGCGACATCGGCCAGGAGATGCCGGGCGAGCCGGACGCGCCCCTCCGCAGCCGCGAACTGGTGGCCGTGATCACCGACGTCCTCGATGTGCGCATCGACCCCCAGGGCGGTGACATCGTCTATGCCGCCCTGCCGCAGCATCGCTTCACGCTGGATTCCGACCGCCCCTATGTGCTGCTTTCCGACAGCGAAAGCCGAAGTTACGTGGCCCGGTCGGGGCTCCAACTCGATGGCCACGCCGGGCGCATCACCTTCTCTGCCGAGCGCACCGACTATCGCCTGTCCGAGAACGACAACCGCCTCGAGGTGGACCTGACCGCCGAGGTCAACGGCGTCGACGTCATCAAGCGCTTCACCTTCGAGCGTGGCAGCTATGCAGTGGACGTGAACTACTACCTGGCCAACCACACCGAGGAGCCGGTCACCGCGCGCTTCATCGGCCAACTGGCCCGGGACAACAGCCCCGACCCCTCCAGCGGCCCGGCCCTCGGCATGAGGAGCTACCTGGGCGCCGCCTACTCGTCGCCGGACAATCGTTACGAGAAGGTCGACTTCGACGATATCCAGGCCGGCAAGTTTCCGAACCGTGACGTCGAGGGCGGCTGGGTGGCCATCATCCAGCACTACTTCGTCTCCGCCTGGGCACCCGCCCAGAATCAGCGAAACCTCTACTACGCGACCACCGATTCGCAGAACCGCAACGTGGCGGCCTTCGCCGGCCCGGTCAGCAGCGTGGCCGCGGATGGCGAGGCACGGCTCGGCGCGACCCTCTACGTCGGCCCCAAGGTGCAGGACTACATGGAGGCCGTGGCCCCCAACCTGCGCCTGACCGTCGACTTCGGCTGGCTATGGTTCATCGCCAACCCGCTGTTCTGGCTGCTCGACCAGATTCACAGCCTGATCGGCAACTGGGGCTGGTCCATCGTCTTGCTCACCGTCCTGGTCAAGCTGGCCATGTGGCCACTCTCCGCCAAGGCCTACAAGTCCATGGCGCGCATGCGCAAGCTGGGCCCGGAGATGCAACGCCTCAAGGAGCAGTACGGCGACGACCGCCAGAAGATGTCCCAGGAGATGATGAAGTTCTACCAGAAGGAGAAGATCAATCCTCTGGGTGGCTGCCTGCCGATCCTGGTGCAGATGCCGGTGTTCATCGCCCTCTACTGGATGCTGCTGGAATCCGTCGAGCTGCGCCACGCGCCCTTCATGTTCTGGATCCAGGACCTGTCGGTGAAGGATCCGTTCTTCATCCTGCCGATCCTGATGGGCGCCTCGATGTTCGTGCAGCAGCTGCTCAATCCGACACCGCCGGACCCCATGCAGGCGAAGATCATGAAGATGCTGCCGGTCGTCTTCACCTTCTTCTTCCTGTGGTTCCCGGCTGGCCTGGTTATCTACTGGGTGGTCAACAACGTCATCTCGATCGCCCAGCAGTACGTGATCACGCGCAAGATCGAGAGCGACCCCAGTATCGGCAAGGGCATGAAGACCAAGTAGGATCGGCCTCTCCCGCGCCTCCAGACCCCCGCCCCGGCGGGGGTCTGGCGTCTGGGACACCCGGCACGGACAATGACCCACGACGCGATGAGGAGAAGACGATGCCCGCGCCCCTTTACCTCCAGGACACCATTGCGGCACTCGCCACCCCGCCGGGACGTGGCGGCGTCGGCATCATTCGCGTCTCAGGGCCCGCCTGCGTGGCGATCGCCGAGGCGGTGGTGGGGCACTGCCCTCCCCCGCGCCGCGCCCACTACGGCCCCTTCCGGGGCGATCACGCGGTGATCGACGAGGGCATCGCCCTCTACTTCGCCGGCCCCCACTCCTTCACCGGCGAGGACGTCCTGGAGCTTCAGGGCCATGGCGGCCCGGTGCTCATGGACCTGCTGCTCGAGCGCTGCGTGCAGCTTGGCGCCCGCCCGGCGCGCCCCGGGGAGTTCTCCGAACGCGCCTTCCTCAACGACAAGCTCGACCTGGCCCAGGCCGAGGCCATCGCCGACCTGATCGACGCCAGCTCGCGCACCGCCGCCGAGAATGCCCTGCGCTCGCTGCAGGGGGAGTTCTCGCGTCGGGTCGAGGCCCTGGTGGCCCGCCTGATCGAGCTGCGCATGTACGTGGAGGCGGCCATCGACTTCCCCGAGGAGGAGATCGACTTTCTCGCCGATGGCAAGGTGGCGACGATGCTCGCCGGGGTGCAGGCCGAACTCGCCGGGGTACGCGCCGCCGCCGGCCAGGGAGCGCTGATGCGCGAAGGCATGAATGTGGTGATCGCCGGCCGCCCCAACGCCGGCAAGTCGAGCCTGCTCAATGCGCTGACCGAGCAGGAGACCGCCATCGTCACCGAGATCGAGGGCACCACCCGCGACGTGCTGCGCGAGCATATCCATATCGATGGCATGCCCCTGCACGTGATCGATACCGCCGGGCTGCGCGACACCCCCGATGCGGTGGAGAAGATCGGCGTGGCCCGGGCCTGGCGCGAGATCGAGAAGGCCGACCGGGTGCTGTTGCTGGTCGACGCCGCCACCTCCGACGCCACCGATCCCATGGCCATCTGGCCCGAGTTCGTCGCCCGCCTGGCCGATGCCTCACGCCTGACCCTGGTGCGCAACAAGATCGATGCCAGCCACGAGACCCCGGGCATCGACTTGTCCACAGCCACCCCGGTGATCCGGCTCTCGGCGAAGACCGGCGAGGGTGTGGATAACCTGAAGGAGCATCTCAAGGCGGTGATGGGCTATGCGACCACCACCGAGGGACGTTTCTCGGCACGCCGACGCCACCTGGACGCCCTCGACAGGGCGAAGCGAGCGCTCACCAACGGTGAGGAGCAGCTGGTCGGCTACGGGGCCGGGGAGCTGCTCGCCGAGGACCTGCGCGACGCCCAGCAGGCGTTGGGCGAGATCACCGGCGAGTTCAGCGCCGATGACCTGCTCGGCGAGATCTTCGGCAGCTTCTGCATCGGAAAATAACGGCGCTTATCTCCCCCCCACCCGACGGCTGCTCGGCGAGGTCTTCGGCGGTCGGGAGGCCCCTACTCCTCTACCCACCAGCCGCTGTGATAACGGCAGGTCTCGCCCAGCAGCGGCGTGACCCGCGACATGGCGGCGGCGAGCCGCGCGTCGAGCCCCCAGGGCGGGTTCACCACCAGCATGCCACTGCCGACCATGCCCCGCTCGTCCGTGGAGAGCTCACGCAGGATCAACTCGCTGCGCCAGATCTTGCGCAGCCCACCGTCACGCAGCCCTTCCAGCAACTCATGATGGCGCCCCGTCGGCAGCAGCGGGTACCACACCAGCATCACGGCGTGACGCACCTTGCGCATCACCTTCAACAGCGTCTTTGCCACCTCGGCGTATTCCGACTTGCGTTCGTAGCTGGGATCGATCAGTCCGCAGAGTCGCGGTGTCGATACCGGCAACCGCTGCTGGAGCCCGCGCAGGCCGTCGCCGTGGATACGCCGCACGTTGTCGGGCAGGCGCTGACGGGCGAGATGGTCATGTTCGCCCGGGTGCAGTTCGAACAGCACCAGCTGGTCGACCGGGCGCAGCCGCTGCGCCAGCCACCAGGGGGACCCCGGATAGCGATCCAATTCTCCCTCGTGCTGCTGTAGCCCGGCCAGCGAGGCCAGCCAGGCGTGGAGCAGCGGCTCCTCCGCCAACGCCTTGCGCGCCCGCCACAGCGGTGCCACCCCCTGGCGGTACTCCTGAAGCCTGCTCGTCTCCTCCGCCCCCAGGGGATAGACGCCTCGACCGGCATGGGTATCGATATACGTAATGGACGATCTCTTACGTAATAGATGATCGATGACGGCAAAGAGCGTCATGTGCTTGTGAACGTCGGCGAAATTGCCGGCATGATAGGCGTGCTGGTAGGAAAGCATGGATCGGCATCCGTGATTCGGCAAGCAAAGGGCCCGCCACTGAGACAGTGACGGGCCCGTATCGGCGGCAGCGAGCTACAGACAGGCCTTATTGCTGGAACTGGGACTCGATCGGCGACAGCGTGATCTCGACGCGGCGGTTCTGGGCACGCCCCGCCTCGTTGTCGTTACTCGCAATGGGCTGGGTCTGGCCATACCCTCTCATCTGCAGGCGGTTACGCGAGACACCGGACTGCGCCAGATAGTTGCCGACGGACTCGGCACGTCGCTCGGAGAGCCGCTGATTGTAGTCGGCATTGCCGGTGCTGTCGGTATGGCCGGCGACATTGACCCGGGTATCGGTGTACTGGGTCAGGACCGAGGAGACGTCGTTGAGCGCGTTGCGGGCGCTCGGGGTCAACTCGCTGGAGTCGAAGCCGAAAGTCACGCTGCTGGGCATGTTGAGCACGATGTCGTCGCCGCGGCGATCGACCTCGATCCCGGTGCCCTGCGTGCTGGCGCGCAACTGCTCCTCCTGGCGGTCCATGTAGGCGCCGACGCCGGCACCCGCAGCGGCACCCACGGCGGCGCCGATCAGGGCGCGATCGCGACGGCTGGTGCTGCCGTCTCCACTGAGCGCACCGGCGGCGGCGCCCACGGCGGCGCCAATGGCAGCACCGGTCCCGGTCTTGCTGCGCTGGGTCTCCCCGGAGTAGGGGTCGGTCGTAGCACAGCCCACCAGCAGGGCGGCGGCGGCCACCGGCACGAAAAGACGAAGAGGCTTGATCATGGGGTCGTGTCTCCTTGGTATTCGAAATGACCTGCGATGCTCATCCCTGACAGCCCCGGTCCTGACTGATCAGGCCCAGCAGCTCGTTCAAGAATAATAGACCTTGAGGAGATGCCTGCAGCCGGCCGGCATCTTCCACAAGAAGTCCTTTTTTGCGCGCCACCGCCAGCCTGTCCTCCAGGCGTGACGGCTCGCGCCCGGTACTCGCCGACCAGGTCGCCACGGGGACACCCTCTACCAGGCGCAGCGCGTTCATGGCGAATTCCAGCGGCAACTCTGCCTCGTCGATGAGGCCGCGGCCCGCGACGAAGCCCCGCGGGTCCTCGCGCCGGCGCAGATAGGCATCCGGCTGGCGCGACTTCCAGCGTCGCTCGATGGCCATCCCGCCGTCCACCTCGATTCGGCTCAGCTTGCCGTGAGCCCCCGCGCCGATCCCCAGGTAGTCCCCGAAGCGCCAGTAGTTGAGGTTGTGATGCGAACGGCGGCCGGGCCGCGAATAGGCAGAAATCTCGTAGCGCACCAGGCCGTCGGCTTCGAGTCGTTCATGGCCCAGGTCCTGAATATCCCACAGCACCTCCTCCTCGGGGAGCGCTGGTGGGTGGGAATGAAACTCGGTATTGGGCTCCAGCGTCAACTGGTACCAGGACAGGTGTTCCGGTGACAGGGCAAGCGCGGCCTCCAGATCGGCGAGGGCCAGATCCGGCGTCTGTCCCGGCAGGCCATGCATGAGGTCCAGGTTGAGGTTGTCGAAACCGGCTCGCCTGGCCTCGGCCACGGCGGCCTCCGCGTCGGCTCCCGAGTGGATTCGGCCCAGCGCCGCGAGCTGCTCGTCGCGGAAGCTCTGCACCCCCAGCGACAGGCGGTTGATCCCCGCGGCCCGATAGCCGGCGAAGCGGCCGCGCTCCAGGGTTCCCGGATTGGCCTCGAGGGTGATTTCGATGTCCTCCGCCAGGGGCAGCCGTTCGGCCAGCGACTCGAGCAGGCGCGCATAGAACCGAGGGGACATCAGGCTGGGCGTACCGCCACCGATGAAGACGCTGACCAATTCGCGGCCGTCCGCCAGCGGCAGGTCGGCATCGAGGTCGGCGATCAGGGCCTGCAGGTACGGCTCCTCGGGCAGCACCGCGCCGCGTCCGATGCCGTGGGAATTGAAGTCGCAATAGGGGCACTTGCGCACGCACCAAGGCACGTGAACATAGAGCGCCAGGGGCGGCAGGGCAGGGGGGGCGTCCATCGCACGGCCACTCATCGCCGATCGGGCCCCTCGCGCAGGGCCTCCACCAGGGCCTCCGCGGCGCGGCCGCGATGGCTGAAGCGGTTCTTCACCTCGGCGGAAAGCTCGGCGACGCTCATGCCCCGATCGGGCAGCCAGAACAGCGGGTCATAGCCGAAGCCCCCCTCACCACGGGGATGGGCCAGGATCTCGCCCTCCCAGCTGCGCTGCACGATCAGCGGTACGGGATCCTCGGCATGGCGAAGATAGACCAGTACGCACCAGTAGCGCCCGGTACGACTGCCCTCCGGTACGGTGGACAAGGCCTCCAGCAGCTTCTCGTTGTTGCGGGCATCGCTCTTCGGCTCCCCGGCATAGCGCGCCGACTGGATACCCGGCTGGCCGTGCAACGCATCCACCTCGAGCCCCGAGTCATCGGCCAGGGCCGGCAGGCCGCTGACTCGACTCGCCTGGCGGGCCTTGAGCAGGGCGTTCTCGACGAAGGTCAGGCCGGTTTCGTCGACCTCGGGCACGTCGAAATCGGCCTGGGGGTGGACATCGAATCCCAGGGGACCGAGCAGCTGGTGGAACTCCCGCAGCTTTCCGGCATTGCCGCTGGCCAACACCAGGGGGGTCGGGGTCATGGTCGGTTCTCCAGGTTGACGGGGATGCCCATTCTACGAGTCGGGCCTGGCAAGGGAAATGCAGGCGTTTGAATGATGGATCTCATACTGTCGACATGTGAAAACACAGACTAAAGTTCAGGAACGAGAGGCAAGTCTGACACGGAATGGGCATGAATTTCATTGTTTTCCCAGTTGAGGTCACCGTTGTCCGTTTCTCGCCTCCCATGTAAGTCATTGTCGATATTGGCTATTCACGAATGACCAGACAATCATTCTAAGAGGAAGGAAAGACATAACCAAAAGTTAGTAATAAATTGTTACATCTTGACCAACACTCAGTTGACCTCTTCAGTAAAGTCCCGCTCAGCCTGAAGGATGGTCAGGGATGGGGGACTCCACCTGCGCTTACGTGGGAGTCGCATCATGAATCAGGGTAAAGGAATCGTACTGCTGGTGACGACCAGCAATCCACAGACGCAGTTGTTCATCGACTACCTGCATCAGCAACTCGACTGCCCGGTGTCGGTCGTGGCGCCGGCAGCCGACTGGAAGGGCAGGGATCCCTCTCGCGTGCTGGTCCTGCTCGATGCCGATCACATCGACGAAGCCACCATGCAGCAGTGGCATGTCAAGGCGGCCGAGGAGACCGGCATGACGCTGGCCGCCTTCAACCTGCGTGACGAGGATCACGCGGTGGAGGTGCTCTCCGCCATGAACCTGCAGGGGGTCTTCTATCGCAGCGATCCCCTGCCGCTGATCTGCAAGGGGCTCAATACCCTGCTCGACGGCTACCTCTGGATGTCACGCTCGCTGATGACCCGCATGATCCAGTTCTTCCGTCGCCAGCAGCTCAACTCCTACCGCCCGGTCTGCGGCTTGACCCATCGGGAACTGGAGATCATCGCCATGCTGGGTACCGGGGCGT
The DNA here is from genome assembly GCF_059509875.1 of Halomonas sp. LMYGS-3. NCBI lineage: Bacteria > Pseudomonadati > Pseudomonadota > Gammaproteobacteria > Oceanospirillales > Halomonadaceae > Halomonas > Halomonas sp. LMYGS-3. The sequence continues at coordinate 184,408 of NZ_JCAKFQ010000001.1, read as the reverse complement.
CGAACACCGAGATCGCCGACCAGCTGTTCGTCAGCGAGCACACCGTCAAGTCGCACCTCTACAACATCTTCCGCAAGATCAAGGTACACAACCGCATCCAGGCGGTGAACTGGGCGCGCCAGAATCTGGGCGCCCCCCCGCCGCTGGTCGGTCGTCGCCGACGCAACGAGCCCCCCGTGGTATCCAACGGCCACTGAACCGGGGCGCCTCAGATCAGCCGGACATGCTCCTGGATCAGCCCCGCCAGGGTCTCGGCGGCGTTGTCGGCGGTGGTGTCCAACCGGACCAGATGGAGTCGCTCCTCGTCGGCGAAGGGCTCCAGATCCGCCTGCTGACGGGTCAATACCGACAGGCTCTCCTCCACGGCGACCCCCTGCTGCCTGGCCCGTTTCTCGATGCGCCGACGCAGGGTGGCCTCATCGGCCTCGAAGCTGACGAGCAGGCACGGCAACCCCCTGGCCTCGGCCTGCAGGCGCAACAGGTCGCGCTGCCAGCGGCGCAGGCAGGTCCCGTCGACGCAGGCGGCGAAGCCCGCATCCAGCAGCGTCCCGGCCAGATCGGCGAGTTGCCGGTAGGTGCGTTCGGTCGCCGCCCCCGAGAAGATATCCACAGGCGGTTCCGTGGCAGAGGCCTGTGGATCGATGCCGTATAGCCGACGTCGTTCGACATCGGAACAGAGCCTCACGGCTCCCAGCTTCTGTACCAGCCCGCTGGTGAAACGACTCTTGCCACTGCCGGACACGCCGACGGCGATCACCAGCGGGGGAAAGCGGAATTCGGCGTGGCTCTCGGCCAGGCCGAGGTAGTGGCGGCACTCGGCCATGGTCTCGGCGAGCAGCGCCGGATGTTCGGGATCCTGACCGGCCGCGGGACGCCGCTCCAGGGCCCTTCGCGCCCCGCTGAGGGCATGACAGGTCCGGAACAGCGACAGCAGCCTGGTCGCTTGGTAATCGCCGGAGAGCCGCAGGTAGTGATCCAGGGCCTGGCGTGCCAACCCCTGCGCGTCGCGGCTCTCCAGTCCCACCAGCAACGCGGCGAGATCGCTGGCCGGGTCGGCCGGCAACGCCACGCCGGGGCCCGCGAGGTCCCGACCGAGGGCATTGGCCAGCAGGACCCGTCCCCGGTGGCAGAGTCGACTATCCGGGCGATCGAGTGCCCAACTGCGGCACAGCCGCTGCCGGCGATCCTCGAAGACCGGCGCGAGACGCTGGATATCCTGCTCGAGCCAATCGACGAGATGCGCCAGGCGGGCCCGATCCTCGTCACCCTCGAGGCGCTGTTGGATAGCCCGCACTTCGCCCATGGCCATGGCCTCAGCCGCCTGCCGGCCGGCATCGGCGGAGGCCGACGACAGGGCGGCATCGCGGTGAAAGACCGCCAGCCGCTCGACCAGCGCCTCCAGTTCGAGGGCTTCACCCGGCGATGGGGCAGCCTCCGTTTTCTGGCTCATAGCGCGTCTCCATCCGATCTCGGCAAGCCGCCGCCAGCAGGCGGAGACTCAAGCCTGCTGCATGACGCCCAGGGCCTGCTCAGCGGCATCCAGGGTCACCTGGATGTCCTCCGGCGTGTGGGCACTGGACATGAAACCGGCCTCATAGGCCGAGGGTGCCAGGTAGACCCCCTGATCGAGCATCGCCGAGAAGAAGCGGCGGAAGGCGCCGGCATCGCAGGCCGTGGCCTGGGCAAAGTTGTCGACCCGGCTCTGGCGGGTAAAGAAGACGCCGAACATGCCGCCGACCCGCTGGGTGATCATGTCGACGCCGGCCGCGTCGGCGCGCTCCTGCAGGCCGTGGCAGAGGGTATCGACCCGCTGGGCCAGGGCCTTGTGGAAGCCCGGGGCCCGCAACTTGGAGAGCAGGGCGATGCCGGCGGCCATGGCCAGGGGGTTGCCCGACAGGGTGCCGGCCTGGTAGATCGGCCCCAGCGGCGAGATGTTGGACATGATCGTCCTGCTGCCGCCGAAGGCCCCCACCGGCATGCCGCCGCCGACGATCTTGCCCAGGCAGGTGAGATCCGGCTTGACGTCGTAGTGGGCCTGCGCCCCGCCCAGGGCGACCCGGAAGCCGGTCATCACCTCGTCGAAGATCAGCACGCTGTCGTAGGCGTTGCAGACCCGCCGCAGGGTCTCCAGGAAGCCCGGCTGCGGCGGGATGCAGTTCATGTTGCCGGCGACCGGTTCGACGATGATGGCAGCCACCTGGTCGCCGAGCTCCTCGAAGCACTGCTCCACCGCATCCAGGTCGTTATAGGGCAGGGTGATGGTGTGCTCGGCCAGGGAGGCCGGCACGCCCGGCGAGCTGGGCTCGCCATGGGTCAGGGCGCCGGAACCGGCCTTGACCAGCAGCGAATCGGAGTGGCCATGGTAGTTGCCCTCGAACTTGACGATCTTGTCACGCCCGGTGACGCCACGCGCCAGACGAATCGCCGACATCGTGGCCTCGGTACCGGAGTTCACCATGCGCACCATCTCGATGGAGGGGATCATCTCGCAGATCAGGTCGGCCATGGTGGTCTCGATGGCCGTGGGGGTACCGAAGGAGAGGCCGTGGTCGAGCCGCTCGCGCACGGCACCGAGCACATCCGGGTCGGCATGACCGGTGATCATCGGCCCCCAGGAGCCCACGTAATCGACGTAGCGCTTGCCTTCCACATCGAACAGGTAGGCGCCCTGGGCACGCTCCATGAACACCGGCGGGCGCTCCAGTCCCTTGAAGGCACGCACCGGCGAATTGACGCCCCCGGGGATGTGACGGCAGGCCTGTTCGAAGAGCTGAGCGGATGTGGTCATGTCTACCTCATGCAAACGAAAGTGGTATCAAGCCGCGCCATCGGGCTTGTGGACAAATCACTGGACAACTTGCCGGCAAGCGGGGGAAAGGCGGTGAAGAAGTGCCTCGCGGCCCGTGAAGCCTGCCGGCCTCCTTGCTCCATTCTCGGTGCTCGCGCCGACGATGGCCAGCCCGCCCTCACTCACGCGATGCGCTCCCGGGAAAGGCCACCGGCGCCGGCAGCTGCCAGAGTCGCCGCGGCAACGCCTGATCCTGGCCCGGTTGCCAACCGTGGGCCAACGCCTGCCAGGTGAACGCCTGGGCCTGTTCGCAGGCCGTCACCACCGACTCTCCCGCCGCCAGGCGTGCCGCCAATGCCGCGGCGAGCGTACATCCGGAGCCATGGAAGTCGCCGTCGAGCCGTGGCCAGGACCACTGCCGGCTCACGTCCATGGCATGCAGGGTATGCTCGATCCGGTCGGCCGGCACTCGCCCGCTCGGGTCGTCGGTGCCGGTGACCAGCACCGCCTGGCAGCCCAGCGACATCAGTTCCACCGCGCGCTCGGTATCGTCGCCTTGGGTGGCCACGGCCAGTCGCTGCAGCTCGAGACGATTGGGGGTGAGAATATCCACCAGCGGCAGCAGGCGCTCGCGGAAGGCATCCACCAGCTCGGCTGTGGATAACTCACTGCCGCCGCCCGCCTTGAGCACCGGATCCACCACCAGCGGCACCCCGGGATGGCAGCGGACGATATCGGTCACCGCGTCGAGGATCGCCGTGTCGGCCACCAGCCCGACCTTGATGGCGGCGATCTCGAACCCGTCGAGTGCCGAGGCCATGGTGCGAATGGCATCGGGATCGACCGGCAGCACCCCGGCCACGTCTCGACAGTTCTGTACCGTCAGCGCCGTGGGAATCGTCAGCGCCCAGCCGCCACAGGCGGCGATCGCCTCGGCGTCGGCCACCAGGCCGGCCCCGCCGGTGGGATCGTGGCCCGCCAGCACCAGCACGACCGGCAGATGGGGAGAGACGTCGTGAGCGGTCATCATCAGAAGGGCTTGAGCACGGCGAGCAGAACGATCGCCAGCAGCGCGATCACCGGCAGCTCGTTGAACCAGCGGAAGAAGACGTGGCTCCGCGTGCAGCGCTCCTGCGCGAACTGCTTCAGGTAGATCAGGCAGACATGGTGATAGGCCACCAGCAGCGCCACCAGCAGCAGCTTGACGTGCATCCAGCCCTGGCCGAGCCAGGAAGGCATCAGGTACAGCATCCAACCACCGAACAGCAGCACGACGAGCATCGACGGCGTCATGATGCCGCGGTAGAGCTTGCGTTCCATCACCAGGAAATGATCGATGGCCTGCCGCTCGTCCCTATCGCGAGCCATGGCGTGATAGACAAAGAGCCGCGGTAGATAGAACAGGGCGGCGAACCAGGTCACCATGGCGATCAGGTGCAGGGCCTTGATCCACAGGTACATTTGAGCTCCTCAGGACGGAGATGAGGGGTCGAATCGGTAATAGCGCTCGATGGCGCCGCGGGTGATGATACCGGAAATCCGTTTCTGCTTCGGCCGGTGGCCATGCTCCACGTAGAGGGCATCCACCGCCTCGTCGTTGAGCCGGGCGAAGGCCTCGGACAGGGTCGCCTGCAGGTGGATCGGCGCCATCTCGAGACGCTGGCCGGGAATCTCCAGCAGGTCGAGCAACTCGCCCTCGTCGCGCTCCCCCCCGGCCGCCGTCTCGTCGTGCCCCATCAGCCAGCGCGCCAGGTCGGCGGCCTTGAGCGCCAGGGTCGGCTTGTCGCCGGAGGAGCGTTCGATCAGCACCCAGACCGGGTTGGGCTCGAGCAGCGCCTGGGCCTGGTCGCGGGTCACCATCCGCGGCGTTCGCACCAGGCTGCGCTCCATGACCGCCGGCACCGAGACACGGGAGAGCGCCTGCATCAGCGGCTGCTGCAGGGGATGCAGGCCATGGCGGGTGACGCTGATGAAGAATCCATCGCAGCGGCACAGTTGGCGGGTGGTGAGCCCGGACACCACCACCGCCAGCATGCCGGGCAGGATGATGTTGGGGTTGTGAGTCAGTTCGAGCAGGGCCATCAGGGCGGCCAGCGGTGCCTGCAGCACGGCGCCCATCATCGCCGCCATGCCGAGCATGGCGTAGAGCCCGGGGTCGGCGGCGGTGCCCGGCCACAGCCAGCCCCCCGCCAGGCCCATCAGGGCGCCTGCGGCGGCACCGACCACCAGCACCGGGCCGATGATGCCGATCGGGACGCCGCTGGCCACGGTGAGGGCCGTGAGCAGCAGTTTCGCCACCACCAGCGCCAGCAGCACGTCGACGGCCAGCTCACCGCTGAGCGAGGCCGCCAGGCTGTCATAGCCGATGCCTTGTACCTCCGGGTACCACCAGGCCACGCCCGCCGTGGCCACCGCGACCAGCGACAGACGCAGCCAGACCGGCCGGCCGGTGATCCGCGAGCTCTTCGCCACATGGATGAAGGCGCCGGCCAGCAGCCCGATCAGCAGGGCGGAGATCACGATCCAGGGCAGGTTGAACATCGATTCCAGGCTCACCGTGGGTACCTGGAAGGCCGGCTCGGAGCCGTAGACCAGCTGCGCCACCACGGCCCCCATGGTCGAGGCGAGGATCACCGGCATGAAGCCGGCGATGGTGTACTCCATCATCACCACTTCCATGGCGAAGATGACCCCGGCGATGGGGGTATTGAAGGAGGCGGAGATGCCCGCCGCCGTGCCACAGGCCACCAGTACCCGCAGGCTGTTGTGGGGCAGTCGCAACTGCTGACCCAGGCCGCTGGAGGCCGCCGCGCCGAGGTGGATCGCCGGCCCCTCGCGCCCGGCGGAGAGCCCACCGAGCACCGACACCACCCCGACCCACCACTGGTTGAGCCAGTTGCGCAACGGAAAGCGCCCCTGGTGGTAGGTCAGCCGCTCGATCACGTGGCCCACACCCAGCTTGCGGGCCGCCGGCGGCTGGCGCCACAGCAGGAACCCGATGAAGGCGACCGCCACCAGCGGCAGGGCGGCGCGCACCTCGCGGGAGAGACCCTCGAAGGCCTCGGAATCGCCCCCCGGCATGAAAGCCAGGGCCCCCAGGTCGAGCAGCAGGCGGAAGCCCACCATCAGCCCCCCCGTGATCAGCCCCGAGATCACGCCCAGCACGCACAGCTGGGGCAGGGCATCGACATTGGCCAGCTGGCGGCGGAAGCCTTCCAGGCTGAGGTCGGGGAGCGAGAAGCGCGGCACGGCAACGATCCTGTTTATCCGGTGGCGGAGAGCGGTCTGGGTAGGCGCCCCCTCTCTTGTGTATCATAAGCGTCATCAGAGGTCCCGGCTGCGGCAGGCGTTCGACGCAGCGTCCACGCCGGGGCGACAGACGCATCAGGCCATCGGGAAGGAGGGGATCGTGATCAAGGTCGGAATCGTCGGCGGCACCGGGTACACCGGGGTCGAACTGCTCAGGCTGCTGGCCCAGCACCCCGAGGTCGAGGTGGAGGCGATCACCTCCCGTTCCGAGACGGGCGTGCGCGTCGGCGACATGTACCCCAACCTGCGCGGCCACTACGACGACCTGGCCTTCAGCGAGCCCGACGCCGAGCGCCTCGGCGCCTGCGATGCGGTGTTCTTCGCCACGCCTCACGGCGTGGCCCACGCCCTGGCCGGCGAGCTGCTCGACAAGGGGACCCGGGTGATCGACCTCTCGGCGGACTTCCGCCTGCGCGATGCCGAGGAGTGGGCCCACTGGTACGGTCAGCCCCACGGTGCCCCGGCGCTGCTTGACGAGGCGGTCTACGGGTTGCCGGAGATGCACCGTGAGCGCATCCGGCAAGCACGCCTGATCGCCGTGCCCGGCTGCTATCCCACCGCCGTGCAGCTCGGCCTGCTGCCGCTGCTCGAGGCCGGCCTGATCGACGCCGACCGGGTGATCGCCGACTGCAAGTCCGGCGTCACCGGGGCCGGCCGCGGTGCCAAGGTGCCCTCGCTGCTCGCCGAGGCCAGTGAATCGATGAAGGCCTACGGCGCCAGCGGCCACCGCCACCTGCCGGAGATCCGCCAGGGGCTCGGCGACGCCGCGGGCGGTCCGGTGGGCCTGACCTTCGTGCCCCACCTCACCCCGATGATCCGCGGCATCCACGCCACCCTCTACGGCCGCCTGACGGGCGAGCCGGGCGACCTGCAGGCGCTGTTCGAGACACGCTTCGCGGACGAGCCCTTCGTCGACGTCATGCCCCCCGGCAGCCATCCCGAGACGCGCAGCGTCAAGGGCGCCAACCTCTGCCGTATCGCCGTGCACCGCCCCGGCGACGGCGACACCGTGGTGGTGCTGTCGGTGATCGACAACCTGGTCAAGGGCGCCTCCGGCCAGGCGGTCCAGAACCTCAACCTGATGTTCGGCTTCGCCGAGAACGCCGGCCTCGCCGCCCCGGCGCTAATGCCCTGACGCCATCATCCAAGCCACCGAGGGGTGCCGGGGGCAGGTCGCAGCGAAGGTCACTCCCACAAAAGTTGACCCTTTTGCTGGGGATTGGGGATAATGGATGGTCGAATTCTCCATTTCCCTTCAGGGAGCTCTTCCATGAGCGGTGCCGAATCCTTCGTCCCCACCCCCTTGATGCTGTCGGACAGCGCCCGTGCGCGTCTCAAGGCATTGATCGAGGAAGAGGACAACGCCGAGCTGAAGCTGCGGGTCTACGTGACCGGCGGCGGTTGTTCCGGCTTCCAGTACGGCTTCGATTTCGCCGACGAGGTCGCCGAGGACGACACCCTGATCCCCTTCGGCGATGTCGCCCTGGTGATCGACCCGCTCTCGTACCAGTACCTGGTCGGCTCCACGGTGGATTTCGAGGAGGGCCTGGCCGGCGCCCGCTTCCTGGTCCAGAACCCCAACGCCACCACCACCTGCGGCTGCGGCGCCTCCTTCATGGTCTGACCCCGGGTCTCCCCGCGACTTGACGGTTCCCGGGAAGCTCGCCAAGGTTGAAAGGGCGAATCCCACCGGAAAAGTCCTATAACACGGGGAGCCACATGAACAGATCCTCCATCGCTTCGCCCGCGCTGAAGCAAGTCACACTAGCCGCCACCCTGTCGCTGGGCCTCGGCCTCGCCGGTCACGCCCTGGCCCAGACGCCCACCGTCAATGTGGTCACCGATCCCAGCTTCGTACCCTTCGAGATGCTGGATCCCGATACCGGCGAGATGATCGGCTTCGACATGGACATGATCAACGAAGTCGCCGAACGGGCCGGCTTCGAGATCAACCTCACCACCATGGAGTTTGCCGGGATCATTCCCGCGGTGCAGACCGGCAGCCAGGAGATCGCCATCGCTGGCGTGACCATCACCGAGGAACGCGCCGAGATCGTCGATTTCTCCGACCCCTACTACGACTCCGGCCTGCGCATCATCGTGCGCGCCGACAACGACAGCGTCGAGACCATCGAGGATCTCGAGGGCATGTCCATCGCCACCCGCATCGGCTCCACCAGCTACGACTTCCTTCAGGAGACCCTGGGCGACCGCGCCGACATCACCCCCTATCCGGGCAACAGCGACATGTACATGGCGCTGCTGGGTCGCAACGTGGATGCCGCCTTCTACGACGCCCCCAACGTCTCCTACTTCGCCCAGACCCGCGGCGAAGGGCGTACCAAGGTGGTCGGTCCGCTCTACGAGGGTCAGCAGTACGGAATCGTCTTCCACAAGGGCAGCCGGTGGGTCACGCCGGTAAACGAGGCCCTGGCCGAGATGCGCGAGGACGGCACCTACGACGAGATCTACGCGAAGTGGTTCGGCGAGTCGCCGAGCGACGATTGATCGCCCCGTCGGCCTGATCGCCTCGCCACCGGGCGAGTCATGAGCGGGGCCGGGAGGTGCTGCCGCCCGGCCCCGGATCGTTTCAGGTTCCCCCCCGACATTCCGGAGACCCGCTCGTGGACGTGACCTTTCAATTCGACTGGCTGGCGGCCCTGCGCTCGATTCCCCACCTGTTGCCGGGCATTCCCTGGACCCTGGTGATCTCCTTCGGCGGCCTCGCCATCGGCTTCGTCATCGGCATCATCTTCGGCCTGCTGCGCATCAGCCCGCTGCGCTGGCTGCGCTTTCCCGCGATCCTCTACATCGAGGTGTTCCGCGGCACCCCCATCCTGGTCCAGGTGCTGTTCATCTTCTATGGCCTGCCCCAGATCCTCGGCGGCCCGATCAACGCCCTCACCGCCGGCATCGCCGCCATCGCGGTCAACTCCGGGGCCTACATCTCCGAAGTGGTGCGCGGCGGCGTGCAATCCATCGAGCGCGGCCAACGAGAGGCCTCGCTGTCGCTGGGGCTCTCCCGCACCCAGGCCTTCCGCTACGTGATCTGGCCCCAGGCCTTCCGGCGCATGATCCCGCCACTCGGCAACCAGGGCATCATCAGCATCAAGGACACCTCGCTGTTCTCGGTGATCGGCGTCGGCGAACTGGTGCGCCAGGGCCAGATCTACATCGCCACCACCTTCACCGCCCTCGAAGTCTATTTCATGGTGGCCCTGATGTACCTGGCCATCACCTGGAGCCTCTCCATCGCCCTGCGCCTGCTCGAGCGCCGTGGCCTGGTTGGCCAGTGAAGGAGTCACGAGACAGCTAGGGGAGCCACCGCATGACACAGAGCAAGACGAGCACGACGCCCATCGTGCGCATGGAGAAGGTCAACAAGCACTTCGGCAGCCTGCACGTGCTCAAGGAGATCGACCTCGAGGTCCAGCCCGGTGAGGTGGTGGTGGTGATCGGCGCCAGCGGTTCCGGCAAGTCGACCCTGATCCGCTGCATCAATGGCCTCGAGGAGTTCCAGCAGGGCCATATCGAGGTCGACGCTAAGGAGTTGCTGCCCGACGGCAAGAGTGCCAGGGCGCTGCAGAAGATCCGTACCGAAGTCGGCATGGTGTTCCAGCAGTTCAACCTCTTTCCGCACCTCAGCGTGCTCGACAACGTCATCCTGGCGCCGATGAAGGTGCGCGGCTGGAGCCGGGCGGATGCCGTCGAGATCGCCGAACGGCTGCTCGAGCGGGTGGGTATCGCCGACCAGAGTGCCAAGCATCCCGCCCAGCTCTCCGGCGGCCAGCAGCAGCGCGTGGCCCTGGCCCGGGCGCTGGCCATGGAGCCGCGGCTGATGCTGTTCGACGAGCCCACCTCGGCGCTCGACCCGGAGATGATCGGCGAGGTTCTCGATGCCATGCGCGAGCTGGCGAAAGAGGGCATGACCATGGTGATCGTCACCCACGAGATGGGCTTCGCCCGCGAGGTTGCCGACCGGGTGATCTTCATCCACCAGGGAGAGATCGTCGAGCAGGGACCACCCGAGCGGCTCTTCGACGCTCCCCAACAGGAACGCACCCGCAACTTCCTCGCCCGGGTGCTCAAGCACTGAATCCGGCTTTTTCACGTCACTCCCGGGGCCCTGTCGTTATCGACAGGGCCTTTTTTCCGCCTGTGGACAGAATTCCTGGACAGGGCTTCTCCAAGGCGCCGGCTCCCCCGTCATGGCGGGCTTCGTTGCAATCGCGAAGGGGTGTTCACAGTCGCGGGCACAAGCCGGGTAGCCGCCGGTGGACAAGCGGTGCGCCGACGCCGCTGTGGGCAAGTCGCCGTTCCATCCACAGGCTCCCGACCGCCTGTCCGCAGCCAGCCAGCCCCTTGTCCAGCTTTTGGTCAACAATATATCCTGTTGATAAAAAAGAGATAAATTGGGTTATCCCCGGATTTTGTCCACACCTATAATCACTACCACAACAGAACTTCTCTCTTTATTCTGTTTTAACTAATGACTCGGAAGGGGAGGCTCCCTCCCTCGACGGGGTCGGGGTGTGGAAAACCCTGACGATTACCCACAGGGGGTTTATACTGCCGGGCTGATTCGGACCCACTTTCCGACGACCCGTATCAACGACATCGGCGCCACGGCGCCAAACGAGGTGCACCTTGGAGTATCCCGACCGCTTTGACGTCATCGTCATCGGCGGTGGCCATGCGGGAACCGAAGCCGCCCTGGCCTCCGCCCGCATGGGCTGTCAGACCCTGCTGCTCACCCACAACATCGAGACGCTGGGTCAGATGTCCTGCAATCCCGCCATCGGCGGCATCGGCAAGAGTCATCTGGTCAAGGAGATCGATGCCCTGGGCGGTGCCATGGCCCTGGCCACCGATCTGGGGAGCATCCAGTTTCGCGTGCTCAACGCCCGCAAGGGCCCGGCCGTGCGCGCCACTCGCGCCCAGGCCGACCGGGTACGCTACAAGGCCGCCATTCGCGGGATACTGGAGAACCAGCCCAACCTGACGCTGTTCCAGCAGGCGGCCGGTGACCTGATCGTCGATGGCGATACGGTACGTGGCGTGGTCACCGAGACCGGGATCCGCTTTCTCGGCGAGACCGTCGTGCTCTCCACCGGGACTTTCCTCGGTGGCGTGATCCATATCGGGCTCGACCGCAGCCGCGGCGGTCGCGCCGGCGACCCGCCCTCCAACGCCCTGGCCGAGCGGCTACGGGCGTTGCCGTTCCGGGTCGACCGGCTCAAGACCGGCACCCCGCCGCGGCTGGATGCGCGCAGCCTCGACTTCTCCGTGCTCGAGGAGCAGCCCGGTGACACTCCCACCCCGGTGATGTCGTTCATGGGCCGGCGCGATCTGCATCCGCGGCAGGTGAGCTGCCACATCGCCCACACCAACGAACGTACCCACGAGATCATCCACGCCAACCTCGACCGCTCGCCGATGTACTCCGGCGTGATCGAAGGGGTGGGGCCGCGCTACTGCCCTTCCATCGAGGACAAGGTGCACCGCTTCGCCGACAAGGCGAGCCATCAGGTGTTCATCGAACCCGAGGGCCTCGACACCCACGAGCTCTACCCCAACGGCATCTCCACCTCGCTGCCCTTCGACGTGCAGCTGCAGGTGGTGCGCTCCATCGCGGGCCTGGAGAACGCCCATATCACCCGACCCGGCTACGCCATCGAGTACGACTACTTCGACCCCCGCGACCTGAAGCACTCGCTGGAAACGAAATTTATCCACAACCTGTTCTTCGCCGGGCAGATCAACGGCACCACCGGTTACGAGGAGGCCGGCGCCCAGGGCCTGCTCGCTGGTCTCAACGCCGCACGCCGCGCCCGTGGGCTCGACGCCTGGTGGCCGCGTCGTGACGAAGCCTACCTGGGCGTGCTGGTGGATGACCTGATCACCCTGGGGACGAGGGAGCCGTACCGGATGTTCACCTCCCGCGCCGAATATCGCCTGCTGCTGCGCGAGGACAACGCCGACCTTCGCCTCACCGAGCGCGGCCGCGAACTGGGTCTGGTGGACGACGCCCGCTGGACGGCGTTCAGCGACAAGCGCGAGGCGATCGAGGCCGAGAGTGCCCGGCTCCGGGCCACCTGGGTGCAGCCGGGCTCCCCGGCGGCAGTGGCCGTCGAGACGAAGACCGCCAAGCCGCTCGCCCGCGAGTACAGCCTGATGGATCTGCTCAAGCGTCCCGAGCTCGGCTACGGTGACGTGGCCGGACTCGTCGGCGAGCCGGTGACCGACGATACGGTCGCCGAGCAGGTGCAGATCCAGGCCAAGTACCAGGGCTACATCGACCGCCAGCAGGACGAGATCGACAAGCTCAAGCGCCACGAGGCGACGCCGCTGCCCGCCGACCTCGACTATGACCGGGTCGAGGGCCTGTCCCACGAGATCCGTCAGAAGCTCGCCGAGGCTCGCCCGGCCACCCTCGCCCAGGCCTCGCGCATCTCCGGCGTGACCCCGGCGGCGGTGTCGATCCTGTTGATCCACCTCAAGAAGCGTCGGCTTCTCGCCGACGAACGGGTGGTCAACGGATGACGCCGACTGCCCTCGATGCGACCGTCGAGACCCGCCTCGCGCGCGGCCTGGCCGAGCTGGACGTCGGCGCGGATGATGAGCAGCGGCGTCGCCTGCTGGAGCTCTTGGCGCTGTTGCACAAGTGGAATCGCGCCTATAACCTCACCGCGGTACGCACGCCCGGTGAGATGGTGACCAAGCACCTGCTCGACAGCGCCGCGGTGCTGCCCTTCGTCACCGGCCCGACGCTGCTCGACGTGGGGGCGGGGCCGGGGTTGCCGGGGCTGGTGCTGGCGATCCTCAGGCCGGAGTTGGCGATCACGCTGCTCGACAGCAACGGCAAGAAAGTACGCTTTCAACGCCAGGCCGTGCTGGAATTGGGGCTGGCCAACGTCACCCCGGTGCAGGCGCGGGTCGAGGCATTCCAGGGAGGCTTCGACCAGGTCATCTCACGGGCCTTCGCCAGCCTGGGCGATTTCGTCTCGCTGAGCGGGCACCTGCTCGCCCCCCGGGGGCAATGGCTGGCCATGAAGGGGCCGGCCGTCGAGGATGAACTGGCCGGACTGCCCGTCGAGGTCGCGCCGATCGCGCGTCACGAGCTGACGGTTCCCTTCGAGAGCGGTAGCCGTCGACTCGTGATACTCGAACGCCAAGGTTCCACCCCAGGCCGCCCCTGAGGCGTCCGTCACCCCAAGGATGACGACCGTGACCAAGATCATTGCCTTGACCAACCAGAAGGGCGGCGTGGGCAAGACCACCACCGCCGTGAACCTGGCCGCCAGCCTGGCGGCCCTGGACCGTCGCGTGCTGCTGGTCGATCTGGATCCCCAGGGCCACGCCACCATGGGCAGCGGCGTCGACAAGCACACGCTCGACGGCAGCGTGCTCGACGTCCTGCTGGGAGAGCGACGCTCGATCGAGGTGATTCTCGACTGCCCGGCGGCCGGCTTCGCCCTGTTGCCGGGTAACGGCGACCTGACCGCGGCCGAGGTCGAGCTGCTCGACCGCCACGAGGGACGCGAGCGCTGCCTGATCGAGTCCCTCTCCGACGTGGCCGGCGAGTACGACGTGGTGCTGATCGACTGTCCGCCGTCGCTCAACATGCTGACCGTCAACGCCCTGACCGCGGCCAACGGCGTGCTGATTCCGCTGCAGTGCGAGTTCTACGCCCTGGAGGGGCTCTCGGCGCTGCTCGATACCGTGGAACAGATCAAGGACAGCGTGAACCGGGACCTGGAGGTCTATGGCATCCTGCGGACCATGTTCGACTCGCGCAACAGCTTGACCCGGGACGTCAGCAAGCAGCTGCGTGACTACTTCGGCGACGCCCTGCTCAAGACCACGATCCCGCGCAACGTGCGGGTCGCCGAGGCGCCGAGTCACGGACTCCCGGTGACCAAGTACGCGCGTTTCTCGCGCGGTAGCCAGGCCCATCGGGTACTGGCCAAGGAACTGATCCGCCGGCTGTCGCTATAGCCCGAGCCTTGCAACTCGCTGTGATGAGGGAATGTCGATGACGCGCAATAAACGCGCCCTGGGACGCGGCCTGGATGCCCTGATCGGGGCCAATGCCCGCCGCCGCGAGAACCTGGACCTTCCGGGGGTCGACCCGACCGGGCCGGAGGAGGGCGAGGCGCCGGTGGCCGAGGAGCGACTCGAACGCCTGCCGCTGGGCCAGCTCACCCGCGGCAAGTACCAGCCGCGGCGCGATATCCAGCCCGAGGCGCTCGAGGAGCTCGCCGACTCGATTCGCGCCCAGGGCGTGATGCAGCCCATCGTGGTGCGCCCGATCGGCGAGGAGCGCTACGAGATCATCGCCGGCGAGCGGCGCTGGCGAGCCGCCCAGTTGGCGGAACTGGACGTCATTCCCGCCGTGGTGCGCGAGGTCAGCGACCAGGTCGCGCTGGCGCTGGCGCTGATCGAGAACATCCAGCGCGAGAACCTCAACCCGGTCGAAGAGGCCATGGCCCTCAAGCGCCTGCTCGAGGAGTTCGAACTCACCCAGCAGCAGGCGGCCGATGCGGTGGGCCGCTCGCGGGCCCAGGTGGCCAACCTGCTGCGCCTGCTCGCCCTCGACCCGGAGGTCCAGACCCTGCTCGAGCGCGGCGACCTCGACATGGGGCACGCCCGGGCCCTGCTGGCGCTCTCCGGGGCGAAGCAGCGCAAGGCGGCCCACGAGGTGGTCAACAAGGATCTCACCGTCCGCGACACCGAGGCGCTGGTCAAGCGCCTCGCCGCCGGCGAGCCGAGGAAGGCCGAGCGGCCGGCGCCGAGCCCCGATGTAGCGCGCCTCGAGACGCGGCTGGGGGAGCTGCTCGGTGCCCCGGTGAAGATCCAGCACGGGCGCGGCGGCAAGGGGCGGGTCACGATCCGTTATGCCAGCCTCGACGAGCTCGACGGCATTCTCGAGCACATCCGTTGACCCCGGGGAGCGACGCAAGCCTGTCGACAATGCCTGCACCTTTGGTCGAATAGTGAGCGGAGACGCGTGAAATCGGCGCCGCGTCGGTTGAAGGCCCGGGGGGGCTTCCCTATAATCCGCGGTGGTTTGCCCGCGCCCCAGGGGGCGCGGAATGTCATGACACGCAGTTCGGCAGCGGAACCGGCACCATGCGCAGAGCCTCTGCCGCCCGGCGGCGACCGTCATTTCGCCGCCTGCTGGTGGCACAGGGGCTCGTCGTACTGGGCATGGCGTTGGCGGCGGGTGCGGTGTCGGGTGGCGACGCCCTGGTCTCGGCACTCAGTGGCGGGCTGGTCTGCCTGGTACCCCAGCTCTATTTCGTCTGGCGCCTGGAACGCGTGCGGGGCGGGCGGCAGGCGAGGCGCTACGTGTCGAATTTCTACCGCGCCGAGGCGGGAAAGTTCGGTTTGACGGTGGCACTGTTCGTGGTGGTCTTCATCACAGTGCCCCCCTCAAACCCGATTTTTTTCTTCAGCGCATATGTGGCGGCACTCTTCGTGCACTGGCTGGCTCCCTGGCTACTGCGTGAAAGGCCGACCCCCTGAACCGAGGTAATCACCGCATGGCAGCAGACAATGAAGTCACGGCGACGTACTACATCCAGCACCACCTGCAGAACCTGACCTTCGGCAGGCATCCCGAGAACGGCTGGTCGCTGGCGCATGGTGCCGAGGAGGCCCAGGAAATGGGCTTCTGGGCCATCCACCTCGATACCATGGGGTGGTCCATCGCCATGGGGCTGCTGTTCATCGGCTTGTTCCGCAAGGCCGGCAAGATGGCCACCACCGGGGTCCCCGGGATGCTGCAGAACGGCGTCGAGATGGTCATCGAATTCATCGAGAACCTCACCCGCTCCGCCTTCCACGGCAAGAACCCGATCATCGCCCCGCTGGCGCTGACGCTGTTCATCTGGATCCTGCTGATGAACAGCCTCAAGATCCTGCCGGTCGACTACTTCCCCGAGCTGTTCTCTCGCCTCGGGGTCGAGTACATGAAGATCGTGCCCACCACCGACCCCAACGCCACCCTGGGCATGGCACTGGGCGTCTTCATCCTGATCATCTACTACAGTATCAAGGTCAAGGGGGCCGGGGGCTTCGCCCGGGAACTGTCACTGACCCCCTTCGATCACTGGGCGCTGATTCCCTTCAACCTGGTGCTCGAGGTCATTGGCCTGCTGGTCAAGCCCTTCAGTCTTGCCATGCGTCTCTTCGGTAACATGTTTGCCGGCGAGGTCATCTTCATCCTGATCGCCCTGCTGCCGTTCTGGGCCATCTGGGTACTGGACGTGCCCTGGGCGATCTTCCACATCCTGGTGGTGACCCTGCAGGCCTTCATCTTCACGGTGTTGACCATCGTGTACCTGAGCGCCGCGCACGAGCACCACTGAACCCGAGCAACGCTTGCAACTTCATCAACCCTTAACCCCTTGAAACTCAAATCGAAATCAGGAGATCTCTCATGGAAATGGTCTACATTGCTGCTGCCATCATCATCGGCCTGGGCGCTCTGGCTACCGGTATCGGCTTCGCCCTGCTGGGCGGCAAGCTGCTCGAGTCCACCGCTCGCCAGCCCGAGCTGGGTGACCAGCTGCAGACCAAGACCTTCATCATGGCCGGCCTGCTCGACGCCGTGCCGATGATCGGTGTCGGTATCGCGATGTACCTGATCTTCGTCGTCGCCGGTTAACGACAGCACCGAGCGCCCTGCGCTCGGTTTGCTCGTTTCCGGTCGCCACGAAACTGTCAGAGGTATATCCCTGTGAATATCAACATGACGCTTATCGGGCAGACGATCGCCTTCGCGATCTTTGTCTGGTTCAGCATAAAGTACGTGTGGCCGCCGATCAGCAATGCGCTCCACGAGCGCCAGAAGAAGATCGCCGATGGCCTCGACGCGGCGAGCCGTGCCAGCCGCGACCTCGAGCGTGCCCAGGAGCAGGCTGCCGAGACCCTGCGCGAAAGCAAGGAACAGGCCTCCCAGATTCTCGAGCAGGCGCAGAAGCGGTCTTCCCAGATGATCGAGGAAGCTCGCGAGCAGGCCCGTGCCGAAGGCGAGCGCCTGGTGGCCAGTGCCCGCTCCGAGATCGAGCAGGAAGTCAATCGCGCCAAGGACGAGCTCCGTGCCCAGGTATCGACGCTCGCCGTCAGTGGTGCCGAGCGCGTCCTGGAAGCCTCCATCGACGAGAAGGCGCATCGCAAGCTGCTCGACAAGCTTGCCGCCGAACTGTGAGGAGGTGACCCATGGCGGAAACGTCTACCGTCGCTCGACCCTATGCCAAGGCGGCATTCGAGTACGCGCGCGATCACCAGGCGCTGGACGACTGGGCCGAGTGGCTCGGGAAGCTGAGCCTGGTCGTGGCGAATCATGACGTCCAGAAGCTGCTGTCGAGCCCGAAGCTGACCACCGAGCGCAAGGTGACCCTGGTCATCGAGGTGGCCGATGTCGGTGTCGACGACGCGGCACGCCGCTTCCTCGCGACCCTGGGGGAGAAGGGGCGCCTGTCGGCCCTGACCGCCATCGCCGAGCAGTTCGAGCGTCTGCGCGCGGAGCACGAGAAGCGCGTCGACGTCACCGTGGTCTCGGCCTTCCCGCTGGACGACAAACAGCAGCAGAAGCTCGCCGGTGCGCTCAAGAAGCGCCTGAATCGCGAAATCTCCATTACCACTCAGGTGGATCCGAAGCTTCTCGGAGGCGTCATCCTGCGCGCCGGCGACACCGTCATCGACGGGTCGATGCGCGGTCGACTGACTCGCCTCTCCGAAGCCCTTACCGCCTGAGTCTGAGGGACATGGCATGCAGCAACTGAATCCTTCCGAGATCAGCGACATCATCAAGCAGCGGATCGAGAAGCTTGATGTCGCATCCGAAGCCCGTAACCAGGGCACCATCGTCAGCGTCTCCGACGGCATCGTGAAGATTCACGGCCTCGAGGACGCGATGTTCGGCGAGATGATCGAATTCCCCGGCAGCATCTACGGCATGGTGCTCAACCTCGAGCGCGACTCCGTGGGCGCCGTGGTGCTGGGCGACTACCTGCAGCTCGAAGAGGGCATGACCGCCCAGTGTACCGGTCGTATCCTCGAGGTGCCGGTGGGTCCCGAACTGGTTGGCCGCGTGGTCGACCCGCTGGGCAACCCCATCGACGGCAAGGGCGATATCAACGCCAAGATGACCGATGCGGTGGAGAAGGTCGCCCCGGGCGTCATCACCCGCCAGTCGGTCGACCAGCCGATCCAGACCGGCCTCAAGTCGATCGACGCCATGGTGCCGATCGGTCGCGGCCAGCGTGAGCTGATCATCGGCGACCGTCAGATCGGCAAGTCGGCGATCGCCGTCGACACCATCATCAACCAGAAGGGCAAGGGCGTCATCTGCGTCTACGTGGCCATCGGCCAGAAGCAGTCGACCATCGCCACCGTGGTGCGCAAGCTCGAGGAGCACGGCGCCATGGAGCACACCATCGTGGTCGCCGCCGGCGCCTCCGACCCGGCCCCGATGCAGTTCCTCGCCCCCTACGCCGGCTGCACCATGGGCGAGTACTTCCGCGACCGCGGCGAAGACGCGCTGATCGTCTACGACGACCTCACCAAGCAGGCCTGGGCCTACCGTCAGGTCTCGCTGCTGCTGCGTCGTCCGCCGGGCCGTGAAGCCTACCCGGGTGACGTCTTCTATCTCCACTCGCGCCTGCTCGAGCGTGCCGCTCGCGTCAACGCCGAGTATGTCGAGAAGTTCACCAATGGCGAGGTCAAGGGCAAGACCGGCTCGCTGACCGCACTGCCGATCATCGAGACCCAGGGCGGCGACGTCTCGGCCTTCGTTCCGACCAACGTGATCTCCATCACCGACGGTCAGATCTTCCTCGAGACCGACCTGTTCAACGCGGGTATCCGCCCGGCCATCAACGCCGGCCTGTCGGTCTCCCGCGTCGGTGGCTCGGCCCAGACCAAGATCATCAAGAAGCTCGGCGGCGGCGTGCGCCTGGCGCTCGCCCAGTACCGCGAACTGGCGGCCTTCTCCCAGTTCGCCTCCGACCTGGACGAGGCCACCCGCAAGCAGCTCGAGCACGGTCAGCGCGTCACCGAGCTGATGAAGCAGAAGCAGTACTCGCCGCTCTCCGTGGCCGAGATGGGGGTGTCCCTGTACGCCGCCAACGAGGGCCACCTGGACGACGTCGACGTGAGCAAGGTGCTGGACTTCGAGCGTGCCCTGCACGACTACATGAAGTCCGAGCATGCCGAGCTGCTCGACAAGATCAACCAGACCGGCGACTACAGCGACGAGATCCAGCAGGGGCTGAAGGCGGGTCTCGAGAAGTTCAAGGCCACTCAGAGCTGGTAATCCGCTGGCCCGCCCGCGAGGGCGGGCCCTGGAGCTTTCTGAGAGCCACGAACGAAGGGTAGATCGCTATGGCAGCTGCAAAAGAGATACGCACCCAGATCGGGAGCATCAAGAACACGCAGAAGATCACCAGCGCCATGGAAATGGTCGCTGCGTCGAAGATGCGTAAGGCGCAGGATCTGATGAAGGCCAGCCAGCCTTATGCTCGCCAGATCCGCAACGTCGTGGGCCATATCGCCGACGCCCAACCCGAATACCGCCACGACTACATGATCGAGCGGGAGGCCAAGCGGGTCGGTTATATCGTCGTCTCCACCGACCGCGGCCTGTGCGGCGGCCTGAACGTCAACCTGTTCAAGGCCGTGCTGAGGGACGCCAAGGCATGGCGCGACAAGGGTGCGGAGCTCGACTTCTGCGCCCTGGGCAGCAAGGCCGGCGGCTTCTTCCGCAGCTACGGGGGCAACCTCGTGGCGGCAAAGAGTCACCTGGGCGAGTCGCCCGAGGTCGAGGACCTGATCGGCAGCGTGAAGGTCATGCTGGATGCCTATGACGAGGGGCGCCTGGACCGGCTCTACGTGGTGTACAACGAGTTCGTCAACACCATGACCCAGAAGCCGGTGGTCAGGCAGCTGTTGCCCCTGTCCCCCGACATGGGCAACAACGGGCACCACGAGTATTCCGACAAGCGTCCCGGCGGTTGGGACTACCTGTATGAGCCGGATGCCAAGGCGCTGCTCGATAGCCTGCTGATTCGCTTCATCGAATCCCAGGTCTATCAATCGGTGGTCGAGAACGGCGCCTGTGAGCAGGCGGCGCGGATGATCGCCATGAAGAGCGCCACCGACAACGCCGGTGGTCTGATCGACGACCTGGAGATGGTCTACAACAAGGCCCGCCAGGCCGCCATCACCCAGGAGATCTCCGAGATCGTCGGTGGCGCCGCCGCCGTATAGCGCCAGGGGAGGGCCTGGCCCTCCCGGCATGCAGGTTTCATTTTCAGGGTTTTGAGAGGAACCAAGATGAGCGGACGTATCGTACAAATCATCGGCGCGGTGATTGACGTAGAGTTTCCGCGGGACAATGTTCCCAAGGTCTACGACGCGCTGAAGGTCTCCGAGAAGGAGACCGTGCTCGAGGTCCAGCAGCAGCTGGGCGACGGCGTGGTGCGCACCATCGCCATGGGCTCCACCGAGGGTCTCAAGCGCGGCCTGGAGGTCACCAACACCGGCGCGGCCATCTCCGTCCCGGTGGGCAAGGAGACCCTGGGCCGCATCATGAACGTGCTCGGCGAGCCCATCGACGAGGCCGGCGAGATCGGTGAGACCGAGCGCATGCCGATCCACCGCAAGGCGCCGAGTTACGCCGATCAGGCGGCCTCCGAGGAGCTGCTGGAGACCGGTATCAAGGTCATCGACCTGGTCTGCCCCTTCGCCAAGGGCGGCAAGGTCGGCCTGTTCGGCGGCGCCGGCGTGGGCAAGACCGTCAACATGATGGAGCTGATCCGCAACATCGCCACCGAGCACAGCGGCTACTCGGTGTTCGCCGGGGTGGGCGAGCGGACCCGCGAGGGGAACGACTTCTACCACGAGATGACCGAATCCAACGTCATCGACAAGGTGTCGCTGGTCTACGGTCAGATGAACGAGCCGCCCGGTAACCGCCTGCGCGTGGCCCTGACCGGCCTGACCATCGCCGAGAAGTTCCGCGATGAGGGCCGCGACGTGCTGCTGTTCGTCGACAACATCTACCGCTACACCCTGGCCGGTACCGAGGTGTCGGCCCTGCTGGGGCGGATGCCCTCCGCGGTGGGTTACCAGCCGACCCTGGCCGAGGAGATGGGCGTCCTGCAGGAGCGCATCACCTCCACCAAGACCGGCTCGATCACCTCCGTGCAGGCGGTCTACGTGCCCGCGGACGACCTGACCGACCCGTCGCCGGCGACCACCTTCTCGCACCTGGACGCCACCGTGGTACTGGCGCGCTCCATCGCCGAGCTGGGCATCTACCCGGCGATCGACCCGCTGGACTCCACCTCGCGTCAGCTCGACCCGCTGGTGGTCGGCGAGGAGCACTACGACACCGCGCGCGGCGTGCAGAACGTGCTGCAGCGCTACAAGGAGCTCAAGGACATCATCGCGATCCTGGGCATGGACGAGCTGTCCGACGAGGACAAGCAGGCCGTGGCCCGGGCGCGCAAGATCCAGCGCTTCCTGTCGCAGCCGTTCTTCGTCGCCGAGGTGTTCACCGGTTCCCCGGGCAAGTACGTGGCGCTGAAGGATACCATCCGTGGTTTCCAGGGCATCCTCAACGGCGAGTACGACCACCTGCCGGAGCAGGCCTTCTACATGGTGGGCAGCATCGACGAGGCCGTCGAGAAAGCCAACCAGATGAAGTAAGGTCGTCCATCAAGAGGACAAGACTATGGCGAACAGCTTCAAGTGCGAAATCGTCAGCGCCGAGGAAGCGGTGTTCTCCGGCCAGGTCGAGCAGGTCGTCGCCGCCGGCATCATGGGTGACCTGGGCATCCTGCCCGGGCACGCCCCGTTGCTGACCGAGCTGCAGCCGGGGCCGATCCGCGTGATCCACGACGGTGGCGCCGAGGAGAACTACTACGTCTCCGGCGGCTTTCTCGAAGTGCAGCCGGACGTGGTGACCATCCTTGCCGACTCGGCGGCCCGCGCCAAGGACCTGGACGAGGCGGCCGCCGAGGAAGCGCGCAAGCATGCGCTGAAGGCGTTCAACGACCAGTCCGCGGAGCTCGATTACAGCCGCGCCGCGGCCGAGCTCGCCGAAGCCGTGGCCCAGCTGCGGACCATCCAGCAACTGCGCAAGAAGGCCGGCAAGGGCTGATCGACGCTCCTGCCGTGGAAGACGCCCCCCGGATCGGTGTTCGGGGGGCGTTTTCGTGTCTGATATCATGCGCGCAGCACAACACGTCTCCAAGTAGGCAGCCGCTGCCTGCAGCCTGGTGGCGTCAGGAGGATGCCCATGTCATTGAATGAGACCCTGCAGGAACAGAAGGAGGCGCTGCTGAGGGCACTGGCCGAGGACCAGGGCGAGCGTCTCGAAGACTTGCTGCCGGAGTTGCGTTCCGCGGATATCGCCGAGATCGTCGAGGACATCCTCGCCGACGAGGATGACCTCCCCCTCGCCCTCGGCCTGCTCGACAGCCTGCCCATCGAACGGCGGGCCAATGTGCTCGGCTACCTGCCGGGCGAGGAGCAGACCGACGTGGCCGAGGCCATGTCCGACGAAACGCTGCTCGCGGTGCTGGTGGAGATGGGGTCGGACGAGCGCGCCGACCTCTTCAACCTGCTCGACGAGGATCGCCGCGAAGGCCTGCTGCGGCGCATGGCACGGCAGGAGCGCGAGGATCTCAAGCGCCTGGCGAGCTACGAGGAGGGCACCGCCGGGGCGATCATGACCTCGGATTACGTGGCCATTCCCAGCGGCATGACGGTGTCCCAGGCGATGATGCGGGTGCGCCAGACGGCGCCGGACGCGGAGACCGTCTACCAGCTCTATATCATCGATCCGGACGGCCGCCTGGCCGGGACCCTGTCGCTGCGCCAGCTGATGGTGGCGCGTCCCGGGGCGAGGGTCGACGACCTGATGATCAAGGACGTGATCAGCATCTCCGTCGACGAGGAGCAGGAGGAGGTCGCCCGCGCGGTGGCCCGCTACGACCTGCTGGCGGTGCCGGTGGTCGACGCCGAGCAGCGCCTGATCGGTATCGTCACTCACGATGACGCCATGGACGTGGCCGAATCCGAGGCCACCGAGGATATCCACAAGGGGATGTCCATCGGCCAGCTCGAGGATGGCGTCAGCCGGGTGCCGCTGTGGAGCCTCTATCGCAAGCGGGTGATCTGGCTGGTGCTGCTGGTGTTCGGTAACCTCTTCTCCGGCGCCGGCATCGCCTATTTCGAGGACACCATCGCCGCCCAGGTGGCCCTGGTGTTCTTTCTGCCGCTGCTGATCGGCAGCGGCGGCAACGCCGGGGCCCAGGCCGCCACCCTGATGGTGCGCGGCATGGCCACCGGCGACGTCGGGGTCAAGGACTGGGGAAAGCTGCTCGGCCGGGAGCTGCTGGTGGCCGGTTCCCTGGGGCTGACCATGGCGCTGGCGGTGGCGCCGATCGGCGTGCTGCGCGGCGGCGAGGCGGTGGCCATGGTGGTGGCCATGAGCATGGTCACCATCGTGCTGTTCGGCAGCCTGCTGGGCATGTGCCTGCCGTTTTTGCTCGATCGCCTGGGCTGGGACCCGGCCACGGCCTCGGCACCGCTGGTGACGACGCTGATCGATGCCTCGGGGGTGCTGATCTATTTCAGCATCGCCACGGCGATCCTGGCCGGGCTATGATCGACGATGGGAGCGTCGCCGATCGCACCCAGTCTCGGTTCGGCCGGCACGGTGACGAGGCGGACAATGCCATGCCGGATGTGTATGCTCGGCATCGGCCAGGCAATGGCCGGTCTCCGATGGTGGGGCCGATCGAGACCCCTGGTTTGCGCTTGCGTCGTATCCGACTCCGTTAACCCACGCAGGAACCGCCATGGACTGGCTTCAGGTCGCCGTTCTCTCCGTCGTCCAGGGACTGACCGAGTTCCTGCCCGTCTCCAGCTCCGCCCACCTGATCCTGGTCCCGGTGCTCACCGACTGGGACGATCAGGGGCTGGCCTTCGATGTCGCGCTGCACCTCGGCAGCCTGGCAGCGGTGGTGCTCTATTTCCGCCACGAACTCGGGCGGATGGTCGTCAGCTGGACCGCGTCGCTGCGCGGTGGAGTACCCGACCAGGATGCCCGCCTGGCCTGGTGGGTGCTGCTGGCGACGATCCCGGTCTGTGTGGTCGGCTTCGTCTTCCACGACGCCATCGAGGTCGGTATGCGCTCACCGCTGATCATCGCCGCCGGCCTGATCGGCTTCGGCGTGCTGCTCGGCTATGCCGACTGGCGCCGACATGCCGGGCGCAGCGAGTACCAGTTGACCCTGAAGGACGCCCTGCTGATCGGCGGTGCCCAGGCCCTGGCGCTGATCCCCGGCACCTCGCGCTCGGGGATCACCATCACCGCGGCGCTGCTGCTCGGCATGAGTCGCGAAGGGGCGGCGCGCTTCTCCTTCTTGCTGTCGATTCCGGTCATCGTGCTGGCCAGCGCGCTGGAGATCGCCGGCCTGGTCAACGAGCCCCGGGCGACGGACTGGTCGACCCTGGCAGTGGGGACCCTGCTGTCGGGCATGAGCGCCTACCTCTGCATCCACTACTTCCTGGCCTTCATCCGCCGGATCGGCATGCAGCCGTTCGTGGTGTATCGCCTGGCATTGGGGCTCTGGCTGCTGTGGCTGTTCTGGTAAGCTCGCACCACCCGTTCCCTGGAGATCTTGAGCGATGCATCCTGTTCGACCGTTGACACTGCCGCTGCTGCTCGCGCTGGTCCTGCTGCTGGCGGCCTGTTCGGAGAGTGACCGACCGCTGGAATCGCCGGTGCGTCTGGAGGGCAGCATCTTCGGCAGTTTCTACCAGGTCACCATCGCCGATGACTTGACCCAGGGCCAGGCCCGGGCGCTCGAGGAGGGCTTCCTGGAGGAGCTCGAGGCGGTGGATGCCGCGATGTCGATCTACCGCGAGGATTCGGAGCTCTTGGCCTTCAACCAGGCACCGATCGGCGAGTGGCAACCGCTCTCCGACGAGTTGATCGAGGTGCTGGCGATCGGCCGGGCGGTGGCCGAGGCCAGTGACGGCGCCTTCGACATGACCGTCGGTGGCCTGGTCAATCTGTGGAGCTTCGGCGCCGAGGCCCGCCCGCGGGAGATCCCCGACGACGCGACCCTGGCCGAGCGGCTGGCCGAGGTGGGCCCTGACAGCATCGAGGTCGACGTGGAGAGGTTCCAGGCCCGCCGACTGGGCGACGTCGTCGTCGATCTCGGCGGCGTGGCCAAGGGGCACGGCACCGACCGGGTGGCGGCCTATCTGGACCGCCAGGGCATCGAGCACTACCTGGTCAACCTGGGCGGGGATCTGGTCGTGCGCGGCTATCGCGATGGCGCGAGCCAGCCCTGGCGCATCGGCATCGAGGCGCCCCTGGACGACCGGCAGGAAGCGCGTCACGTGGTACCGCTGCATGACATCTCGGTCGCCACCTCCGGCGATTACCGCAACTACTTCGAGGACGACGGCCGGCGTTACTCTCACACCCTGGATCCGCGTACCGGCCGACCCATCGAGCATCGGCTGGCCTCGGTGACGGTGGCCCACCCCTCCAACGCCTGGGCGGATGCCTGGGCCACGGCGCTGATGGTGCTGGGCGAGGAGCAGGGGATGGCACTGGCCAGGGAGCAGGGCCTCAGCGTGCTGATGATCGTGCGCGAGGACGAGGACTGGAGCAGCCGGGTCAGTCCCGGTTTCGTCGAGACCTTCGGCGAGGCGCTGGTCGAGGAGCTCGGCCTCGAGGTGCGGTGAGGGGTAAATCAGTCCGGGTCGGCATGGAGCGGCGGACCCGGAACCATCTAGAATGTAACGATTGACGACAATGGACAAGGAGTCATTGATGACGCTCGACGTGGTGATTCTCGCGGCCGGACAGGGCACGCGGATGCGCTCGACGTTGCCCAAGGTGCTGCACCGGCTGGCCGGCAAGCCGATGGTGCGTCACGTGATCGACACCGCCCGAGGGCTCGCCGCCGATCGCACCCATGTGGTGATCGGCCACGGAGCCGGGCATGTGCGCGAGGCGCTGGCCGACGACGAAGTGCGCTTCGCCCTGCAGGCGGAGCAGAAGGGCACCGGGCACGCCGTCGCCCAGGCCCTCGACGGGCTCGGCCACGGCAAGGTGCTGGTACTCTATGGCGACGTGCCGCTGATCCGCCGCGAGACCCTGGCGAGCCTGCTCGAGGGCGTCGACGAGCAGCATTTGGGACTCCTGACCGTGACCCTCGACGAGCCCGGTGGCTACGGTCGTATCCTGCGCAACGCCGCGGGCGAGGCGGTGGCCATCGTCGAGCACAAGGACGCCTCCCAGGCCGAGCTCGCCATCCGCGAGTGCAACACCGGCATCATGGCCATGACCGCGGCCCAGCTCCGGCGCTGGCTGCCGCAGCTGTCGGCCGACAATGCCCAGGGCGAGTACTACCTGACCGATGTGATCGCCATGGCGGCAGCCGAGGGAGTGAGGATCGTCACCACCCAGCCGGCCAATCCGCTCGAGGTCGAGGGGGTCAACAACCGCGCCCAGATGGCCCGCCTGGAGCGGGCCCATCAGCGCGAGCTGGCCGATCACCTGATGGCCGAGGGCGTGGCGCTGCTCGACCCCGAGCGCCTCGACATCCGCGGAACCTTGACCTGTGGCCATGACGTGGAGATCGACGTGGGCTGCATCTTCGAGGGCGAGGTGGAACTGGGCGAGGGCGTCCGCATCGGCCCCCACTGCGTGATCCGCGACAGCCACATCGGTGCCGAGACACGGGTCGAGCCCCACAGCGTCATCGAGGGCGCGGTGGCGGCCGGCCACAACCGCATCGGCCCCTTCGCCCGGCTGCGCCCCGGTTCGCGGCTGGCGGTGGGGGCCAGGGTCGGCAACTTCGTCGAGACCAAGAACGCCGAGGTGGGCGAGGGCAGCAAGATCAACCACTTGAGCTATGTGGGCGATGCCTCCCTGGGGCGCGACGTCAACGTCGGCGCCGGCACCATCACCTGCAACTACGACGGCGCCAACAAGCACCGCACCGAGATCGGCGACGCGGCCTTCATCGGCTCCAACACCGCGCTGGTGGCGCCGGTCAGCGTCGGCAAGGGGGCCACCGTGGGCGCCGGTTCCACTATCAGCAAGGACGTGCCCGACAACGCCCTGGCGGTCTCCCGCGGTCGCCAGATCAGCAAGGCCGACTGGCCGCGGCCGACCAAGCGCCAGGAACCCTGAGGAGAACGTCTATGTGTGGAATCGTCGGTGCCGTTGCCGAGCGCAACGTCCAGGGCATCCTGCTCGAGGGACTCAAGCGGCTCGAGTATCGCGGCTACGATTCGGCGGGGATGGCCGTGCTCTCCCTCGAGGGAGGCCTGCAGCGATGCCGTACGGTAGGCAAGGTGGCGGCACTCGAGGCGCGGCTTGCGGGCGAACCGCTGTCCGGCCGCTGCGGTATCGCCCATACCCGCTGGGCCACCCATGGTCGGCCCACCGAGGAGAATGCCCACCCGCACCGGTCGGGTGAGCGCCTGGTGGTGGTACACAACGGCATCATCGAGAATCACGAGGCGCTGCGTCAGGAGCTCCGCGACGCCGGCTATGTCTTCGAGTCCCAGACCGATACCGAGGTGGTGGCCCACCTGGTGGACCGGGAGTACCGCCTCGGCGGCGGCCTGCTGGCCGCGGTGCAGCGGGTGCTGGCCCGGCTCGAGGGCGCCTATGCGCTGGCCGTGATGCACGTCGACGAGCCCGACGTGGTCGTCGGCGCCCGCAAGGGTAGCCCGCTGGTGGTGGGCGTGGGCATCGACGAGGCCTTCCTGGGCTCCGACCCCCTGGCCCTGCTGCAGGTCACCGACCGCTTCGTCTACCTGCAGGAGGGGGACGTGGTACGCCTCTCGTCGCGGGGCGGCGTTGCGGTGTTCGACGCCGCGGGGCAGGCGGTCGAGCGCGAGGCGCAGACCTTCGAGCACGGTGACGGGGCGGCCAGCAAGGGCGACTACCGTCACTTCATGCTCAAGGAGATCCATGAGCAGCCGGCGGTGATCGCCGCGGCCCTGGAGGGGCGCCTGGGGGAGCGGTCGGTGCTGGTGGAGAGCTTTGGCCCCGAGGCCGAGGCGCTGTTCGACCGGGTGCGCCAGGTCCATGTCGTTGCCTGCGGCACCAGCTATCACGCGGGCCTGGTGGCGCGCTACTGGCTCGAGCGTTTCGCGGGCGTCCCGGTGCAGGTCGAGGTCGCCTCGGAGTATCGCTACCGCCAGGTGGTGGTGCCCGACGGCACCCTGTTCGTGACGCTCTCCCAGTCGGGGGAGACCGCCGACACCCTGGCGGCGCTGCGCTTCGCCCGCGAGCGTGGATATCTCGCCAGCCTGGCGATCTGCAACGTGCCGGGCAGCTCCCTGGTACGCGAGTCCGACCTGACCCTGATGACCCAGGCCGGCCCCGAGATCGGCGTGGCCTCGACCAAGGCCTTCACCACCCAGCTCACCGCGCTGATGCTGTTGACCCTGGCACTGGGCCGGGTCAAGGGGCTGGACGAGGGGGTACAGGCCGAGCTGGTGGCCGCCCTGCGCGGCCTGCCCGGCCTGGTGGAGCGGGTCCTGGACCTCGATCCGCAGATCGAGGCGCTCTCCACCGCCTTCGCCGAGAAGCAGCATGCGCTCTTCCTGGGGCGCGGGGCGCACTTCCCCATCGCCCTGGAGGGGGCGCTCAAGCTCAAGGAGATCTCCTACATCCACGCCGAGGCCTACCCGGCCGGCGAGCTCAAGCACGGCCCGCTGGCGCTGGTGGACAGCGAGATGCCGGTCATCTCCGTCGCCCCCAACGACGAGTTGCTCGACAAGCTCAAGTCCAACCTCCAGGAGGTGCGGGCGCGGGGCGGCGAGCTGTTCGTCTTTGCCGACGAGCAGGTCAAGCTGGAGGAGGAGGAAGGCATCCGGGTACTGTGCCTGCCCCATGTCCACGAGGCGCTGGCGCCGATCCTCTACACTGTGCCGCTGCAACTGCTCAGCTACCATGTGGCGGTGCTCAAGGGCACCGATGTGGACCAGCCGCGCAACCTCGCCAAATCCGTGACCGTGGAGTAGCTCGGTGGCGGTGGGCCTTCCCCTGGAGGAACTCGGCCGGGGGGCCTCAGGGCTTCACCCAGCCCCGGGCGATCAGTGGCGCGAACAGCCAGTGGTAGAGGCGTCGCGCCACCCGGCGGTAGAAGGGCCGCACCAGCCAGTCGCGGCTGGCGCCCACCAGCAGGGCCATGCCGGCGGCCAGCAGGGCGGCACCCAGCATGTCCCGGGGGAAGTGGACGCCCAGGTGAACGCGGGCCAGCGCGACCGGCAGCGCCAGCAGCAGCAGGTAGCGCCCGAGGCGCCGGGTACCGGCGTGCAGCATCAGGCTGAAGGCCACGGTCAGCATGATGGTGAGGTGGTTGCTGGGAAAGGCCGGCGTCGGCGCGTGTTCCAGAAAGGTCTGGCCGACGGGCACCATGAAGGGGCGTGGCAGGGGCCACAGCAGGCCGATCAGCCCACTCGCCGCCAGCGCCAGCAGGGTGGCAAGGAAGGCTTCCAGCAGCGGTTCGCGCAGGCGGTCGCTGCCGCGCAGCCAGCCGATCACCAGCAGCGCCGGAATCATCCAGATCAGGTAGACCGCACCGATCTCGGCCACCAGCAGCCAGCGGGGGTCGGCATCGGGCGGGGCATTGAGCAGCTCGAACAGGGCGAGATTCAGGTTCGTCTCCATGGGCATCGCTGAGCGCCGGGTGGCGTTTCCCCCTTCCGTGAGGCGTATTGGCGCTCATGCTGCCAGCGGGTCCTCGGCGTTACCTTGCCTTTTTGTTACAGAAGAGTGATCGGTATGTCGGGACTGTATCTCGGATTGCCCATGTGGGCCAAGCAGGCGTGGCGTGGCACCCTCTATCCGCCCCATGGCGGCAATGCCGGCCTGCTCGAGGAGTACGCCCGGGTGTTTTCCACCGTCGAGGGCAATACCACCTTCTACAGCGGCGCGCCGCGTGCCGAGACGGTGGCGGACTGGGCGCGCCAGGCGCCGCCGGGTTTCCGCTTCTGCTTCAAGCTGCCGGCGGCCCTGACCCACGAGCGGCGCCTGGCCGGGGTCGAGGCCGACGTCGACGGCTTCCTCGAGGCCCTAGCTCCCCTGCACGATCGCCTCGGTCCGCTGATGGTCCAGTTGCCGAGGGATTTCGGGGTCGATGAGCTACCCCGGCTGGAAGCCCTGCTGTCGCGCTGGCCCACAGGCATTCCCTGTGCCGTGGAGGTGCGTCACAGGGAATTTTTCCACAAGGGGGCGGCCGAGATCGCCCTGAACCGATTGTTGATAACTCACGGCGCCGACCGGGTGATGCTCGATGTCCGGCCGCTCTTCGCCACGCCGGCCGGCGACCACCCTGGTCTGCTCAAGGCCCAGGGCGAGAAGCCGAAACGCCCATTACACGTGCTTTCCACGGGGGGGAGTCCGCTGGTGCGCTTCATCGGACACATCGACACCGGGCTCAACGAACGCTATTTCCAGCCCTGGATCGAACGCCTCGGCCTGTGGATAAAACAGGGGAAAACCCCTTTCCTGCTTGTGCATACGCCCGATAACCGGCAGGCGCCGGAACTCGCGCGGCGCCTCCATTCCCGCCTGGCCGAACACTGTTCGCTGCCGGCGCTTTCGCGCTTCCCCGGCGAGCGTCAGGAGGCGCTGTTCTGACGTCGCTACGCGGGAGTCGCGTCGCCCGCTCCGTCTTTCTCGTCCGACGGCTAGCCATCAAGCGTATGATCGGATAGTTTTATGGCCCTGCATGCCATTACCCATGGATATTCCCGGGATTTGCGCTAAACCTGTGCTTATCTCGCGGCATCCAGGCATGCAGCGCTCCCTGCTCCGGCCTCACCTGGCCTCGGCAGCGGCGCGCGACTTGGCGGTGATCCTGCCTGGATCCTGTCATGCTCTGGTCGGCGCCATGCGACCCATGGCGTCCTGGACGTGGCAACAACAAGCACAAGCCGTCATCGCATCCGACCGATCGATGGCGACACGCACAATCAGGGTGGAACATGTCGAAACTATCCCATGCACAGTGGTCATCCAAGATGGCCTTTATCCTGGCGGCCACCGGTTCGGCGGTGGGGCTGGGCAATATCTGGCGTTTCTCCTACATGGTCGGCGACAGCGGCGGTGCCGCCTTCGTGCTGGTCTACCTCGCCTGCGTGGCGGTGGTCGGCCTGCCGATCCTGGTCGCCGAGTGGCTGATCGGCCGCCGCGGCCAGAAGAATCCCGTCAATTCCATGCTCGAGCTGGCCGGCAAGAGCGGCCAGCCACGAGCCTGGGCGTTGCTGGGGGTCAGCGGAGTGCTGGCGGCCTTCCTGATCCTCTCCTTCTACAGCGTGATCGGCGGCTGGTCGCTCTCCTATACCCTGAATTCGGTCACCGGCACCTTCACCGGTCAGGACGCCGATGGCGTGGGGGCCATCTTCGGTAACCTGCTGGCCAGCCCCGGCGTGCTGCTGCTGTGGCATACGGCCTTCATGGCGCTGGTGGTGTGGATCGTCGCACGAGGCGTGACCAAGGGCCTGGAGGGAGCGGTGCGCACCCTGATGCCGGCCCTGGTGGTGCTGATGCTGATCCTGGTCGGCTACGGCATGACCACCGGTCACTTCGGCGAGGCGCTGGCCTTCATGTTCCGCCCCGACTGGAGTGCCCTCACCGGCGGCGTGGTACTGGCCGCCATGGGCCAGGCCTTCTTCACCCTGTCGCTGGGCATGGGCATCATGATGGCCTACGGCTCCTACCTGGGCGAGGACGTCAACCTGCTCGGCACCGCACGCACGGTGATCATCCTGGACACCGTCATCGCGCTGCTGGCGGGGCTGGCGATCTTCCCCATCGTGTTCGCCAACGGGTTGAGTGCCGGCGAAGGCCCGGGGCTGATCTTCGTCACCCTGCCGCTGGCCTTCGGCAACATGACCGGAGGCACCCTGCTCGGCCTGATGTTCTTCCTCCTGCTCACCTTCGCGGCCCTGACCTCGGCGATCTCGCTGCTCGAGCCGGTGGTGGAGTTCGTCGAGGAGCGCACCCCGTTGACCCGGGTGGTGGCCACCCTGGCCGGCGGCGTGGCGGTCTGGGCGCTGGGTATCGCGGCGCTGATGTCGTTCAACGTCTGGGACGTGCCGGTGCTGTTCGGCCTCAACGTCTTCGATCTGCTGGACACCTTCACCAGCAAGATCCTGCTGCCGCTGACCGGCCTGGGGGCGATCGTCTTCGTCGCCTGGTGCCTGGATCGCCGCAGTGTGGCCGCCGAGCTGAATATCGAGGGGGGGGTCGAGAAACTCTGGCACCTGGTGGCGCGCTATGTCGCGCCCATCGGGGTGATCCTGGTGTTCGTCTCCAGCCTGTGAGTCATTGCCGATGTGCCGGGGGCGAAGCCCCCTCCGAGCCCCGCGGGAGCGGGGCTCGCTGCGTCTAGAAGCGTCCTCGGCCCGCGGCGGGCCGGGGCGTTCAGTGCATCTCGTCCTCGGGCGGTTCGTCCTCGGGCAACTGGGCGATGTCCCGGGATAGTCGCTTGAACTCGTTGTGCAACTCGATGCCACGGCGGGCACGGAGGTTGCGCTGGGCGGCGGTCCGTGAGCGCTGCTCGTGTTCGGCGACCTGCATGCTCATGAAGATGTCGAGAAGTTCACTCTTCAGGGAGGATAACCGTTCGACATTGCGCATGATCGACTCTCCTGTCTGCAGTGAAAGTGCCGGCTTCAGGGACGCTGCGCGACACTGCATTTCTTACTATATCGCACTTGACAGAATGATGACGACGTGAGGCGATTGGTGGCAACGCCAGGCCTTCGCGGCGATTGCCGGGCCGAATCCCCGGGCGGCGCGCATCGATCCCCGGCTTGGGGCATACTGTGTCCATGAACCAGCCACCGTTTGCGTCGCTTCATCCCCGGGGTGCGGCGACCTACAAGCAAGGAGTTTCGCGTGAGCCGTGCCCTGTTCGATGAGATGAGGCGTCGCATGGAGCACTTCCGCCGCTCCGAGCAGAAGGTCGCGCGCTTCGTGCTGCGCAACCCCGAGGAAGTCATCCACATGCGCATCGTCGATCTGGCTACCGAGGCCAAGGTCAGCGAGCCCACCGTGGTACGCTTCTGCCGGGCGCTCGGCTGCAACGGCTTTCAGGACTTCAAGCTCAAGCTCGCCCAGATGCTTGCCACCGGCAGCCAGTTCGCCCAGTTCTCGATGAACGACAGCGACTCGGTGGCGGAATTCTCCCACAGCATCTTCGACTCCACCGTGGGCACCCTGCTGTCGGTGCGCGACCGGCTCGACAACGAGGCGTTGAGCCGGGCGATCAACGCCCTGGCCATGGCCAACCGCGTCGAGTTCTACGGCTTCGGCGCCTCCGGGGCGGTGGCCTTCGACGCCCAGCACAAGTTCTTTCGCCTGCAGATCTCCACCGCCGCCTACGCCGACCCGCACATGCAGAACATGTCGGCGGTGACGCTCAACGATGGCGACGTGGTGGTGGCCATCTCCCAGACCGGCCGCACCCGCGCCCTGGTGGCCAGCGTGCGCCTGGCCCGCGAGGCCGGCGCCACGGTGATCGGCCTGTGTCCCAGCGGGTCGCCGCTGGCCGAGGAGGTCACCCTGCCGCTCTACATCGACGTCCACGAGGACACCGAGATCTACACCCCGATGAGTTCGCGCATCGCCCACCTGGTGCTGGTCGACGTGCTCGCCGTGGGCGTGGCCAAGACCCGCGGCCCCAGGCTCGCCGAACAGCTCAAGGCGGTGAAGAAGAGCCTGACGCCGTTGAGGTTTCCCGAGCAGGAAGGCAAGCCATAGCCACCTGAAGACGCGGCTTACCCGGCCACAGGTCTATGCGGAGGCGCTGTGAACCCATCCTTGGGCGCTACATTCGTCATCCCTGACGAATGACCTCCGCTTCGACCTGTCCCCGGCGCCGCTCGCCTCGATGATTGGACTGGTTGATATGCTAAGCTGAGCGTCCATTTTTCTACCCGCAGTAGCCCCCGATATGGACGACGTCACGGCGATCCTCGATCAGTTGAACCCCGCCCAGCGCGAGGCGGTCAGCGCCCCCCAGGGCAACATGCTGGTGCTGGCCGGCGCCGGTTCGGGCAAGACCCGGGTGCTGGTGCATCGCATCGCCTGGCTGATGCAGGCCGAGGGGCTCTCCCCCTATGCGGTGCTCGCCGTGACCTTCACCAACAAGGCGGCTCGCGAGATGCGCACCCGCCTCGAGGCGCTGCTGGGCCTGTCGCTGCGCAACGTCTGGGTCGGCACCTTCCACTCCATCGCCCACCGCCTGCTGCGTACCCACTGGCAGGATGCGCGGCTACCGCAGCACTTCCAGATCATCGACTCGGACGACCAGTTGCGGCTGATCAAGCGCCTGCTCAAGGATCACCGCGTCGACGACGAACGCTTCCCGCCGCGCCAGGTGCAATCGTTCATCTCCGGCTGCAAGGAGGAGGGACTGCGCCCGCACCAGGTGGATGCCCACGGCGACGCCTACATGAGCCAGATGGTCGAGCTCTACGAGCGCTACCAGCTGACCTGCGAGCGCGGCGGACTGGTCGACTTCGGCGAACTGCTGCTCAGGAGCCTGGAACTCCTGCGCGACAACCCCGCGCTGCTCGCCCACTATCAGGAGCGCTTCGCCCATGTGCTGGTCGACGAGTTCCAGGACACCAACACCCTGCAGTACGCCTGGCTCAAGCTGCTCACCGGCATGCACACACCGATGACGGTGGTCGGCGACGACGACCAGTCGATCTATGGCTGGCGCGGCGCTCGGGTCGAGAACATCCGGCGCTTCGAACAGGAGTTCCGCGACACCCGCACCGTGCGCCTGGAGCAGAACTACCGCTCCACCAGCGCCATCCTCGACGCCGCCAATGCGCTGATCAGCCACAACGCCTCGCGCATGGGCAAGGAGCTGTGGACGGCCGGTGCCCGCGGCGAGCCGATCTCCGTTTACAGCGGCTTCAATGATCTCGATGAGGCACGCTTCATCGTCGACACGATCAAGGAGAAGGTGAACGAGGGCCATAGCCGCCGCGAGATCGCGATCCTCTACCGCTCCAACGCCCAGTCCCGGGTGCTCGAGGAGACCCTGATCCGCCAGGGGGTACCCTACCGCATCTACGGCGGCCAGCGCTTCTACGAGCGCCTCGAGATCAAGAACGCCCTGGCCTACCTGCGATTGCTGCTCAACCGCGACGACGACGCCTCGCTCGAGCGAGTGATCAATGTGCCGGCCCGGGGCATCGGCACCCGCACCGTGGAACTCCTGCGCGAGCGGGCGCGCCTGACCGGTGTCCCGCTGTGGCAGGCGCTGCACGACGGCATCAGCGACGGTTCGCTCAGGGGCCGTGCCGGCTCGGCGGTCAAGGCCTTCGCCGACCTGATCGAGCGGCTCGACAACGACACCGCCGGCCTCGCGCTGCACGAGATCATCGACCACGTGAATGAGGCCTCGGGGCTGGTCGAGCACCACCGCAGCGAGAAGGGCGAGAAGGGCCAGGCGAGGGTCGAGAACCTCGAGGAACTGGTCACGGCGGCCCGCGCCTTCACCCAGGGCGAGGCCCTGGACCCGCCCGTGGCCGGCGAGGGGGCCGTGGCGCTGGAGGGCTTCCTCGCCGAGGCGGCGCTCAACGCCGGCGACCACGAGGCCGACGACTTCGAGGACTGCGTGCAGCTGATGACCCTGCACTCGGCCAAGGGGCTGGAGTTCCCGGTGGTGTTCATCGCCGGGGTCGAGGAGGGGCTGTTCCCGCACAAGATGTCCATGGAAGAACCGGGGCGCCTCGAGGAGGAGCGCCGGCTCTGCTACGTGGGCCTGACCCGTGCCATGCGCAAGCTCTACCTGACCCATGCCGAGCTGCGCCGCCTGCACGGCAAGGAGACCTTCCAGCGGCCGTCGCGCTTCCTGCGCGAGATCCCCGACGAGTTCCTGGAGGAGGTGCGTCTGCGTGGCCAGATCTCGCGGCCGCTGACCGCCGGCCGGCCGGCGGTGGGGCTGTCGCGCCAGACCTCGGTGAACGGTGGCGGTGACCTGCCCAGCCTGAGCCTGGGCCAACGCGTCCGGCATCCGGTGTTCGGTGAGGGGGTGATCCTCAACGCCGAGGGTGAGGGCGAGCGCGCCCGGGTCCAGGTCAGCTTCGAGGGCGAGGGCGACAAGTGGCTGGTGCTGGGCTTCGCCAAGCTGACGCCGCTGTAGGAGCCTGTCGGACTTAACGCTGATCTACTACGAAACCCGACCTTTCGGCCAATTTCATTCGATCTGATTCGTTAAATAGCGGGCTATTCGCCTCATCAGATCGATAAACTTGTCTCGAAATTCGTGTTTCTCGCGACGATCGGTCAAGTCCGACAGGCTCCTAGGCGCCGAGCGAGTTTCCGTTGACGTCCACGTCAAAGGGCCATGCTTGCCGGGCAATTCAGCAATGAAGCATACTCACTGGCGGACATACCGCGCTTCGGGAAGCGCTGCTGCATCTCTCGTGACTTGAACCAGCGGCTCCCGGCATGAGCGTGGATCAGAACAATCACCAGGAGTCACGCTCGCCATGCAACGCCGTCTCTTTCTCAAGAACAGCCTCAAGACCGTGGGTGTCGGTGCCGCCGGTGTCGTCGCCGCCCCCTTCGTTTCCAC
Organism: Halomonas sp. LMYGS-3; assembly: GCF_059509875.1. Lineage (NCBI taxonomy): Bacteria > Pseudomonadati > Pseudomonadota > Gammaproteobacteria > Oceanospirillales > Halomonadaceae > Halomonas > Halomonas sp. LMYGS-3. The sequence continues at coordinate 147,640 of NZ_JCAKFQ010000001.1, read as the reverse complement.
CGCCAAGGCCCAGGAGACCATCACCTGGGACATGGTGACCTCCTGGCCGAAGAACTTCCCCGCCCTGGGCACCGGCGCCAACGATTTTGCCGAGCGCATCGAGAAGCTCTCCAACGGTCGCATGCGCATTCGCGTGCACGGGGCCGGCGAGCTGGTACCGGCGCTGGAGGTGTTCGATGCAGTGGCCGCCGGTACCGCCGAGATGGGCCACTCCGCTGCCTACTACTGGCGCGGCAAGGTCGCGGCCTCCCAGTTCTTCACCGCCGTGCCCTTCGGCATGAACACCACCGAGACCAATGCCTGGCTCTACCATGGGGGCGGCCAGGAGCTGTGGGACGAGGTCTACGCCAAGCACAACCTGAAGCCGTTCCCGGTGGGCAACACCGGTACCCAGATGGCCGGCTGGTTCAAGCGGGAGGTGAACTCGCTCGCCGACATGCAGGGCCTCAAGCTGCGGCTGCCGGGGCTGGCCGGCGAAGCGATGAACGGCATCGGGGTGACCACGGTGAACATGCCCGGTGGCGAGATCTTCACCTCGATGCAGACCGGGGTGCTCGACGCCGCCGACTGGGTCGGTCCCTACAACGACCTGGCCTTCGGCCTGCACCAGGTGGCCGACTACTACTACACCACGGTGTGGAACGAGCCCAGCGCCATCCTCGAGGGGACCGTCAACCTGGATGCCTGGAACGCCCTGCCGGACGACCTCAAGGACGTGGTGCGCGAAGCCGCCAAGGCCTCGAACCTGGCGATGATCAGCGAGTTTGCCTATCGCAACTCCCAGGCCCTGGATACCCTGGTCAACGAGCACGGCGTGCAGCTGCGGACCTTCCCCGATGACGTCATGGCGGCGCTCTACGAGTCCGCCAGGGAGGTCATCCAGGCACAGGTCGACAGCGACCCGGATTCGGCCAAGGTCTACGAGTCCTACCTGGCCTTCCAGCGCCTGGTGCGACCCTTCAGCGACATCGGCGAATACGCCTACCTGAAAGGTCGCGAAGCGGTAGGGGGCTGATCCGCGACTCGACGGACGCGGTCATGGGCGCCCCGGTGGCGCCCATGATCGTTATGGAGAATGACCGTCATGGAGAGAGGCTCAGCCGTTCTGGCGGACGGCGCGGATGCGGCCGTTGTCGTCCAGGGCCACCATCACGAAGCGGGCCTCGGTGACCTTGTGCAACTCGTCCGGGTCGCGTTCCTGGGGGGAGCGGATCCATACCTCCACGTCGATCTTGATCGAACTGTGGCCGATCTCGCGCACCGCGGTGAAGATATTGACCATGGAGCCGACCCGTACCGGGCAGAGGAAGTCCATGGCCTCGATGGCCACGGTGGCGGTGCGGCCATGTGCCTCGCGGCCGGCAGTCAGCTCGGCGGCCTGGTCCATGTGGGCCACCAGCCAGCCTCCGGCGATGTCGCCATGGAGATTGGTATCCTGGCGACTGGCCAGCAGCTTGAGGGTCAGCTGGCCCTGGGGGGCGGGTACATCATCGAGTTCAGTCATGATGGAGTGTCTGCCTGACTTGTTGTTGTGACATCTTGTCGTGAAATTCCATGGGCCTGTTGCCGGGGGCGGTGGCAGGCCGGTCGACAGCGGCATGGTATACGCTGGGGCTGCTCCGCCACCAGCATTGCGATGTCATGACTCGGGCGTGGGGGCGTTTCTCGGGAGGCAGCATGCAACGATGCGGGAAGGCACGACGCCGCTGGCTGGGGGCCCTGGTACTGATCCTGGCGATGCCCGCCGCCCTGGCCGACGAGGTGGCGGGCACCCTGGGTACGGTCGGTTCGGACACCCTGGCGGGCTTGATGCTGCGCTGGGGAGAACGGCTCACCGAGCGTCATCCTGGCATCCGACTGCAGCTGCAGGCCAGCGGCTCCGCCAGCGCTCCCCCGGCGCTGATCGCCGGCTCGACGCGGCTGGGCCCCATGTCCCGTGCCATGTCCGATGCCGAGCGCCGTGATTTCGTCGCGCGCCACGGCTATCCACCGGTGGAGATCGAGGTCGCACGGGATGCCCTGGTGGTCGTGGTGCATCGCCATAACCCCCTGGAGAGCCTGCGTCTCGCCGAGGTGGATGCGATCTTCTCGGATACCCGTCGCTGCGGCGGCGAGCATGGCATCACCCACTGGCGCGAGCTGGGCATCGAGCGGCCGGGCGGGCGGCTCGCACTGCACGGTCGCAACGCCGCCTCGGGGACCTACGGGTTGTTCAAGCAGCGTGCGCTGTGCCACGGCGACTTCCGGATGCGCATCGACGAGCATGCCGGCTCGGCGGCGGTGGTGGCGGCGGTGACGGCGTCGCCGCGGGCGATCGGCTATGCCGGACGCAACCACCTCACCTCGGGGGTGCGCGCCCTGGCCCTGGCCGATGCCGGGGGCAAGGCGTTCCGGCCGGACCCCGAGCACGTTCGCCGGGGCGACTATCCCCTCTCCCGGACCCTCTATCTCTATCTCAACCTGCCGCCGGGCGAGACGCTTCCCGGCCCGGAGCGCGCCTTCATCGAGCTGGTCCTCTCGCCCGAAGGGCAGGAGACGGTGTCCGAGCTCGGCTTCATCGCGCTGCCTCAGGCCACCCTGGAGCGCCAGCGTCGACGGCTGGGCTTGCACGATGCCCCCTGACGCTGTCACGGGAGTGTCATGATTCTGTCGTATTTTGCTGGGGCAACTCCCCGAAGGCCGTGGCCATGAGCGACCCCTCACCGTCAATGCATCTGCGACAGCGCCTGCGCCGGGGCCGCGACCGTCTGGCGACCGCGCTGATCACCGCCGGCGGCATCGGGGTGGTGGCGGCGTTGCTGGCCATCGGGGTCTTCCTGGTGGTGGAAGTGATGCCGTTGTTCTGGCCCTCCCCGGCAGGAACGGCGCCCGAGGTGAGCTGGCAGGCGCTGTGGCTGCCGCAACCCTACGAGGGCTACGACGCGCCCCGACATCGCTGGCAGCCCACGGTGACCGCGGCGGTGGAACGGCCGCAATACGGCATGACCCCGCTCGCCTGGGGTACCCTCAAGGCGGCGGCCTGGGCGCTGGTGATCGCCGTGCCGCTGGCGCTGGGGGCGGCGATCCACTCCGCCATGTTCATGTCGCGGCGGCTGCGCAGCCGCATCAAGCCTACCCTGGAGCTGATGGAGGCACTGCCCGGGGTGGTGGTCGGCTTCATCGCCGGGCTGGTACTCGCCCCCTGGGTGGAGCGGCACCTGGCCGGGGCCCTGGCACTGGTGATGCTGCTGCCGCCGGGGGTGCTGATCGCCGGCTGGGGCTGGACGCGCCTGCCGATGGCGTTGCGCCGCGGTCTGCCGCTGGGTTGGGCCGGGCTCTGGCTGGTGCCCTGGCTGCTGCTGCTGGTGGCCGCGGCGCTGGCCCTCGCCCCCTGGCTGGAGGCCGGTTGGTTCGGCGGTGACCTGCGTGGCTGGCTGGAGACCCGCCTGGGGCTCGACTATGCCAGCCGCAACGCCATGATCGTCGGGCTGGCCATGGGCGTCGCGGTGATGCCCAGCGTCTATGCCCTCGCCGAGGACGCGCTCTCCGGCGTACCGGGAAGCCTCGGCGAAGGGGCCCAGGCGCTGGGTGCGACCCGCTGGCAGACCCTGTGGAAGGTGATGCTGCCCGCGGCCAGCCCCGGGATCTTCTCGGCGGTGATGATCGGCGCCGGTCGGGCGGTGGGCGAGACCATGATCGTGCTGATGGCCAGCGGCAATACCGCGCTGATGACCCTGAGCCCCTTCGATGGCATGCGCTCGATGGCTGCCAGCATCGCCATCGAGCTGCCCGAGGCCGCCCCCGGCGGTACTCACTACCGGTTGCTGCTGTTCGCGGCGCTTGTACTGTTCGTCTTCACCTTCCTGGTCAATACCCTGGCGGAGGTGGTACGCGTCCGGCTACGGCGTCGCTACCGGCGACTGGGGGGCGCGCCATGATGCCCCACGACCCGCCTCGCGCCCGCCGGGCGCGAGGTGAGGGGCCCTGGCCCTGGCTGGCAGCGGGCAGCGTGGCGCTTTCGTTGCTGATGCTGAGTGCCCTGCTGCTGCTGTTGGCCGTGCGCGGCCTGGGCCACTTCTGGCCGGCACCGGTGGCGCTGGTGGAGCTCGAGAATGGCCGCTGGCTGGCCGGCGAGGCGGTGAAGGAGGAGCGGCTGCCCGGGCAGGCGGGACGCGAGCGGCTCTATCGCACCGCCAACCGCGACCTGGATGGCGGCATCTGGACCTGGGTGGCGCTGGACGAGATCGCCGGGGTGAGCCATCCGGATGCGCTGGTGGTGCTGGAGCGCCGCCGCTGGGGGCAGTTCATCGGCCGGCTGCTGGCGGTGGAGCGCGAGGGTCGGGTGCTCGGTGAGGGCGGTACGGCCTGGCCGATCCTCCAGGCGCGTCTCGTCGAGCTCGAGGCGCTGCGCGAGGAACAGGCCAGGCTGCGCCGGGAGACGATCCTGCCGCTGGCGGCGCGTCTGGTGGCCGGGCCCGATGCCGAGGCGAGTCGTAGGCTGGCCCGCGCCAATGCCCGGCTGCGCGAGCTCCAGGCCGCGATGGGGAATGATCGCCTGGCGCTGGAGAGCGCCGATGGCCGGCGGCTCACGCAGCCACTGGTCGACGTGATGAGCGCTCGGCGGCCCAATGCCATGTCACCGCTCGACAAGCTCGGCGCCTGGGGCCGGGGCGTCTGGCGCTTTCTCTCCGAGGGGCCACGGGCCGCCAATACCGCCGGCGGCGTGTGGCCGGCGATCTTCGGCACCGTGCTGATGGTGCTGCTGATGTCGGTGCTGGTCACGCCCTTCGGCGTGCTCGCGGCGATCTACCTCAACGAGGTGGCCTACCAGGGGCGCCTCACCCGGCTGGTGCGCATCGCCGTGCGCAACCTGGCCGGCGTGCCCTCCATCGTCTATGGCGTCTTCGGCCTCGGGGTGTTCGTCTATGGTATCGGCGGTTCGCTGGACGAATGGTTCTTCGAGGACTCGCTGCCGTCGCCCACCTTCGGTACCGGTGGGCTGCTGTGGGCCTCGCTGACCCTGGCGCTGTTGACCCTGCCGGTGGTGATCGTGGCCACCGAGGAGGGGCTGGCGCGGATTCCCGATCACCAGCGCGAGGGCGCCCTGGCCCTCGGCGCCACCCGCCTGGAGATGCTCACCCGGGTGGTGCTGCCGATGGCCACGCCGGCGATGCTTACCGGGGTGATCCTGGCGGTGGCCCGGGCCGCCGGCGAGGTGGCACCGCTGATGCTGGTGGGGGTGGCCAAGCTGGCGCCCCAGGTGCCGGTGGACGGCGACTTCCCCTTCCTGCATCTTGAACGGAAGTTCATGCACCTGGGTTACCACATCTACGACGTCGCCTTCCACGGCGGCGATGTCCAGGCCGCGCTGCCGCTGGTCTATGCCACGGCGCTGCTGCTGGTGCTGGTGATCCTGGTGCTTAACCTGACTGCAATATTTCTGCGTCATCATCTGAAGGTGCGTCATGGGGCCTTGCCGCGCCATTGAGCGCCCTGGTGCCGGGAGGAGTGACCTCGATGTCCGTGTTTCCGCAGCCGCGAGCGCCGATCCTCGCCTTCGACCGCGAGGCCAGTTGCCTGGAGATCGAGGGCCTGAGTCTCGCCTACGGCGACAAGCCGGCGCTGCGGGATCTCACACTGCGGGTGCCGCGACATCGGGTGACGGCCTTCATCGGACCCTCGGGCTGCGGCAAGTCGACCCTGCTGCGCGCCCTCAATCGCCTCCATGACCTCAACGAGGAGGTGGAGCGGCAGGGGCGCATCCTGCTCGAGGGTGACGACATCCACGCCCCCGAGGTGGCGGTGGCCGAGCTGCGGCGGCGGGTGGGCATGGTGTTCCAGGTGCCCAATCCCTTCCCGATGTCGATCTACGACAACGTGGCCTTCGGCCTGCGCCTGCTTGGGGGGCTGCGCCGGCGACAGATGGACGACGTGGTCGAGTGGGCGTTGACCTCGGCGGCGCTGTGGCACGAGGTGAAGGATCGTCTACGGGCTTCCGCCTGGTCGCTCTCGGGCGGCCAGCAGCAACGCCTGGTGATCGCCCGGACCCTGGCGGTGAAGCCCGAGGTACTGCTGCTCGACGAGCCGGCCTCGGCGTTGGACCCCATCTCGACGCTGAAGATCGAGGAGCTGATCCGTAACCTGAAGTCGCAGCTGACCCTGGTGTTGGTCACCCACAACATGCAGCAGGCGGCGCGGGTCTCTGACTACACCGCCTTCCTGCAGGAGGGCGAGCTGGTGGAGTATGGCCCCACCGACGAGCTGTTCACCAACCCGCGCCTGCGGCGCACCGAGAACTACATCACCGGGCGCATGGCCTGACGCCCTGCCCCGAGGAGAGCCTCATGGACATTACCAGCGATACCCACAGCCAGCATATCTCCCGGCAGTTCAACCAGGAGCTCGAGGAGCTCAAGACCCGCCTGATGGCCATGGGCGGCCTGGTGGAGAAGCAGGTCCAGGACGCGGTCACGGCGCTGCTCGACGGCGATACCCGCCTGGCCGAGCGGGTGATCGACAGCGACCATCAGGTCAACGAGATGCAGATCCGCCTCGACGAGGAGTGCACCCGGGTGCTGGCCCGTCGCCAGCCGGCGGCGTCCGACCTGCGCCTGGTACTGGCGGTGATCCGTGCGGCCTCGGATCTCGAGCGCATCGGCGACGAGGCCAGCAAGATCGCCCGCAACGCCATCGGCCTGGTGGAGGCCAACAACGGCTCCCGCGGCTTCGTCGAGGTGAGGTTGATCAGCGAGCACGTGCGCAAGATGGTGCGCGATGCCCTGACCTCCTTCGCCCGCTTCGATACCGAGCTGGCCCTCAAGGTGGTCCACGAGGACGAGCAGGTGGACAGCGAGTATCAGAGCGCCATGCGTGCGCTGATGACCTTCATGATGGAGGACGCCCGCGCGATCTCGCCGGTGCTCAGCGTGATGTGGATCCTGCGCGCCCTGGAGCGCATCGGCGACCATGCCAACAACCTGGCCGAGTACGTGGTCTACCTGGTCAAGGGGCTCGATATCCGTCATACCGACCCGGACGAGCTCGACGAGCAGTCGCTGACCCGCAAGGGTTGACCCGCGCCGCCGATTAGCCGTCAATGCAACAGGCCACCGCCTCCGGGCGGTGGCCTGTTGCATTGCATTGTCGAATGCGCTGCCTTCCTCGAGGGTTTCCCATGCTCGATGCCTTCTCGGCCCTTTCCCGCGGTACCCGGTTGGTCTATGGTCGCGGCCTGCGTCGCTATGTGTTCGTGCCCATCGCCGTCAACCTGCTGGTCTATGCGGCCATGCTGCGCTATGTGCTGGCCAACTTCGCTGGCTGGCTCGACGGCTGGATGGCCATGGTGCCGGGGTGGCTGGCGTGGCTCGAATGGCTGATCTGGCCGCTGTTCGTGATCGGCCTGGTGCTGATCGTGTTCTTCACCTTCACCCTGGTGACCCACCTGATCGCCGCCCCCTTCTACGGCTTCCTGGCGGCGAAGGTGGAGGTGGTTGCCACCGGGCGACCGCCGCTGGACGACCGCGGCCTGGCGAGGACCGCCGTCGACGCCCTGGGGCGCGAGCTGGTCAAGCTGGTCTATATCCTGCCGCGCATGGCGCTGCTGTTCGTGATCAGTTGGATCCCGCTGATCAACCTGATCGCCCCGCTGCTGTGGATCGCCTTCTCGGCCTGGATCATGGCCATCACCTATCTCGACTATCCCATGGACAACAACAAGGTCGGTTTCGCCGACATGCGTCGCCGCCTGGCCTCCCGCTGGTGGCCAACGTTGAGCTACGGTGGTTGGGTGACCCTGATCACCTGGATCCCGCTGGCCAACCTCTTCCTGCTGCCCGGGGCCGTCGCCGGTGCGGTGCTGATGTGGGAGCGCCACTACCGCGGCCTGGAGTCGATTCCGAGCGGGCGCTGATGGGGCCATGAGGGGGCTGCTATGCTGTAGGCGAACTCATCGTTCGGCCGAGAAGGAAACCGTCTCATGTCGCTTCGTGCTTCCCTGCCGCTCGCCGCCGGCCTGGTCTTCTCCGTCACCGCCATGGCCCATGACTACCGCCTGGGCGACGTACGCGTCAGCCATCCCTTCGCCACGCCGGCGCCGCCCAGCATTCCCCATGCCGCAGCCTATGTGGATATCCAGGTGGAAGGGAGAGAGCACGCCGTGCTGGTGGGGGCCCGTACGCCCGCCAGCGAGTCGGTGGAGTTGCATGACATGGCCATGGCCGATGGCGTGATGCAGATGCGGCGAGTCGAACGGATCGAGATCCCGGCCGGGACCCTCCAGACCATGCGGCCGGGTAGCGGCTACCATCTGATGCTGATGAACCTCGTCACCCCGCTCAACGAGGGCGAACGCTTCCCGTTGACCCTGGAGTTCGCCGAGCGCGGGGAGATCGAGGTAGAGGTCTGGGTGCAGAGTGCCCGGGAGGGCCGCCGCGACGCCGACGATCACCACCACTGAGGCGAGCGCATGGTCCCGGGAGCTTTCCCGGAAGGGGCGCGCAACGAGAGGGGCCCGCGATCGCTCGCGGGCCCCTCCGTGTCTGTCTGGCGCGCCCGGCAGGACTTGAACCTGCGACCCTCGGCTTCGGAGGCCGATACTCTATCCAGCTGAGCTACGGGCGCTTGTGGCTCGAGACGCGGCGTCATCGAGCGGTCCACATCCTACCCGGCTGCCCCTCTCCTGTCCAGCAGGAGCCTCGGGGCCCCGCGGCGATACGGCCAAAGACGTTGGCCGCGGCATTTTCCAGCCGAATGCGTTGCCGGTATACTGTCGCCCATTGTGCGCGTCAGGGCGTCCCTCGGCTGTCGTGATGCCGTTCGCGACGTCGCCACGGGCAGATTCGATTACAGGACCGTCAAGAGGTGGTGAGAGTGAAATCCAGCAAGCTGATCATGGGGGGCCTGGCCGCCCTGGGGCTGAGCGCAGGCGTGGCCTCCGCCCAGGCCGAGGTGGACCGTGATGCCATCGCCGAGCGTCTCAAACCGGTGGGCGAGCTGTGCCTGCAGGGCGAGGAGTGCGGTACCGCGGCCGCGGCGGCCGCCGAGCCAGCCGCCGCCAATGGCATCGACGGCGAAGCCATCTACAACCGCGTCTGCATGGCCTGCCACGAGTCCGGTGCCGCCGGCGCCCCGGTACGCGGCGATGCCGACGCCTGGGCCGAGCGTGTCGATCAGGGGTTCGCCACCCTGTTGGATCACTCCATCAACGGTATCGGTGCCATGCCGCCACGGGGCGGCAACCCGAATCTCAGCGACGCAGAGATGGAGGCCGTGACCGCCTACCTGCTCGAGCCGGTGATGGACGTGCCGGAAGTGGGTGGCGAGGAGGTCGCTGCAGAGGAAGCCGTGACCGAAGAGGGCCCAGCGGAGGAAGAGGCCGAAGCCCCGGCCGTGGCCGCTGACGAAGCCGTCGAAGAAGCCGCAGGCGACGAGCCGGCCCATGCCGGCATCGACGGCGAGGCGATCTACAACCAGGCCTGCATGGCCTGCCACATGACCGGTGCCGCCGGCGCTCCGCGTCGTGGCGAAGCCGGTGAATGGGAGGGTCGCATCGATCAGGACATCGAAACGCTCTACGACCACGCCATCAACGGTATCGGTGCCATGCCGCCCAAGGGGGGCAATACCAGCCTCTCCGACGACGAGGTCCGTGCCGCGACCGACTTCCTCGTCGAGCCGGTGCTGTAGCTTCCGGCCACGGGGAAGCGAGCGGGGCGCCTTCGGGCGCCCCGCTCGCGTTGTTTCGCGCATCGTCTGACGGTCGGTCGCTATCGCGCCGCAAGCCGCTCTCACGCAACGCCATCACCGCAGCCCGCAGCCCGCAGCCGGGATCATCCCAACAAGGAGCGCAGCCCGGCGATGGCATCCTGGCCCCGGGCCTGCTTCTTGTCCGGGTCCTCCTTGTCGGCGCGCCCTTCCCAGTCGAGGGCATCGGCGGGCAGTTCGTCGAGGAAGCGGCTCGGCGCGCAGTCCATCAGTTCGCCGTAGGCCTTGCGCTGACGCGCCAGGGTCAGGGTCAGGGTGCGCCGCGCCCGGGTGATGCCCACATAGGCCAGGCGACGCTCCTCCTCCACGGTGCCGGCCTCGATGGCGTTGCGGTGGGGCAGCAGCTCCTCCTCGAGCCCCATCAGGTAGACGTGGGGGAACTCCAGCCCCTTGGAGGCGTGCATGGTGAGCAACTGCACCCGGTCGGAGTCGTCCTCCTCGGCCTGCTGCTCGAGGATATCGCGCAGCACCAGGCGTGAGATGGCGGCCTCGACACCCTCGGTCTCGGTTTCCTCGCTCGCCGTGGTCTCTTCCGGCTCGCGCTGCATCGATTTCTCGAGCTGGTCGATCAGGATCCAGACGTTGGCCATGCGCCGCTCGGCGATGGTCGGGGCGCTGGCGTTCTGGTAGAGCCACGCCTCGTAGTCCATCTCGCGGATCATCTCGCGGATGGCGGCGATGGCATCGCCCTGATCCATGCGCCGGCGCACGCCATCGATGAAGTGGGTGAAACGCGACAGCCGTTCCACGGCCCGCGTGGGCAGCACCTGCTCCAGGCCCAGTTCGTGACAGGCGGCGAACAGCGAGATGCCGCGCCCGGTGGCCTGATCGTTGGCATAGTTGGCGAGCTTCTCCAGGGTGCCGGGGCCGATCTCCCGGCGCGGCACATTGACGATGCGCAGGAAGGCGTTGTCGTCGGCCGGGTTGATCAGCAGGCGCAGGTAGGCCATGGCGTCCTTGATCTCGTTGCGCGAGAAGAAGGAGGTGCCGCCGGAGAGCTTGTAGGGGATCTGGTAGTGCTGCAGTTTCAGCTCGAGCAGCCGGGCCTGGAAGTTGCCGCGGTAGAGCACCGCGAAGTCGCGCCACTCGGCGCGCTCCTTGATGCGTCGGGTGAGGATCTCGCTGGCCACCCGCTCGGCTTCGGCCTCCTCGTGGCGGTTGACCACCACGCGGATCGCCGCACCCTCGCCCATTTCCGACCACAGCGTCTTGTCGTAGACGTGGGGGTTGTTACTGATCAGGGTGTTGGCGGCGCGCAGGATGGTACCGGTGGAGCGGTAGTTCTGTTCCAGCTTGATGACATTGAGACGCGGGAAGTCCTCGCCCAGGGTCACCAGGTTCTCCGGCCGGGCGCCGCGCCAGGCATAGATCGACTGGTCGTCGTCGCCGACCACGGTGAAGGTCTTGCGCTCGCTCATCAGCAACTGGACCAGCTGGTACTGGCTGACGTTGGTGTCCTGGTACTCGTCCACCAGCATGTAGTGGATCTTGCGCCGCCACCGGGCGAGTGCCTCGGGGTCGTCGCGCAGCAGCACCACCGGCAGCAGGATCAGGTCGTCGAAATCGACGGCGTTATAGGCCTTGAGGTGGCGGCCGTAGGCCTCGAAGACCCGGGCGGCGAACAGCTCGTCGTCGTCGGCGGCGTGGGAGAGCGCCTGGCCGGGCAGGATCAGGTCGTTCTTCCACTGGGAGATCTGGTGCTGGACCCGGTTGATCTGATCGGCGTCGACCTGGGCATCCTTGTTCATCAGGTCGCGCAGCAGCGCCTTGGCGTCCTCGGGGTCAAACAGCGAGAAGCCGGGCTTGTAGCCCAGCGCCTTGAGCTCGCCGCGGATGATGTTGAGCCCCAGGGTGTGGAAGGTGGAGACGGTCAGGCCGTGCCCCTCGCGCCCCTTGAGCATCGATCCCACCCGCTCCTTCATCTCGCGTGCGGCCTTGTTGGTGAAGGTCACGGCGGCGATACGTCGCGCGCTCATGCCGCACTCCTGCACCAGGTAGGCGATCTTGGTGGTGATCACGCTGGTCTTGCCGGAGCCGGCGCCGGCCAGCACCAGGCAGGGGCCGTCGATGTAGCGCACCGCCTCCTGCTGACGGGGGTTCAACTTGGCCAGGCGCTGCTTGATCGACATCGCTTACTCCTCCAGGGGACCGATGGTCACGGATCCCGACGGTCCGGCCCCCGGCAGGCCGGCTCCCGCGAATCCCAGCTGGCGCCAGGCCTCGAAGACGACCACCGCGCAGGCGTTGGAGAGGTTGAGGCTGCGGCTCTCGGGCAGCATGGGAATCCGCAGGCGCCGGGATTCAGGCAGGGCGTCGAGCATCGCCTGGGGCAGGCCGCGGGTCTCGGGGCCGAACACCAGGACATCCCCCTCTCGATAGGCCGGCTCATGATAGCCGGTCCGCCCCCGAGTCGATACGGCGAACACCCGCTCGGGTGCCACCGCATCGAGAAAGGCGCGCCAGTCGGGATGTGTCGTCACCCGGGCCCACTCGTGGTAGTCGAGCCCGGCACGCCGCAACCGCTTGTCGTCGAGTTCGAAGCCCAGTGGTTCGATCAGGTGCAGGCGGAAGCCGGTGTTGGCACACAGCCGGATCAGGTTGCCGGTGTTGGGGGCGATCTCCGGCTGGTAGAGGACGATATCGAGCATGGGATTCCTGCCGGGGGGCGCAACGCAGTCGGGCCCCATCCGGGGCCCGAGGCGAAAGGCACGGGAGCGGCTCAGAAGGAGAGACGTACGCCCACCAGGGGGCCGCTGTCCAGGGTGCGCGAAGAACTGCCGCGGTCGCCGTCGAAATCGGCGCGCAGCGCCCGATAGCCGACATAGCCGTCGACGTTGGGGGTGAAGGCGTAGCGGGCCCGCACACCCAGCTCGTAGCCGTCGTCCAGGTCGCGGGTGTTGACCACGCTCGGGGTGTAGAAGCCATACCCCCCAAGCGAGAGCGCCGGCATGGCGGGTACATAGGCATAGCCGTAGCCACCGAGGCCCAGGCCGCCGCCCTTGCCGTGGTCGGTGTCGAATTGGGTCCAGCGGGCGCCCACGCCGACATCATACTCGGCGGTGCGCTCCACGCCGAGCAACTGGGCATGGAAGGCCGTGGCATCGCGACGGTAGTCGCTGTCGATCACGCCACCGCCCAGGGCGATACCGTCGGTGATTTCGCTGGCCGCCTCGAACTGCACGGCGTCCTCGCTGAGGTTGAGGTCCAGGCTGGCGGTCTGGGCCTGGGCGAGGGTTGTAAAGCCCAGCAGCGCCGCTCCGGCGATGGTGATGATGACCAGTCTCATGTCACTCTCCTTGTCCACCCGGTGGGCATGACTGCTGTGAATCGACATCAGCGGCCCGCACGCCGTAGCGCTCGCGATAGTCACGGATGGCCGCCGCATGGCCCTGGAGTTCATCGCCTGCATGCTGTTCAAGATAGGCCAGTACCATGTCCAGCGTCACGATACTGATCACCGGCATGCCGTAGCTCGCCTCGACCTCCTGGATGGCGCTCTTCGCGCCGTTGCCGCGCTCCTGGCGGTCCAGGGCGATGACCACGCCGGCGGCGCGGGCTCCCGCGGCCTCGATCAGGCCCATCACCTCGCGAATGGCGGTGCCGGCGGTGATCACGTCGTCGATGATCAGGATATCACCGGCCAGTTCGGCGCCGACGATGCTGCCCCCCTCGCCATGGGCCTTGGCTTCCTTGCGGTTGAAGGCGTAGGGCAGGTCGCGATCATGATGGTCGGCCAGGGCCACGGCGGTGGTGGCGGCCAGCGGAATGCCCTTGTAAGCGGGGCCGAACAGCACGTCGATTGCCAGGCCGCTGTCGGCGATGGCGCGGGCGTAGAAGCGGCCGAGGCGGGCCAGGGCCCGGCCGGTGCGGAACAGCCCGGCGTTGAAGAAATAGGGACTGACCCGACCCGACTTGAGGGTGAACTCGCCGAAGCGCAGCACGCCCTGGTCGATGGCGAACTCGATGAACTCTCGCTGGTAGGCTTGCAACTCGCCGTCCTGTTGCCTGGGCACGCCGTTACTCTCCACCTCGGCCTCTCTTATCATGTTCATGGGCAAAGGCCATTTACCCAAACGTCGCAACGTCGGGTATCATACACGCGCGACGCAAAAGGGACCATGTATGAAAATCGCCACCATCAATGTCAACGGCATCCGGGAGGCCGTCGGTCGAGGCTTTCTCGACTGGCTGGCCAGCCAGGATGCCGATGTCGTCTGCGTACAGAACCTCAAGGCCAAGAGCTTCGAGCTGGACGACAGCATCCTCTACCCGGAAGGCTACGAGGGCTACTTCCTCGACGCCGAGCAGGACGGCTTCTCCGGGGTGGGGCTCTACTGCCGCAAGATCCCCAAGGCCATCATGTACGGCCTGGGCTTCCCGCAGTGCGACCACGAGGGCCGCTTCCTGCAGGCCGACTACGATCGCTTCAGCATCGCCAGCTTCCTGATGCCCGACGGCAGCGATCCGACCGCCAAGCAGACCTTCATGGCCCAGTATCAGGAGTACCTGGCCAAGATGGCCCGCAAGCGCCGGGAATACATCATCTGCGGCACCTGGCACATCGCCCACAAGACCATCGACCTGGAGAACTGGGCGGATAACCAGACCACGCCCGGCTTCAGACCCGAGGAGCGGGCCTGGATGGACCAGGTGTTCGGCCCTACCGGCTTCATCGACACCTTCCGCGAGATCAACCGCGACGCCGGCGAATACACCTGGTGGCCGAAGCTCGACCAGGAAGTGCCGCGTTCGCGCCAGGAAGGCTGGCGCATCGACTACCAGGTGGTGGGCCCCAACTTCCGCCGCCACGTGGTGGATGCCTGGATCGACACCGACGCCACCTTCTCCGAGTTCGCCCCGCTGATCGTCGAGTACGACCTGACGCTCTGATCGCGCCCTTCGTCGCCGTTCCGGCCCGTCTGGAACGCAACACGCCGGCCCAGGGGCCGGCGTGCTGCATTTGCAGGGTGCTGGAAAGGGCCGCCGGCTCAGCCGCGGATTCCCAACGCCTCACGCTGGTGGCCGAACAGCTCGGCCCCCGCCTGCTCGGCCAGATCGAGCATGGCGTCGAGCTCCACACGGGAGAAGGTACCCGCCTCGGCGGTGCCCTGCACCTCGATCATCCCGCCGCTCTCGGCCATCACCACGTTCATGTCGGTATCGGCGCCGCTGTCCTCGGGATAGTCGAGGTCGACCACCGGCACGCCCTTGAAGATGCCCACCGACACCGAGCTGACCAGCTGCACGAAGGGATCGCCCTTGATCTTCTTTTCGCGCTGCAGGTAGCGGATGGCGTCGATCAGTGCCACGCAGCCACCGGTAATCGAGGCGGTGCGGGTGCCGCCATCGGCCTGGATGACGTCGCAGTCCACGGTGATGGTGAACTCGCCGAGCTTCTTGAGGTTGACCGCTGCGCGCAGCGAGCGACCGATCAGCCGCTGGATCTCCAGGGTACGCCCGCCCTGCTTGCCCCGGGCCGCCTCGCGGCCGCCGCGGGTATGGGTGGCGCGGGGCAGCATGCCGTACTCGGCGGTGACCCAGCCCTGATTCTTGCCGCGCAGCCAGCGCGGTACCCCGGCCTCGACACTGGCGTTGCACAGCACCCGGGTATCACCGAACTCCACCAGCACCGAGCCCTCGGCGTGGCGGGTATAGTCACGGGTCAGGCGGATCTCGCGGGGCTGGTCGGGCTGTCGTCCACTGGGGCGCATAGAACCTCTCGTCGTTCGAATGAGCGTCACGGCCGGGGTCGGCCAGGGGCCGCCATTCTACACCCTTAATCGGTTACACTGGGCCTTCACCGCCGCGACGCAACAGGAGTTCCCATGGCTCACAGCATGACCGCCTTCGCCCGCCTGAGCCGGGAGGCCGACTGGGGCAGCCTGCAACTGGAGCTGCGCTCGGTGAACCAGCGCTATCTCGATCCCCACTTCCGCCTGCCGGAGAGCCTGCGTGACCTGGAGCCGATGTTCCGCGAGGCGCTGCGCTCGCGCCTGGCGCGCGGCAAGGTGGAGTGCACCCTGCGCTTCGAGCCGGCCAGCGGCGCGGCGACCCTGACCGTCAGTCGCGAACGCCTCGAGGCCCTGGCCGCGGCGCTGGACGAGGTGCGTGGGGTGGTGAGCGACGCTCCCATGCCCGACGCCCTGGCGCTGCTCGATCACCCCGGCGTGCTCGACGCCCAAGGCCCGGATCTCGAGGCCGTCAAGGCCGAGGCCACGGCACTGTTCCATGCCGCCCTCGACGACCTGCTCGCCGGCCGTGCCCGGGAGGGCGACAAGCTGGCGGTCATGATCCGCGAACGGCTGGCGGCGGTGAACGCCCAGGTGGCTGAGGTGCGCCGGCTGATGCCGGAGATCCTCGAGCGCCAGCGTGCCCAACTGCTGGAGCGCCTCGAGGCCGTCAAGGCCGACCTCGACCCCCAGCGGCTCGAGGCCGAGCTGGTGCTGCTGGCCCAGAAGGCCGACGTCGACGAGGAGCTCGACCGCCTGGCGACCCATGTCGGCGAGGTCGAGCGCCAGCTGGGCCAGCAGGGGCCCGTGGGACGGCGCCTCGACTTCCTGATGCAGGAACTCAACCGCGAGGCCAACACCCTCTCCTCCAAGGCGGTGGTCGCCAGCACCACGCGCTGCGCGGTCGAGCTCAAGGTGCTGATCGAGCAGATGCGCGAGCAGATCCAGAACATCGAGTAACGGCCGATGACGGCAAGCCAGGCGCCACCACGACGTACGACTGCCCCCGCCGCATCGGGCCTGCTGTGGGCGGTCGCGGCTGCCGTCAGTCTTGCCCTGGTGCCGTTGCCGGGCTGGGGGCAAGAAGCGTCCCCCGCCGGCGACGCCACCATCGTCGTCGGCGGGGATCACTACCATCCTCCGTACGAGTTTCTGGACGACGAGGGCCTGCCGGCCGGCTACAACGTCGAGTTGACCCGGGCCATCGCCGAGGTGATGGGGCTCGAGGTACGCATCGAGCTGGATACCTGGAGCGAGGTCAGGCGCGGCCTGGAGAGCGGCGAGATCGATATCCTCCAGGGCATGTCCTACTCCGACGAACGCGCCGGGCGGTTCGATTTCGCTCCGCCCCACGCCATCGTCCATCAGTCGATCTTCGCCCGTCGTGGCGACCCGATAGTCGCGGTAGAGGAGTTGCGCGACAAGGAGGTGATCGTCCAGCGCGGCGACATCATGCACGACTACCTGATCGAGCATGAGGTGGGGGCCCGGCTGTTCCCCACGGACACCCACGCCGATGCCTTGCGCCTGCTCGCCGCCGGCCAGCACGACTACGCGCTGGTGGCCAACCTGCCGGCACTCTATCTCAGCCGGGAGCTGGGGTTGACCAATCTCGGGCCGGTGGCACGCCCTTTCTCGCTGCGCTACGGCTACGCGGTGAAGCAAGGCAACTCGAACCTGCTCGCCCAGTTCAGCGAAGGGCTCGCCATTCTCAAGAACACCGGCCGCCACCAGGCAATCTACGACAAGTGGCTGGGCCCCCTGGAAAGCTCGGACGGCATTCCCTGGAAGAAGATCGGCCAGGTGGGGGCGGCGGTCTCGGGGCTCCTGCTGCTGATCCTGGGCGGCATCGTGGTCTGGAACCGCATGCTCAAGAAGGAGGTGGCGAGCCGCACCGAGGAGCTGCGGCTGCATCAGCAGCAACTGATCCAGGCCGACAAGATGACCTCCCTGGGCATCCTGGTGTCCGGTGTGGCACACGAGATCAACAACCCCAGCAGCCTGCTGCTGCTGAACCTGCCGGTGCTGCGCGACGCCTATGCCGATGCCGCGCCCATCCTCGACGCGCACTACCGCACGCACGGCGATTTCATGCTCGGCGGGCTGGCCTATTCCCGGATGCGCGAGGAGATCCCGCCGATGCTCGACGAGATGCTGGAAGGTACCCAACGCATCAAGCGCATCGTCGGCGACCTCAAGGATTTCGCCCGGCAGGGCCGTGTCGACCTGGGCGAGACCCTGGATCTCAACGAGGTGGTCACCACCGCCGTGCGCCTGGTCGACAATTCGATTCGCAAGGCCACCAGCCGCTTCGAGACGCACTACGCCAGCGACCTGCCGCCGCTCGAGGGCAACGCCCAGCGCATCGAGCAGGTCGTGATCAACCTGGTGTTGAACGCCTGCCAGGCCCTGGAGAGCACGGACCAGGGCATCTTCCTGACGACACGCCATGATCCGACCAGGGGGGTGGTACTGGAAGTCCGCGACCAGGGCAGGGGCATCGATGCCGAGGCGTTGAGCCGACTGACGGACCCGTTCTTCACCACCCGCCGCGAGTGCGGCGGTACCGGGCTGGGGCTGTCCGTGTCCGCCGGCATCGTGCGCGAGCACCATGGTAGCCTGGCGTTCGACTCCCGGCCCGGCGAAGGGACGACCGTCACTCTCATTCTGCCGGCATCGGCACAGCCGGCTCGGGAAGCCACCTCCCGGCAGCCGCTGCCGGTCTGAATGGCCGTGACGCCCGCGCACCGTGACACATCGCGAAACTCTCGACAGTAGGTGGGTGAAGCGCCCGATGACGAACAACCTCTACCCCTCCTTCGGCCTGCTGCTCGTCGACGACGAGCCCTCCTTCCTGCGCAGCCTGAGCATCGCGCTGGAGCGCTCCGGCGGCATCACCAACATCCACCGCTGCCGGGACAGCCGGGAGGTGCTGACGCTTCTGGCACGCGAGAACATCGGCCTGGTGACCCTCGACCTGACCATGCCCCACCTCTCGGGCGAGCAGCTGTTGGCCCGCATCGTCGAGGAACATCCGGATATCGATGTCATCGTGATCAGCGGGCTGAACCAGGTGGAAACGGCCGTGAACTGCATCAAGCTGGGCGCCTTCGACTACTTCGTCAAGACCGACGAGGAAGGCCGGCTGCTCGAGGGCATCAAGCGTGCCATTCGCCTGCAGGAGCTGCGCCAGGAGAACCAGGAACTGCGCAAGCGCTTCCTCTACGATACCCTCGAGCACCCCGAGGCCTTCGCCCATATCATCACCGCCGACAAGGGCATGCGTTCGGTTTTCCAGTACCTGGAGTCGGTGGCGCCAACCAGCCAGCCGCTGCTGATCGGTGGCGAGAGCGGCGTGGGCAAGGAACTGATCGCCCGCGCCGCCCATGCGCTGAGTGGCCGCGAGGGCCCGCTGGTGGGCGTCAACGTCGCGGGGCTGGACGACAACGTCTTCGCCGACACCCTGTTCGGCCATCAGCGTGGCGCCTTCACCGGCGCCGATCGGCCACGCGCCGGCATGATCGAGCAGGCCGCCGGCGGCACGCTGTTCCTCGACGAGATCGGCGATCTCAGCATGGCCTCCCAGGTGAAGCTGCTGCGCCTGCTCCAGGAGGGGGATTACTACCCGCTCGGCAGCGATCGTCCCAAGCGCCTGCGGGCACGGGTCGTGGTGGCGACCCACCAGGACCTGGACGAGAAGCAGCGCCAGGGTGAGTTTCGCAAGGACCTCTACTACCGCCTGCGCACGCATCAGGTCCTTGTTCCGCCACTACGGCAACGCAAGCAGGACATCCCGCTGCTGCTGGAGCACTTCCTCGCCGAAGCGGCCGACGAGCTCGGCAAGAGCAAGCCGACCTTCCCGGCGGAACTGCCCGTGCTGCTCGCCAACTACGACTTCCCCGGCAATGTCCGCGAGCTGCGCGCCATGGCCTTCGATGCCATGAGCGTGCATCGATCCAGGACGCTGTCCATGGAGGTCTTCAAGCGTGCCACCCGGCAGGCATGCCAGGATTCGCCTCTGGACGGTGCCGCCGAGCGGGCCGTGTTCGCCTCCGACGAGCCGCTGCCGACGCTGAACGAGGTCGCCGACCTGTTGGTACAGGAAGCGATGCGGCGTGCCGAAGGTAACCAATCCATCGCCTCGCGCCTGCTGGGGATATCCCAGCCGGCGCTGAGCAAGCGGTTGAAGAAGCGGCGCGCCGAACCCCTATAACCCTGGCAATACCCATAACGATGGTTATAGCCAATGCAACCCATTGTATAAAAAGCCTTTTCCATGATCACAGGGCTTGGTCGGCCCCCTCTGGTTATACCCCTTCGCCAGGGATCGCTTACCGCCTCTTGCCGAATATTCCCGATATAACAACTGGTTAGATAGACCTACAGGGTTGGCATGCCCCTTGCTCTTTCATGATCCGGGCTCGCCACGACGAGCCGGCTTCACTACACGCGAGCAAGAGGTTAGACCCACCATGCCAACAACAATGACGACCGCCGCCACGCTGCGGACCCCATCGCGCTCCCTTCCCCCGACAACCTCAGAGGGGGAGGCATGATGCTGGAGCTGATCAACGACATCCTGTGGGGTAAGGTGCTGATCGTGCTGCTGATCGCGGTCGGCATCGGCTTTACCCTGGCCTCCCGGTTCGTCCAGTTTCGTTATTTCACTCGAATGTTCCGGATCCTGAGCGCCAGCCAGGCGTTCAAGCGGGACACGCATGGCCATCTGAGCTCCTTCCAGGCCCTGCTGCTGTCCGTCGCCGGCCGCGTCGGTGGCGGCAACATCGCCGGGGTGGCGGTGGCGATCACCCTCGGCGGCCCGGGGGCCATCTTCTGGATGTGGCTGGTCGGCCTGATGGGCATGGCCACCAGCTATCTCGAATGCACCCTCGCCCAGGCGTACAAGACGGCGCAGCCCGACGGCACGTATCGCGGTGGTCCGGCGTATTACATTGCCCGCGGGCTCGGCAGCCGATGGCACTGGCTGGCGGCCCTCTATTCGGTGTTGTTGCTGGTCACCTTCGGCTTCGGCTTTACCGCCCTGCAATCCTACGCCGTCGCGACTTCCGTCAATGACGCCTTCGGCATACCGGTCACCTACACCGGCATCGCCCTTGCCGTGATCGTCGGCCTGATCATCTTCGGAGGTGTCAAGCGGATCGCCCGGGTGGCGGAAGTGGTGGTGCCGGTCATGGCAGCCGGTTATCTGCTGATTGCCATCGTGGTGCTGAGCACGAACGTCACCCGGATTCCCGAGGCGATCCTGCTGATCGTCAATAGTGCCTTCGGCCTCGAGCAGGCGATCGGCGGCGGTGTCGGCGCGGCCATCCTGATGGGGGTCAAGCGCGGCCTGTTCTCCAACGAGGCGGGGCTGGGCAGCGCGCCGAACGTGGCGGCGGTCGCCTATGTGCCACACCCGGCCAACCAGGGCATCGTCCAGGCCTTCTCGGTGTTCATCGATACCCTGATCATCTGTTCGGCCACCGCCTTCATCATCCTGCTCAGCGGTGTCTACGATCCGGCATCCGGTGCCGATATCGGCGGGGTGGCCCTGACCCAGGCCTCACTCGCCGATCATGTGGGCGAATGGGGACGCAGCTTCGTCAGTGTCGCGCTGCTCATGTTCGGCTTCAGCACCATCCTCTACAACTACTACCTCGGGGAAAACAGCATCAACTTCCTGAGTGACCAGAACAAGATGTTGTTCAACCTGTTCCGGGTCGCCGTCATCGGCCTGTGTAGCTGGGGGGCGATCACCGATCTGGGTACCGTATTCGCCTTTGCCGACGTGACCATGGGCTTCCTGGCCCTGGCCAACCTCGTTGCCCTGATCCTGCTGCTCAAGCCGGGCCTGCGTTTCATGCGCGACTTCGACGAGCAGATCGAGGCGGGTATCGAGCAGCCGATCTTTGACGCCGGCAAGTTCGCCGACCTGAGCATCGATCCCGCGGCCTGGGACATCGAGCCCGAGGACCGGCAGCGGCTGCAGCGGACACCGGCCGTCACGCCTCCCTCCACCTGAGCGGGTAACCAGCACCCGCGTTGCGTCCGGCCCGGCAGCGACCATGTCGCTCCGGGCCGGCTTCCCTTATCGCTTGCCACTTGTGCAACTACGCCTGACAACCTGGTGCCTGAACGCATGGTGAAGATGCAGGATTGGGTAGACGAGATAAACGAGCGGGCCAGAACGAAGCTCGGAACAGGTCGCGTCGCCGACTACATCCCGGCGCTGGCGGAGCAGGATGCCAGCCGCTTCGGCATCACGATCTGTACCAACGAGGGCGAGATCTTCGCCGCGGGCGACGCGCGGGAGGCGTTCTCGATCCAGAGCATCGCCAAGGTCCTGCTGCTCACCCTGGCCTTGCGTACCCACGGCGAGGCGCTGTGGGAGCGCGTGGGCCTCAATCCCTCGGGCATGCCGTTCAACTCCCTGACCCAGCTCGAGGCGGAGCGCGGCAAGCCGCGCAATCCCTTCATCAATGCCGGCGCCATCGTGATCGCCGACCACCTGGTCAGCGGCTTCGCCACCCCCTCGAAGCATATCCAGGACATCGCCAGGGCTCTGTCCGGCAACACCTCGATCCTGATCGACAGGCACGTGCTGGCGTCGGAATGGCAGCACCGCGCCCGAAATGCCGCCATGGCCTACCTGATGAAGGCCTTCGGCAATATCGACAACGATGTCGACGCTGTCCTCGACGCCTATTTCTCCTGCTGCTCGCTACGCATGAGCTGCCGCGACCTCGCCGTCGCCATGAACTACCTGGCCGCAGACGGCCACGCCCTGATGACCGGCAAGTCGTTCATCCCCCCGGACCTGGCGCGCCGGATCAATTCGATCATGTTCACCTGCGGCATGTACGATGCCGCGGGTGACTTCGCCTACCGCGTGGGGCTACCCGCCAAGAGTGGCGTCGGCGGCGGCATCGTCGCCATCGTGCCCGGCCGGCTGTCGGTCTGTGCCTGGTCCCCGGCGCTCGACGACAACGGCAACTCGGTGGCGGCCCAGTACGCGCTGGAGCTTTTCACCGAGAAGCTGGGCGAACGCTTCGGCAGGAATCCGGCGGCGACGGGGTAGAAGCGGCGAGGCAATGTGCGATAATGCGCGTTTCCCCTCGAATCGTCGCAACCGGACGCATGCCCATGGCCCAAGGTACCCTCTTCATCATTTCCGCCCCCTCCGGTGCCGGCAAGACCAGCCTGGTGCGCGAGCTGATCGAGAGCCTCGACGGCATCCAGGTCTCGGTCTCGCACACCACCCGCGAGCGCCGGCCCGGTGAGGTGGACGGCGTCAACTACCACTTCGTCGACGTGCCGGACTTCGAGGCGATGATCGAGCGGGGCGAGTTCTTCGAGTATGCCCGGGTGTTCGACAACTACTACGGCACCTCCCGCCCGGCGGTGGAAGCCATGCTGGACGCTGGCCAGGACGTCATCCTGGAGATCGACTGGCAGGGTGCCCGTCAGGTGCGCAGCCAGCTGCCCGAGGCCGTCTCGATCTTCATCCTGCCGCCCTCCCGCAGCGAGCTGGAGCACCGCCTGGCCAGCCGTGGCACCGACGAGCATGCGGTGATCGCCCGGCGCATGCGTGAGGCGGTCAACGAGATGTCGCACCACGACGAGTACGACTACCTGGTGATCAACGATGACTTCACCACCGCCCTGCGCGAGCTCCAGTCGCTGGTCATCGCCAGCCGCCTGACCCGTGAGCGAATCCGCGAGCGTCATGGTCCGCTGCTCGCGGCGCTTTTATCCTGACCCCAGCCGCAGGCGCTTGTCATGACCCCCAGACGCAGGCGCTTGTCATGGCCCCAGCCGCAGGCGCTTATCCCGAAACCCCGCCGCGGCGCTTGTCAGGGGAGCCGGGCGTCGAGTAACCTATCGGGTCTATCCATAGGTGGAATCTCCGCCCGCGATCACCCTCGCCGGGGGCCGGCGTCGATTCCCTACCAGCATTCAGGAAGGCATCCATGGCGCGAGTCACAGTCGAAGATTGTCTGGAAAACGTCGAAAACCGCTTCAAGCTGGTGATGATCTCCACCCAGCGAGCCCGCCAGCTGGCCCGCGGCTCCCGCGATGCCCTGTTGCCCTGGGAGAACGACAAGGCCACCGTCATGGCCCTGCGCGAGATCGCCGAAGGCCTGATCGACGAGAACGTGCTCGACGAACCGGTCGAAGCGCCGGTGCGCATCCGTCGCGAACCCGAGCCAGGCTTTGCCGGCGAGGAGTGATCCCGCACGACGGCGTCCCGCCGTCTCACTTCGCAGGGCACTCACGCAGGATTCAGGGCGCGCCGCATGTTCACCATCGATGACCTGGCCGACCGTCTCGGCGGCTACCTCCCCCAGGACGAGATCCAGCAGGTCAAGCGTGCCTTCTACTATGCCGAGCAGGCCCACGACGGCCAGCGGCGTCGCTCCGGTGAGCCCTATGTGACGCATCCCCTGGCGGTGGCCAATATCCTGGCCAATATGCACATGGACCATCAGAGCCTGATGGCTGCCATGCTGCACGACGTGATCGAGGACACCGGGGTCGGCAAGGAGGCCCTGGCCGAACAGTTCGGCAAGCCGGTGGCGGAGCTGGTCGACGGCGTCTCCAAGCTGACCCAGATCACCTTCGAGGACAAGGCGGTCGCCCAGGCCGAGAACTTCCAGAAGATGGTGCTGGCGATGTCGTGGGACATCCGGGTGATCATCGTCAAGCTCGCCGACCGCCTGCACAACATGCGTACCCTGGGCGCCCTGCGTCCCGAGAAGAAGCGCCGCATCGCCCGCGAGACGCTCGAGATCTACGCCCGCATCGCCAGCCGGCTGGGCATCAACACCATCCGGGTGGAGCTCGAGGACCTCGCCTTCCAGGCCCTGCACCCGATGCGTGCCGAGCGCATCAAGCGCGCCGTTTCCAGCGCCCGCGGCCACCGCCGCTCGGCGATCCGCCAGATCCAGAACGCCCTGCAGACGAGCCTCGACGACGAGGGGCTGTCCGGCACCGTGGTCGGCCGCCAGAAGCACCTGCTGTCGATCTACAAGAAGATGCGCGACCAGCGCAAGCCCTTCGCCGAGATCATGGATGTCTTTGGCTTTCGCATCATCACCGAGGACGTCGACAGCTGCTATCGCATCCTCGGCGTGGTGCACAACCTCTACAAGCCGGTCCCGGGGCGCTTCAAGGACTACATCGCCATCCCCAAGGCCAACGGCTACCAGAGCCTGCACACCACCCTGTTCGGCAGCGGCGGCATGCCCATCGAGGTGCAGATCCGCACCCGCGAGATGGAGGCCATGGCCAACAACGGCATCGCCGCCCACTGGCTCTACAAGGCCGGCCAGACCGAGCACCCCATCGCCGAGGGCAGCCATGCCCGGGCCCGGGCCTGGGTCAAGGGGCTGCTGGAGATGCAGCGCCACGCCGGGGATTCGCTGGAGTTCATCGAGCACGTCAAGAACGACCTCTTCCCCGACGACATCTACGTCTTCACCCCCAAGGGCGACATCATGGAGCTGCCCCAGGGCGCCACGGTGATCGATTTCGCCTACAGCGTGCATACCGACATCGGCAACAGCTGCATCGCCTGTCGCATCGACCGCCACCTGGCGCCACTCTCCACCCGCCTCGAGAGCGGCCAGACCCTGGAGATCATCACCGCCCCCGGGGCCAAGCCCAACCTCGCCTGGCTCAACTTCGTGGTCACCGCCAAGGCACGCTCGGCGATCCGCCATGCCCTGAAACACCAGCAGCAGACCGAGGCGGTACAGCTCGGCCGCCGGCTGCTCAACAAGTCCCTGGCCGACTTCGAGACCAGCCTGGAAGAGCTGCCCGAGGGGCCGCTCCGGACCCTGCTGGCCGAGCTCTCGCTGAAGAACGACGATGCCCTGCTGGAGTCCATCGGGCTGGGCACCCGGGTCGCCCATGTGGTGGCCCGTCGCCTGATCGACCTGCAGCATGGCGAGGCGCGCGAGGCGACGGATCGCCAGGGGCGCTCCCATGGCCCCGTCGTGATCAGCGGTGCCGAGGGCATGGTGATCAAGTTCGCCCGCTGCTGCCATCCGCTGCCCGGCGACCCGGTGATCGGCCATCTCTCGGTGGGCAAGGGGATCGTGGTGCATCGCACCGAGTGCCGCAACCTCGGTGAGCTGGGGAGCGATCCGGACAAACTGTTCGCCCTGGAGTGGTCCGACGAGATCGACGAGGACTTCCCCGTCGCGTTGCGGCTGGAAATGGAGAGTCGCCGCGGTCTGGTGGCCGAACTCGCCGGGCTGGTCACCGATGCCGAGGCCAACATCGAGCGCATTGGTATCGAGGAGCGTGACGCCCGGCTGTCGATCGTTAACCTGACCCTGGCAGTACGCGATCGCGTACATCTGGCCAGGATCATCAAGCGCTTGCGCAACCTGTCCCATATCGGCAGGATCTCGCGCGTCGGCAACTGAGGCATTCCCTGAGCGGCCCGCCCTCGTCGCCACGAGGGCGGGTCACCTATTCATCGGCGACCCTGGGTGGAACGCCCTCGATCATCGAACGACAACGCGGAGAACTCCCATGAGCAACAAGGCAGTGATCAATACCGACAAGGCGCCCGCCGCCATCGGTCCCTACTCCCAGGCCATCAAGGCCGGTAACACCGTCTACCTCTCCGGCCAGATCCCGCTCGACCCGGCCACCATGGAGATCGTC
Organism: Halomonas sp. LMYGS-3; assembly: GCF_059509875.1. Taxonomy (NCBI): domain Bacteria; kingdom Pseudomonadati; phylum Pseudomonadota; class Gammaproteobacteria; order Oceanospirillales; family Halomonadaceae; genus Halomonas; species Halomonas sp. LMYGS-3. The sequence goes on along the minus strand of NZ_JCAKFQ010000001.1, from coordinate 121,493 downwards.
TCCGACGACTTCGAGGCCCAGGCCCGCCAGGTCTTCACCAACCTGCAGGCCGTGTGCGAGGAGGCCGCCGGCTCGCTCGGCGAGATCGTCAAGATCAACCTCTACCTGGTCGACCTGGGCAACTTCACCATCGTCAACAAGGTGATGGAGGAGTTCTTCACCGCTCCCTTCCCGGCCCGCGCCGCGGTGGGGGTGAAGGCGCTGCCCAAGGGCGCCCAGTTCGAGGCGGAAGCTGTCATGGTCATCGGCGATTGAGACTCTTCCTGGCGCTGGTGCCGCCGCCCGCAGTGCGGGCGCGGCTCGGCGAGCTGGCGGATACCGCCCACGCCCGTTGCGGCGGGCGGCGCGTGCCGGACGCGAGCCTGCACCTGACCCTGGCCTTCCTCGGCGAGGTGCGCGAGGCGCAGGCCACCGAGCTGGCCGACTGGGCGCGCGCGCTGGCGGTCGCGCCCGGCCGCTGGCGGCTCGATCACTGGGGCAGCTTCCGGCGACCGGGAATCGTCTGGGTCGGGGCTCGCCGCCCCGACACGGCGCTCCAGGCGCTGCACGGCCGGCTGTGGGACGGCCTGGAGCGGCGTGGCCTGACGAGCCGCCCGGCCAGCTTCGTGCCCCATATCACCCTGCTGCGGCATGCCGCCTCCCTCGAGACCGGCGAACTGCCGCACGTGCGGCTCGACTGGCCCTATAATCAGCTTGAGCTGATTCACTCCATCATCGACGATCGGGGCGCTCGCTATATCACCCTGGCGCGGTCGGGAGCCGCCTGATTCGTCGGTGGAAAACCAAGAGGGGGAAGGGAATGTCCCGCAAGGCAGGCAGGGCGACCATCGTCGGGATCGCGGCACTCCTGGGTAGCGGCCCGGTCATGGCCGATGGCGCCGTGGCCGCCGGCGCCACCAGCGAGTCCACGGTGGCTCTGAAGGCCGAGGTCGATCGCCTGATCGGGCTCGAGCGTTTCCATCCCCGCCTCGACCTGCGGTTGGCCACCGGTCTGCTGCTGCTGTCGAGTCGCGAACAGGATGGCAATGCCGCCTGGCTGCTCTCGCCGGCGCTGCGCTACACCTTCGCCGGCGAGCATGGCGTGTTCCTCGAGGGCGGCATCGGTGCGGCCCTGTTCCTGGAGACCCGCCTGGGCGCCCGGGAGCTCTCCACCGCCTTCCAGTTCGAGGATCGCGTGGCGCTGGGCCTGCCATGGGCCGGCGGCGAACTCTCGCTGGCCCTGACGCACTACTCCAACGCCGGGATCAAGCATCCCAATGACGGCTTCGAGACCCTGACGCTGGGCTACCGCTTCTCGCTGTGAGCCCGAATCGCCAGGGAGCCGCCAGGGGCGGTCAGGCCTTCTCGGGCAGGAAGCCGCCTTCCTTGAGCACCTGGGTATAGCCCTCGCGGTAGCTGGGGTAGCGGAAGACGTAGCCACTCTCGAGCAGTCGGGTGTTGTCGCAGCGCTTGCTGGCCCGACGACGCAGTGGCGACTGGATGGTCTCGGTGGCCTGGACCTTGAGCTGCTGCGCCAGCCAGGTCATGACCTCATGCAGCGGCGCCGGCTCGCAGTCGCTGGCGAGATAGAGCTCATGGAGCCGTTCGCCGGCCAGGGCCAGGTCGATCAGGTGTGCCAGCACCCCGGCACAGTCGTCGCGATGGATGCGATTGGAGTACATCGGCGGACTGGCCGGGGCGATGCGTCCTTCGCTCACCTGGCGGATCAGGCGGTCGCGACCGGGACCGTAGATGCCCGAGAAGCGTACCGCGGTGCCCGGCAACGCGTGATCGATCAGCGCCTGCTCGGCCGTGCGCATCAGCTGTCCGGAGAAGCCGGAGGGGGCGGTGGGGCTGGCCTCGTCGACCACCTCGCCCCCTTGCTGGGCGTAGACGCTGGTGGAGGAGACGAAGAAGACGTGCCGCGGCGGCTTGGGACGACCGGCGTACTCGGCCAGTACGGCCTTGAGCCCATCGGGATAGGCCGCGCGATAGGCCTCCTCGTCGAAGTGATCGGCGCTGACCACATAGACCAGTACGTCGGCATCGGGGAGTTCGGCCAGGGCCGGGGCATCGCCGAGGTCCATGGACACGGCCTCGAGGCCGCTGTCGTCCAGGGCCGTGGCATTGCGCCGCACGCCGACCACCCGCTGGCCCGCTTGCCGAAGGCGTCGTCCCAGGGCCGTGCCGATATCGCCACAGCCAAGAATGAGTGTCGTTGTCTTCACCTTTCCTTCGCCCCCTGATAAAAAGTCCCTATTGGCATTATTCTGTCCCTGTGCATTGCGCTCCCGTGCCTCGGGACAACCCCCGTATCGAGAGGATGCCTACCGGCACCAAGATGACTCTAACAGAACTTCGCTACATCGTAACCCTGGCCCAGGAACGCCACTTCGGGCGTGCCGCCGAGCGCTGCTTCGTTTCCCAGCCGACCCTGTCGGTGGCGGTCAAGAAGCTCGAGGAGGAACTGGGCGTGGCGCTGTTCGAGCGTTCGAAGTCCACCGTGCAGGTCACGCCCCTGGGCGAGAAGATCGTCGAACAGGCCCAGCGCGTGCTCGAACAGAGCAGTGTGATCAAGGAACTGGCCACGTCCGGCCGCGACCAGCTGGCCAGCCCCCTGCGCCTCGGCGCCATCTACACCATCGGCCCCTACCTCTTCCCGCACCTGGTGCCGGCACTGGCGGCCAGCGCCCCCCAGATGCCGCTCTACATCGAGGAGGGCTTCACCGGCAACTTGAGGCGCAAGCTGAGAAACGGAGAGCTGGATGCCATCATCATTGCCCTGCCGTTCACCGAGACCGACGTGGTCACCAAGGCGCTCTACGCGGAGGAGTTCGAGGTGCTGATTCCGGCCGATCACCCCTGGGCCGAGCGACGGAGCATCGACAAGGAGGACCTCCTCGACGAACGCCTGCTACTGCTCGGGGAGGGCCACTGCTTCCGCGACCAGATCCTCGAGGCCTGTCCGGCCATCAGCCACAAGCTCAACAGCCCCAGCAACACCCTCACCGCCGAAGGCGGCTCCCTGGAGACCATCCGTCACATGGTCGCCTCCAAGCTGGGCATCACGGTGCTGCCACGCTCGGCGATCGGCACCGGCCACTACGAGAGCGGCCTGCTGACCAGCCGGCCCTTCAACCCGCCGTCCCCCTCGCGTACCGTGGCCATCGCCTGGCGGGCCAGCTTCCCGCGGCCCCGGGCCATCGATGCCGTGACCGACGCCATCGCCCGCTGCCGTGAGGTCGAACTCGAGCCGGCATGAGCGCTGACATCACCGCTCTTGACGCGCCGGTCACATCGCTCCAGGGGGTCGGTGAAGCGCTGGCGCTGAAGCTGGCACGCCTGCGCATCGACAGCGTCGCCGACCTGCTGTTTCACCTGCCGCTGCGCTATCAGGATCGTACCCGCATCACCCCCATCGGTACCCTGCGCGCCGGGCACGAGGCGGTGGTGGAGGGCGAGGTGGTGGCCGGCGAGGTGGTCCGCGGCCGACGGCGCAGCCTGCTGGTACGACTGCGCGACGGGTCCGGCATCCTCAGCCTGCGCTTCTTCCACTTCTCGCCGGCCCAGCAGCAACAGTTCCATGCCGGTGTGCGGGTGCGCTGCTTCGGCGAGGCCCGGGCCGGCGCCACCGGACTCGAGCTCTATCATCCGGAATATCGGCTGCTCAGCGCCGAGGCCCCGCCGGTGGAGGATCACCTCACCCCCATCTATCCCGCCACCGAGGGCCTGCACCAGACCCGCCTCCGCGCCCTGATCGAGCAGGCGATCGAGCGGCTCGCCGCCGCCCCGGAGGCGCTGCCCGACTGGATTCCCGAGCCCCTGCGCACGCGTTTCGGCCTGCCCGAGCTGCATCACAGCCTGAGGGTGCTGCACCAGCCACCGCCGGATGCCGACCCGGAACAGCTCGCCGGTGGCCGCCACCCGGCCAGCCGGCGCCTGGCGCTGGAGGAGCTGCTCGCCCACCAGCTCAGCCTGCGCGAGGTACGCCTGCGCATCCAGGAGGACGGGGCGCCCCGCCTCCCCGGCGGGCGTAGCCTGCAGGCGCGCTTCCTCACCCAGCTGCCCTTCTCGCTGACCGGCGCCCAGCGCCGCGTGCTCGACGAGATCGGCGCCGACCTGGCCCGCGAGGTCCCCATGCTGCGCCTGGTACAGGGCGACGTGGGCTCGGGCAAGACGGTGGTGGCGGCCATGGCCGCGCTGTCGGCCATCGCCGGCGACTGCCAGGCGGCGATGATGGCGCCCACCGAGCTCCTCGCCGAGCAGCATTATCGCGCCTTTCGCGCCTGGTTCGAGCCACTCGGCATCGAGGTCGCCTGGCTGGCCGGCAAGCTCAAGGGCAAGGCGCGCCTCGACACCAAGGCGGCGATCCTCGACGGCCGGGCGCGCATGGTGGTGGGCACCCACGCCCTGTTCCAGGGCGACGTGCATTTCCAGCGCCTGGGGTTGGCCATCGTCGACGAGCAGCACCGCTTCGGTGTGCACCAGCGCCTGGCGCTGCGCGAAAAGGGCGAGGCCGGCGGCCTGACCCCGCACCAGCTGGTGATGACCGCCACCCCCATTCCTCGCACCCTGGCGATGAGCGCCTATGCCGACCTGGATGTCTCGGTGATCGACGAGCTGCCCCCCGGCCGCACCCCGGTGAAGACGGTGGTGGTGCCCGACGAGCGCCGCCCCGAGGTGGTGGCGCGTATCCGCCACGCCTGCGCCGGGGGCCGCCAGGCCTACTGGGTCTGCACCCTGATCGAGGAGTCCGAGGCGCTGCAGTGCCAGGCCGCCGAGGCGACCCGCGACGAACTCACCGAGGCGCTGCCGGAGCTTTCCATCGGCCTGGTCCACGGGCGCATGAAGGCCGGCGAGAAGGCCGAGGTGATGGACGCCTTCAAGGCCGGCGAGCTCGACCTGCTGGTGGCCACCACGGTGATCGAGGTGGGCGTCGACGTGCCCAACGCCAGCCTGATGATCATCGAGAACCCCGAGCGGCTGGGGCTCTCCCAGCTGCACCAGCTACGCGGCCGGGTCGGGCGCGGCTCGACCGAGAGCTTCTGCGTGCTGCTCTACCATGGGCCCCTGTCGGCCCACTCCCGCGAGCGCCTGGCGGTGATGCGCGAGACCACCGACGGCTTCCGCATCGCCGAGAAGGACCTGGCGCTGCGCGGCCCCGGCGAGGTGCTGGGCACCCGCCAGACGGGGCTCGCCCAGATGAAGATCGCCGACCTGGAACGCGACGCCGACCTGCTCGAGCGGGTCTCGCCGCTGGCCGAGGCGCTGCTCGCCACCCACCCCGAGGCCAGCCGGCCGCTGATCCGCCGCTGGCTGGGCGAAGCGGCCGGGCGCTACGGGCAAGTGTAGCGCCCACCGGACCGACCCTGCCGACCCCGTGAGTGGTTGTGATGACATTCCCTCCGGGGTGGCTCGCGGCTGTGAAGTGATGAAACGAGGAGTGTTTTCTGGAGCCGAGGAAAAGGAAATTGCGGCGATTTAATTAGTCGATAAAACAGGCACATTTTTTACATAGCTATTCGCTCCTTACATGGAGCGTAATATTATTTACTATCGGAGTTTTCCTGTAAGTTCGCTCCCGCCTTTCTCAACTAAGCTACATGGGAACACGCCGTGTTACCAAGTTTCATGGAAACACACAGTGTTCCCGGCTACTTTCCGTAGCGGTAATGAAGTGGGAGGTGTATTATGGGAAACAGAATACTTATCAAGAAGCTTGGCATACTCGGCGTTTCCATGGGGCTGCTGGCCAGTCCGCTGGCATTCTCCGATGAGCGGACCCTGCCGGTGGTGATCATTACCGCCGAGGAGCTGGCCAGCCCAAGCTTCCGGAGTGATCCGGTCAATGATCCTCAAGACATGATGCAAGCTGCCTTTCGGGGTTATGTGGCGGCGAACGGTTCCAACGGCCTGGTGACCCCAAGCTTCCGGAGTGAACCGGTCAACGATCCCCGAGACATAATGCAAGCTGCCTTACGGGAGCATTTGACTACGAGCATTCACCCCCTGCTGGTTAGCTCAAGCATCCGGAGTGACCCGACTACCGATCATTTCCTAATTTACTAATATAGCTGAACAGGACCTTCTCCGCGGTGACCTTCAAGGCCCTTGCATCCCGCCAGGACCTTGAACGTGTCACCCGTTTTTTTTGGGGCTGGCTCTACGACCAGTCCTTCACTACCCGTCAGTGCTACCAGTGTTTCGCATGCCACCCGGCAGGCCCGTGGCCGTGGATCACCGCACGGCAGGCCTCATTGGCCGGGCTTACCCATGGCACGGCTCGGCGCCACGAGCCTCTCCACCGCCTTGCTCAGCGGCTTGGCCGATCAACGCCAACGTCACCAGAAGGGGAAATCGACCCCAATTCTTTAGTCGGCAAAGCAGCGAGGTTCTTACATGATATTTTATTTCTTTCATGTAAGAGAGTGATATTAACAACCCCACTTTATCTGTAAGCAACAGCCCGCCTCTCGCTACAAAGTAGCAAGGATTCACACTGCGTGGGTCCCTCCCAGCTCGACTGAAAGCCAATGAGAGGTGCATCATGAATTCCACGACCCTTATCAAGCAGCTTGGCGTTCTCGGCATTACCATGGGGCTGGTGACCAGTCCTCTGGCATTCTCCGATCAGCTGACCCTGCCGGCGGTGATCGTTACTGCCGAGGAACTGGCCAGCCCAAGCATGAGAAGTGACCCGATCAACGATCCTCGAGACATGATGCAAGCTGCCTTTCGGGGTTATGTGACGGGGAACGGTACCAACGGGCTGGTGAGCCCCAGCTTCCGGAGTGAACCGGTCAATGATCCCCGAGACCTGATGCAAGCTTCCTTTCGGGATCATATGACTACGAGCATTCACCCTGTGCTGGTGAGCCCCAGCTTCCGGAGTGGCCCGATCAATGATCCTTTTCTGAGGTATTCCGATAACCAAAATGGATCTTCCCATTGACCCCTGATGACTTTCAGAGCCCTTGCGCCTCGCAAGGGCTTTTCATTTTTCCAACGCTGCGAACCGCTGTGCCAAGCCAGGGCCATGATCGACCGTTGGATGCGGTATTACCGTGAAGAACGGCCACATCAGCCCTGGGCTTTGTGGCACCCCGAGCACACCCCGCGTTAGCCGCTTGAGGGGGCAGAAACCAGGGGGCATGCCAGTGGGCCGGAGCGGTTCTGACCCTAGAGGTGCTTGAGCAACTTCTGCAGCTTCTGCAGGTCGCCGGAGTCGCCGACCAGGCGGACGCTACCGGCCATCATGCCGTCGAGAAAGGCCTGCTGGGTGGGCTTCTTCAGCACCTTGAGCGCCGTGGCCTCGTCCTCGAAGCGTAGCTCGAGGTCGAGATCCACCGGCAGGCCTGCCCCGGTGCGGATGCCATGGGTCGACATGCGGTAATGGCGGGCGATGGAGAGGTCCTCGGTGGCGATGCCCCAATCGAGTCCCCGCATTGCGGTGAGCAGTTCACGAAAACGGGGCTTGCGGCGCAGGGCACGCTTGAGCAGCAGTCCCAGCAGCCAGAGCATCAGTCGCAGCTTCATGTCGAGTCCGCCGCCAGAGGAGTAGAGAAGAAACTTCCGCGGCCCGCGTTGCCGCGGGCCGCTTCAAGGCACCGATCTGCTGTCGAGGCGGCCTATTTGGCGACGGCGTCCTTGAGCCCCTTGCCCGGCTTGAAGGCCACGGTCTTGCTGGCCGGGATGTTGAGTGGGGCGCCGGTCTGGGGATTCTTGCCGGTCCGAGCGGCGCGCTCGCGCACGGTGAAAGTGCCGAAGCCGATCAATGAGACGTCCTGCCCCTGGGACACGCTGCCGGTGATCTCGTCGAGGATGACGTTGAGCACCTGGCTCGCCTTGTCCTTGGAGAGATCGGCACGCTCGGCAATCGCCGCGGCGAGTTCTGGTTTACGCATACAGCCCTCCTGGTATTGGCTTGATGTCCGGCGATATCGCTCGCCGGTGTTGTTGTTGATATTCGAGTCGATGAACCCTGCTTTTGCATCACTCGCATGCGGCCTCCCCGGAACACTCTGTCCGGGTCGGGTGACGTGCAACCGGAATGGCGACATGCGAATGACACCAACCAGCAATGACGCAATCTACCCGCACGAAGCGCCGGAGGCGGCATCATTGACGACACTAGCCTAGCAACGGCGGTGCCGCCCGCGCCAGTTCGACTTTCCGACGGACGCAGGCCCCTGTCAACGCAAATCCGATCAAACGTCCGTCCTCGATCTCGGCCAAGGCAGCCAGATCTCCCCCTTCCCCCTCGATGCGCCAGTGCGCCGGCTCCCGGGCGGGGGGCAGTGCCACCACCGGTAGCAGGGGCGTCTTGACCAGCACCGGCCAAGCGCCGTAGGTCACCGGCGTGGGAGTGCCGGCCAGTGTCCTCGCCAGGGCCTTGGCGCTGGCCTGCAAGGGCTGGACATACATGGCATTGACGCCAGCGACGCAGGCCACGTCGCCCAGGGCAAAGACGCCGGGAGCCGAGGTGGCGAGCAGGCGGTCGGTGAGGATCCCCGTCTCCCCGACCGCGAGCCCGGCGGCTTCGGCCAGCTCGGTGCGGGGCCGCAACCCGGTGGCCACCAGCACCAGGTCGACCTCGAGTCGACCGCCATCGCTCAACGCCACGCCGACGTGACGGCCTGCCGCCTCCAGGGCCTCCAGGTGGCGCCCCAGGTACAGCTGCATCCCCGCCGCGGAGAAGGCCTCACCCAGCGCCTGGCCCAGGGGAGCGGGCAGCAGCCTCGGCAGCGGGGCGTTCTCCGGTGCCACCAGGCTGACCTCGTGGCCGCCACCGGCGAGGTCGTTGGCGAATTCGCAGCCCACCAGTCCCACCCCGATGATCGCCACCCGTGCCGGACGGCCGAGCGCCGACAGGGCGGTGTGGAAGACGCGGTAGTCGTCCAGGTCGTTGATGGTGAAGACCCGATCGTGCAGCGCCTCGGGAATGGCGAAGGGCGGAGCCGGACGGGCACCGATGGCCAGCACCAGCTCGCCCCAGGGCAGGACCTCCTCGCCGAGGCTCAGGGTACGGGAGCGGGGGTCGATGGCGTCGACCCGGGTATGGGTGCGCACCACGGCGTCGAGCTGGTCGGCCAGCTCCAGTGCCGAGCGGGCCGCCAGCCGCCCCGGGGGCAGCCGCTTGGCGAAACCGGTGGAGAGCAGCGGCTTGGCGTAGTCGTCGCCACTGTCGGCGGTGATCAGGGTGACGGGACGCTCGGCGTCCAGGGCCCGCAACTGGCGGAGCAGGCCGACGCCTGCCATGCCGGAGCCGATGATGGTCAGGGGAGCGCTCATGGAACTCCTTCGTGCACAGGACCCTCGCCGGGGTTGCCACAGGGAAGCATATCGCGGCCACATGTTACACTAGGCGCCCCTCACAGACCCGGATGATAGAGAGAGTGACGCGGAGCGCCCCGGTGCACGATGGCCACACGCCCGATGCCAGCCCTTCCCGACCCGCCTGGCGCCCCCTGGCGGCGGCCCGCCCGGCCATGAGCCCCGACTGGTGGCAATGGATCGCCTCCCGTGATTCCCTCACCGCGCGCTTGACCGCCGCCGCCGGCGGGCGTGTCTTCCGGGTCCGGCTGCTCGACCAGCGGGTGATGCGGCCCCGGCGCGACGAAGCCAGGGCGCTGGGGATTCCCTACCCTCGCTATGCCTGGTGCCGGCAGGTCGCGCTCTGCCTCGACGAACGTCCCTGGGTGGTGGCCCGTTCGGTGGCGCCGCTGGCCCAGCTGCGTGGCCAACGCCTCGACCGGCTCGGTGAGCGCTCGCTGGGCAGCTGGTTGTTCCGTCAGCCGGACCTCGCGCGCAGCCCCATCGAGGTCACCGCCTCGCCGCCGCCCTTCCACCCGGACGACGGCCCCTGGGGGCGACGCTCGGTATTCCGCCATGGCCGCTTCGCGGTGCTGGTGCAGGAGTTCTTCCTCGACGGCATGGCGGATGACCTCGGCCTGCCTTCGCGCTAGGCTCCGGGGCAGCCAAACCGGATAACACGAGGACGAGATGGAACGATCCCTGATGCACCCCAAGGGCCTGTCGCGGGTCCCCGACTTCCTGCACCTGATGCGCCTGGACCGCCCCATCGGCACCTGGCTGCTGATGTGGCCCACCCTCTGGGCCCTGTGGTTCGCCGCCGAGGGCGTGCCGGGGCGCCATGTGCTGCTGATCTTCGTCGCCGGGGTCTACCTGATGCGCGCCGCGGGCTGCGTGGTCAACGACTACGCCGACCGCCACTTCGACGGCCACGTCAAGCGCACGAAGAACCGCCCCCTGGCCACCGGTCGCATCGGCGAGGGCGAGGCCCGGGCGCTGTTCCTGATCCTGGTGACGGCGGCCTTCGTGCTGGTGTGGTTCACCAACCTCTTCACCGTGATGCTGTCGCTGGTCGGGGTGGTGCTGGCCTTCATCTACCCCTTCATGAAGCGCTACACCCACCTCCCCCAGCTGTTCCTCGGCGCCGCCTTCTCCTGGGCGATCCCCATGGCCTTCGGCGCGGTGCTGGGCCAGGTCCCGGTCGAGGCCTGGCTGCTGTTCTTCGCCAACGTGGCCTGGACGGTGGCCTATGATACCGAGTACGCCATGGTCGACCGCGACGACGATCTGAAGATCGGTATCAAGTCCACCGCCGTGCTGTTCGGCCGTGCCGACCGGGTGATGATCGGCCTGCTGCAGGGGCTGACCCTCGTCCTGCTGGCCTGGGCCGGCGCCCGCCTGGCCCTGGGCGGCTTCTTCTGGCTCGGGCTGGCGGCCATGGCGGCGACCTTCGTCCACCAGCAGTTCCTGATCCGCGACCGGGAGCGCGATCGCTGCTTCCAGGCCTTCCTCAACAATCACTGGTCGGGCCTGGTGGTGTTCGCCGGGATCGCACTCAGCCTGTGGCCGGCGACGACGCCCTGAGGCGGTGGCAGGGCAATGGCGGCTAGATGGACGGCCGACGCTGAATCTGATTCATCTGGAACCGGTGACTCACCAGAACAGTCTCAAGACAAATGGGGCATTGCGGCGCTCGCGGATGATGATCGCGATCACCCGCACGGGTTGAAGTGAGATCGGTGGCACTCCGGCCGTAGGCCTGGCGTCGTCGCTGCTGCTTCGGTGAAGGTCGGCGCCAATCTCTCCGGATATCCAGTTTTCTAACCGCTAGGGGGCATGGATGTGGAGATGCGTTGGCATCCACTCTTGTGTGGCGCGACCCTCTGGCTCCTGGTGGCGGCCTCGGTCGGCGCCGACGAGCTACTGCAGGAAGCCGGCGAGGCACAACGTGCCCAGGCCGAGCTGCAGGCACGCATCGAGGCCGCCGATGACCAGGTGCGGGAGCGGCTCGAGGAGTTGCGACGCCTGGAACGCGAGACGCGCCGGCTCGATGCCGAGAGTGACCTGCTGGCGCCGTATCTGGCACGCCAGGCCGATCTCCTCGACCAGCGCGAGGCGGCGCTCGCCGCCCAGGCCGAGACCCGCGCGGCGCTGCCGGACCTGCAGCGCCGCCTGGTGGAGCGCCTGGGAGGGTGGGTCGAACGGGATCTGCCATTCCTGGTCGACGAACGCCGGGCCCGGGTCGCCAGCCTGGAGGCGGCGATGGTGGACCGGGACATGCCGGTTGACAGGCGGCTGGAGCAGATCCTCGCCGCCTGGCGAACCGAGCTCGACTACGGGAGCGAGTTCGATGCCTGGCGGGGCTTCCTCTCGGCGGGCGAGGCACGCCGCGAAGTGGAGTTCCTGCGCCTCGGTCGGGTCGGGCTCTACTATCTGACCCCGGACGGCCGCGAAGGCGGCGTCTGGCGCGCCAGCCAGGAGCGCTGGGTGGCCCTCGACGAGCGGGAGCGCCGCGAGGTGCGACGTGGTCTGCTCATCGCCCGCGACCAGCGGACACCGGCCCTGCTGCGCCTGCCGATGTCCCGCGCGCTGGAATCTCGAGCGGCGCTCGGGAGGGAGGCTCAGCCATGATGTTCATGCCTTGGCGGAGAAGGCTCCTGCTCGGTGCCTTCCTGCTGGCATCGCCGGGCTGGGCCTGGGCCCAGGCCCAGCCGCTCGAGACACTGCGCGCCGAGCGCCAGGCCGCGGAGGCACGCGACCAGGCCCGGCTCGAGGCGCTTCTCGATGATGGCCAGGCCCTCCAGGCCGCCCTGAACGAGGCCCGAGAGGCTCATGCCGAGGCCGAGGCGCGCCATGCGGCGCTCCAGGCCCGCGATGCGGAGCTGGCCGAGCGCCGCGCCGAACTGGCGCATCGCCAGGACGAGCAGGGCGACGACCTGACCGCGGTGCTCGGGGTGCTGGCCCGTCACAGCGGCGAGTTGCGCGATGCGCTGGCCGAGAGTTGGGTGACGGTGGGGGGCGCCTCGCTGCCGCCGCGGCTGCACGATGTGGAGGTCCTGACCCCCGAGCACCTGGAGACCCTCGGCGATGCCCTGATGGCGCTCACCGCCGAGAGTGGTCGTATCGTGCGGTTCATCGCCCCGGTGGCCGATGCCAGTGGTGCGCTCTTTCCCCGGGAGGTGGTGCGCGTGGGCGACCTGGCGGCCTTCAGCGACGGGGCCCTGCTGCGACATGGCGCCGGGGAGGACACCCTGGCCGTCCTCGAGCGAACCCCGCCTCGGGTGGTGCGGAGCCTGGCGGCCTTCCAGGCCGGCGAGGAGAGTGCTCTGCTGCTGGACCCCACCGGCGGGCAGGTGATCATGGCGCTCACCCAGCGTCCGACCCTGGAGGAGCGCTTCCACCAGGGGGGCATCGTGGGCTACGTGGTGGTGGGACTGGGAGGCGTCGGCCTGCTGGTGGCCCTGGCCCAGTACGCCTATCTGCTGTGGATCAGCTGGGCGACACGTCGCCAGTTGCGCGACCTGACCCGACGGCGCGAGGACACTCCCCTGGGCCGGGTCCTGCAGCGCTTCGACTCCCTGCCCGATGACCCGGTGCCGGAGGCGCTGGAGGCGCGCCTCGACGAGGCGGTGCTCGCCGAGCTGCCGCGGCTGGAGCGCGGACAGTCGCTGGTCAAGCTGACCGCCGCCGTGGCCCCGCTGCTGGGGCTGCTCGGCACCGTCCTCGGCATGATCGTCACCTTCCAGGCGATCACCGTGTACGGCACCGGCGACCCGCAATTGATGGCCGGGGGCATCAGCCAGGCCCTGGTCACCACCGTGCTGGGGCTGATTGTCGCCGTGCCCCTGCTCTTCGCCCACACCGCCCTGGTCGCACGCAGCCGTCAGCTGGCGTGCGTGGTGGAGGGGCAGGCCACCGAGGCGCTGGCCGAACGGCTCGAGCGGTGCAGGCCACGCCTCGCCAGGACTGAGGAGTGAAGGCCATGCTGTCTCTCTGGCTCGCCCCCCTGGAACGGCTGATCGAGGCCGGTGGCATCATCCTGGTGGTGATCGCTCTGGTAGCGGCCCTGCTGTTCAGCCTCGCGCTGGAGCGGGGGCTCTTCTTCCACATCACCTACCAGCGCGCTCGCCATCGGCTGATCGCCCGCTGGGTGGCGCGCCCCGACCATTCGAGCTGGAGCGCCCTGACCCTGCGCGAGGTCTGGACCCGGGAGCTGATCAACCGCCTGCGCCGCCCGCTGCCCTGGCTCAGGCTGCTGGTGACGCTCTGCCCGCTGCTGGGGCTGCTCGGCACCGTGACCGGCATGATCGCGGTCTTCGACAGCCTGGCGCTGAGCGAGACCAGCCAGGCCCGCGCCATGGCCGACGGCGTGGCCCGGGCGACCCTGCCGACCTTGGCCGGCATGGCAGTGGCCGTGGTCGGCCTGCTCTTCACCAGCCGACTCGAACGGGTCATTCGGCGCGAGGACCAGTGGCTGCACGACCGCATGGCCGAAGCCGTGGAGGACACTCATGCGCAGGCGCCGTAGTCTCGGAGGACTTGGAGACGATGCCGGCGAGGTCAACCTGACCCCGATGCTGGATGTGGTCTTCATCATGCTGATCTTCTTCATCGTCACCACCAGCTTCATCAAGGAGAGCGGGGTGGAGATCCAGCGTCCGGAACACAGCGCCGCCTTACCCCGGCCCGACGCCCAGCTGATGGTGGCGATCACCCCGGGTGGTGCCGTCTGGGTGGATGGTCAGCCGGTGGATCTCCATCGGGTGGGCGAACGGGTGGCCGCCCTGGTCAGCGGCGACGGTGGCGTGGTGATCCAGGCCGATCGCGACGCCACCACTGGCCTGCTGCTCGAGGTGATGGACCGTATCCGCCAGGCCGGCGTCGAGGACGTCGCGGTGGCCGCGATCCGGAGGGCACCATGATCCGGGGGCCCGCCGCGGCCCTGGCCGGTACGCTCATGGCGCTGGTGCTGTTCTGGCTGCTGGCCCTGGTGGTGTCGCCCCCCGAGCAGGAGCTGGACATGCCCGATGACCCCATCCGGCTGAGCAGCATCGAGGCGCCCGTGGCAGAGGAGGAGCCGGCACCGGTGTCGCCGGCCGAAACCGCGCCGGCGGCCCCCACCATGCCGCCCGCGACGCCTGCGCCGCCCCCCTTGCCGGAGCCGACACCGCCCCTGGAGAGCCCCATCGCCCTGCCCGAACCGGAGCTGCCGCCGGAGACCGTCGAGCCGCTGGAACTGGACACCACGCTGCCGGCGCTGGCCGAAGCGATCCCCGAGCCTGAGCCGCCCCCCGAACCCACGCCGGAGCCCCCCACCCCGCAGCCCGCCCCCGAGCCGACTCCCCCGGCCCCGGAGCCCCCACCTCGGCCGGCCGTGTCGCCCGCCCCGCCCGCGCCATCCCCCCCCGCGGAAACCCGCACCGAGCCGGCCACCCGCGAGCCGGTGGAGGTCGGTGCGCTCGTGCCCACTCACCTGATCCCTCCCGAGTACCCGCCCCGGGCCCGGCGCCAGCGCCTGGAGGGCTATGTGGAACTGGAGTTCGTGATCCGTGGCGATGGCCGCGTCGACACCTCGACGATTCGGGTCGTCGACGCGCGGCCGCGCAATGTTTTCGAGGACGCCGCCCGCCGGGCGGTGGCGCGCTGGCGCTTCGAACCGGCCGAGGGGCTGCGCCGTGCCCGCCAGCGTCTGGAATTTCAGTTGAGGTGAGCGTCATGTCGGCAAAGCGACTCGCCACCCTGTGTGCCACCGGTTGGCTGCTGATCATCACGCCGGCGGTCGCCGCCCCCCCGCTGCCTGGCGACGTTATCGCCGATCTCGAGACCCTGCAGCAGCGCCTGGAGCAGGGAGACACCGAAGCGGCGAAGGAACACGCCCTCGCCCAGGCCGAACGCCTGGCCGACGGTAACGACGCCGACCGCTGGGCGCGGGCCCTCTATCTGCAGCTGGCGGCCGGTGCCGAGGTCCGTGCCGGCCGCCCCGCCGCGGCGGCCGAGCGGCTGCGCGAGGCCCGCGAGACGCCGGGGGTGGAGGAGGACCAGCGCGATCGCTGGCAGCGCGACGAGGCGCGGCTGCGCCTGGCCGCCGGTCAGCACGAACGCGGTGCCGACCTGCTGGCCGACTGGCTGGCCCGTCATCCCGGTGACGTGGAAGGTCACTGGCGCCTGGCCCGGGCCCTGGCCGAGCTGGAACGCTGGGAGGTGGCCGCCGACGCCGTCGCCCGGGCCCTGGCGGTGACGCCCGAGCCCGAGGCGAGTCAGCGGGCCCTGGCCAGCGCCGTCTACCGCCGCGCCGGCCGCGAGGAGGTGGCGCTGGCGCTGGTCGAGGCCGGGCTCGAGGGTTCGCGGGATCCCGCAGCCTGGCGCCAGGCCGCGGCCCTGGCGCAGCGGCTGGGCGATGAAGGGCGCGCCGCGGCGATCTGGGAGACCGGCTGGCGCCGGGGCGTGCTGGCCGGGGAGGCCGACCTGCACCGGCTGGTCGAGCTGCACCTGGCCGGCGGGACCCCGGCACGGGCCGCCGAGTACCTGGAGGCGGGAATCGTCGATGGTGTGCTGGAAGATAGCGAGGCGAATCGTCGGCTGCTTGCCCAGGCCTGGGAGGCGGCCCGGGATCGCGAGCGGGCGCTGGCTTCCTGGGAGGTGCTGGCCGAACAGACCGACAGCGGCGATGACTGGCTGCGCCTGGGTCAGTTGGCCTATGCCTGGGGGCGCGAGGTGCTGGCCGAGCGAGCCTGGCGGGCGGCCAGTGAGCGCGGGCAGGAGCAGGCCGAACGCTGGCTCGAGGCCCTGGTCGCCTCCCCTCTGTAGAAGATCGCTTCAGCGAGCGAAGGCGCCGCAGACGCGCCAGCTTGCGCTGCTGGCACTTCTTCTGGGTGAAGCGGCGCGACGAGGTCGTCTCGTCGGGATTCTCGTGGTGCGATTGCTGGAGGCGGTAACAGGGCCAGGGCATGGGTGTCATCCAATTGTCATGATGGCATGATGTCATCGTCATCGACACGTCATTGACCACGAGGCTCCGGGATGACCGCCAAGACCGTTCTGATCGTCGATGATGAAGCGTCGATCCGCGAGATGATCGCGGTGGCGCTGGAGATGGCCGACTATCGCGTGCTCGAGGCGGACAACGCCCAGACGGCGCACGCCATGGTCGTCGACCACCAGCCCGACCTGCTGCTGCTCGACTGGATGATGCCCGGCACCAGCGGCATCGAACTGGCCAGGCGCCTCAAGCGCGAGGAGGTCACCAGCGAGTTGCCGATCATCATGCTCACCGCCAAGAGCGAGGAGGACAACAAGATCCAGGGGCTCGAGGCCGGCGCCGACGACTACATCACCAAGCCCTTCTCGCCGCGGGAACTGGTGGCCCGCCTCAAGGCCGTTCTGCGCCGCACCACGCCGCGGGGCGTGGAGGATCCGGTGGAGGTCGACGGGCTGCTGCTCGACCCGGTCAGCCACCGGGTCAGCTCCGGCGGCCGCGCGGTGGAGATGGGGCCCACCGAGTATCGCCTGCTGCAGTTCTTCATGACCCACCAGGAGCGCGCCTATACGCGCAGTCAGCTGCTCGACCAGGTGTGGGGCGGCAATGTCTATGTCGAGGAGCGTACTGTGGACGTGCATATCCGCCGCCTGCGCAAGGCGCTGGGCGACGCCCACCAGCATCTGATCCAGACCGTGCGCGGTACCGGCTATCGGTTCTCCGCCAAGGGTTGATATGCGCCTCTGGCGTCGCGAACTCTGGCGCCTGGGCCTGCTCGCCGGCCTCGGGGCCCTGGCGGGCTGGCCGTTCTCGGCCCCCGGATTCGGCCTCGCCGCCGGCCTGGCGCTCTGCCTGCTCCACTACCTGCGCCAGCTGCACGCCCTGCACGCCTGGCTGATCCACAACCCCCAGGCCGACCCGCCCGCCGCCAGCGGCCTGTGGGGCGACCTGTTCGACCGGCTCTACCGCTACCAGAAGGGCCAGCGCCTCACCCAGAGCCGGCTGCGCAGCACCCTCAAGCGCATCCAGGAGTCCTCCGAGGCGATGCGCGACAGCGTGGTGATGCTCGACCGGCACGGCGACCTGGAGTGGTGGAACAGCGCCGCCACGCGGATGCTCGGCCTGCAGGCCGCCCACGACCGCGGGCAGCACGTCACCAACCTGATTCGCGACCCGCGTTTCGTCGCCTATTTCGATGCCCGCGACTACCGCGACCCCCTGACCCTGCCTTCGCCCATCGACGAGCGGCTGATCCTGCAGTTCCAGATCACTCTCTACGGCGACGACGAGCGGCTGCTGATGGCCCGGGACATCACCCGCCTGCATCGCCTGGAGCAGATGCGCCGCGACTTCGTGGCCAACGTCTCCCATGAACTGCGTACGCCGCTGACCGTGCTGTCCGGCTACCTGGAGACCTACACGGCTTACGTCGCCGAGCGGAGCGCCGATCAGTTGCCGCCTCGCTTCGCCCGTGGCCTCGCCCAGATGCAGGAGCAGGCCACGCGCATGCAGAACCTGGTCGACGACCTGCTGCTGCTCTCGCGGCTGGAGATCGACCGGGGCGGTGACGACCACGCGCCGCTGGCCATGGCCGAGCTGCTGGAGAGCGTGTGTCGCGATGCCGAGGCACTCTCCGCCGGGCGCCAGCGGATCCGGGTGGAGGTCGAGGAACCGCGGCGGCTGATCGCCAGCGAGCAGGAGACACGCAGCGCCATCTCCAACCTCGCCTTCAACGCCGTGCGCTACACCCCCGAGGGGTGCCATGTCACCCTGCGCTGGAGATCCCACCCCCGGGGCGCCTGCGTGGAGGTGGAGGACGACGGCGACGGCATCGATCCGGTGCATATCCCCCGGCTCACCGAGCGCTTCTACCGGGTCGACAAGGGGCGCAGCGCCGCCACCGGTGGCACCGGCCTGGGCCTGGCCATCGTCAAGCACGTGCTGTTGCGCCACGACGCCCGCCTGGAGATCGAATCCCGCCCCGGCCAGGGCGCCCTGTTCCGTTGCATCTATCCCGCCTCGCGACTGGCCGCCCCCGAATCCATCGCCTCGGCCTGAGCCCTCGCCGCCGGGGATGAGGTCCCGGCGCACCGCGGACTGGATTTCTTCACGGCCTGCTGATAGGTTTCGAGTGCCTCGCGGGGGCCGCCACGAGCGCTCCCGCGGTCCATCGGGAGCCGACTCTCCGCCGCCGGGGAATGGCGAGGCATAGGCGTCTCCTATCGCCTCCATGCCGCCATTCAATTTAGCCAATCGTCTAAAAGCGGCTACCATGGGCCCCGTATCCTGATCAACCACCCACCTATCGAGGAGTTATCCACGCGATGTCCCTGATCAACACCGAAGTCAAGCCGTTCAAAGCCACCGCGTTCCACAATGGCGAGTTCATCGACGTCACCGAAGAGAGCCTGAAGGGCAAGTGGAGCATCTTCTTCTTCTATCCGGCCGACTTCACCTTCGTCTGCCCCACCGAACTCGGTGACCTGGCGGACAACTACGCAGAGTTCCAGAAGCTGGGCGTCGAGATCTATGGCGTCTCCACCGACACCCACTTCACCCACAAGGCGTGGCACGACAGCTCCGAGACCATCAACAAGATCCAGTATCCGATGCTGGCCGACCCGACCTTGACCATCTCGCGCAACTTCGAGGTGCTGATCGAGGATGCCGGCCTGGCCGAGCGTGGCACCTTCGTGATCGACCCGGACGGCAAGATCCAGATCGTCGAGATCAACGCCGGCAACATCGGCCGCAACGCCGAGGAGCTGCTGCGCAAGGTCAAGGCCGCCCAGTACGTGCGTGCCAACCCGAACGAAGTCTGCCCGGCCAAGTGGCAGGAAGGCGAAGAGACCCTGGCTCCGTCCCTGGACCTGGTCGGCAAGATCTAAGGAAACGCTGTTTCCCCAAGTAGCGTCATCGCGGGGCCGCAACGGTCCCGCAGCCCCACCCGGGCGGTTCCTCGCCCGGGTGCTCTTTCCGAGTCATGAGACGCCACTGGCGACGCCCGTCCGGGCGAGCGCACGGCCCCCTCGTGACCCCTGAACGCAGACATGAAAGGAAGCCGCTGTCATGTTGGACGCCTCTCTGAAAAATCAGCTCAAAGCCTATCTGGAAAAGGTCACCCAGCCCTTCGAGATCGTCGCGTCCCTCGATGACGGGGCCAAGTCCCGGGAACTGCACGGTCTCTTGACCGACATCGTCGGCCTGACCGACAAGATTTCCCTGCGTACCGATGGCACCGATCCGCGCACGCCGTCGTTCGCGCTCAATCGCCCGGACGAGGATTCCGGCCTGGTCTTCGCCGGCATCCCCATGGGCCACGAGTTCACCTCGCTGGTGCTGGCGCTGCTGCAGATCGGTGGCCACCCGCCCAAGACGAGCCGGGAGGTGATCGACCAGATCCAGGGCCTCGAGGACGACCTGCACTTCGAGACCTACTACTCGCTGTCGTGCCAGAACTGCCCCGACGTGGTGCAGGCGCTCAACCTGATGGCCATCCTCAATCCGAAGGTGCGCCACGTGGCCATCGACGGGGCCCTGTTCCAGGACGAGGTGGAAGCGCGCCAGGTCATGTCGGTACCGAGCATCTACCTCAATGGCGAGCCCTTCGACCAGGGCCGCATGAGCCTCGAGCAGATCCTCGCCAAGGTGGACACCGGTGCCGCCCGGCGCGAGGCCGCCAGGCTCAACGACAAGGCCGCCTTCGACGTGCTGGTGGTGGGCGGTGGCCCGGCCGGTGCCGCGGCGGCCGTCTATGCCGCGCGCAAGGGCATCCGTACCGGCGTGGCCGCCGAGCGTTTCGGCGGCCAGGTGCTCGATACCCTGGCCATCGAGAACTTCATCTCGGTGCCGCACACCGAAGGCCCCAAGCTGGCCGCGGCCCTGGAGGAGCACGTCAAGGAGTATGACGTCGACATCATGAACCTGCAGCGCGCGGTCGAGCTGGTGCCGGCCGCCGAGCCCGGCGGCGAGCACGAGATCCGCTTCGCGTCCGGCGCCGGCCTCAAGAGCCGGACCCTGGTGCTGGCCACCGGCGCCCGCTGGCGCCAGATGGGCGTTCCCGGTGAGGAGGAGTACCGCAACAAGGGCGTGGCCTACTGCCCCCACTGCGACGGTCCGCTGTTCAAGGGCAAGCGGGTGGCGGTGATCGGCGGGGGCAACTCCGGTGTCGAGGCGGCCATCGACCTGGCCGGCCTGGTGGCCCAGGTCACCCTGATCGAGTTCATGGACGAACTGCGTGCCGATGCCGTGCTGCAGAAGAAGCTGGCGAGCCTGCCCAACGTCACCGTGATCAAGGGGGCGAGGACCACCGAGGTCAATGGCGACGGCACCCGGGTCAACGGCCTGACCTATGAGGAGCGGGCCAGCGGCGAGAGCAGGACGCTCGACCTGGAAGGCGTCTTCGTGCAGATCGGCCTGGTGCCCAACACCGAGTGGCTCAAGGGCTCGCCGGTGGAGCTCTCCGAGCGTGGCGAGATCATCGTCGACGCGCGCGGCATGACCACCCTGCCCGGGGTCTTCGCCGCTGGTGACGTGACCACCGTGCCCTACAAGCAGATCGTGATCGCCATGGGCGAGGGCTCCAAGGCGGCGCTGGGTGCCTTCGACCATCTCATTCGTAGCTGACGGCGTCTCGGGTCACCGCTGACCCGCGTATCGGGCGGCTCCTGCGCCCCCACCGGGCCCGCCGGTGGGGGCGTGCCCGTTCCTGGGCGGGTCGAGCGCGACCGCAAAAAGATGCCATTCAGTATCAAGTTTTCGCCGCCGAGGCCGAAACTACGTACAGTTGGGCCGTGTCTGAGACGTCGACGAGCACGGGCCGCTTTCTAGACAGGGCACGGGAAAGCCCCGCCGTTTCAGGAGACCACCATGGCCATCGATGCCTCCGATCCACCAACGGGCCCCCCGTCATCCCCGCCCGGCCGGCGCGTGGCGGCTCATCCGGCGGCCCAGTCGGCGCTGGCCTTCGAGCATGCGCCGGTGGGCCTGGCCGTGATCGATGGTAGTGGCCGGCTGCAGGTCGCCAACCTGCGGTTCTGCGCCCTGACAGGGCGGCCGCTCAAGGCCATGCGTGGCCGGCCGATCGCCGAGCTGCTGCCGGAGGCGCTGGCGGACGAGGCGTCGCCGACATGGCATACGCTCGAGCTCGACGATCCGGTGGGCGTCTCCCGTGAGCTGCTGGTCATCGTGCAACCGCTGGGCGACGGGAAGGCGCGACTGGTGACCCTGGCGGCGCTGGACGAGGCCATGGCGGGGGATGCCCTCACCGGCCTGGCCAGCGCCTGGCTGTTTCAGGATCGCCTGATCCATGCCATGGAGCGGGCCGACCGTCTCGACCAGGGGCTCGCCCTGCTGTTGATCGAGCTCGACGGCCACGCGACGCTGCCCGGGCGTGTCGGGCCGGCGGTCGCGCGTGAGCTGGAGCGTCAGGTGTCCCGGCGCATCGAACAGACCTTCCGTGGCGAGGACAGCGTGGCGCGCCTGGGACGGGCGCGCTGGGGGGTGTTGATCGAGCATCCGGTCTCGCCGCCGAGTCTCCAGGTCGTCGCCCAGCGCTTCCTGGAGGCGATGGATGCGCCCTTCGCTGCCGCCGGCCGGCCGCTGCTGTTGACCACCTCCATCGGCATCGCCCGCTATCCCGAGGACGGGGAGAGTGACGAGGAGTTGATGGTCCGCGCCGAAGAGGCGCTGGCCCGGGCCGGCAAGGCGGGGCCGGCTCGCCACGATTTCTTCGATGTCCGTCTGCGGCGCCACCTCGAGGAGCAGGAGGCCTTCCGCCGTCAGCTCCAGGAGGCGTTGCTGGCGCCGGGCAAGCACTTCCATATCGTCTACCAGCCCCAGGTCGACCCCGACGGCGGGACCTGCCGGGGGCTGGAGGCGCTGGTGCGCTGGCAGCACCCCCATCATGGCTTGCTGCATCCCCGGGACTTCCTGCCCGAGGCCGCCGAGATGGGGCAATTGATCCGACTGGACCGCTGGGTGCTCGAGCGGGTCATCCTCCAGCATCGTCAGTGGGAGGAGGAGGGCTCGACACTGGCGACCCTGGGTGTCGCGGTGAACCTCGACGCGGCCATGCTCGAGCAGGCGGTCTTCGACAGCCGCCCCCTGGATCGCTTCCTGCGCCAGCAATCGCAGGAGCTCGCCTGGCTCTCGCTGGAGATCGACGGCGCCGGCCTGATCGCCAGGGGCGAGGCCCATGCCCACCTGCTCAAGCGGCTCGGTCAACTGGGCGTCAAGCTGGTGGTCGACGAACTGGGCTGTGCCCCCCTCGACCTCTTCCAGTTGTCGACGCTGCCGGTTGCCCGGGCCAAGGTCAGCCGGCGCCTGGTGAACGGCGTCGGTCGCCACCCTCATGCCGATCGTACCCTGACGGCGCTGGCCTCCTGTCTGGGAGCGCTGGGGATAGAGGCCGTGGCGGTGGGCGTCGAGACCGAGGCCCAACTGGCGATGGCCCACGAACAGGGCTTCGCCCTGGTGCAGGGCAATCTCCTTTCTCCGCCGCTGGGCGTCGCCGACCTGGCGGCGTGGCTCGCGGCGCAGGGCGAATGAGTGACGGGCAAGGGACGGGACCGGCGAGCGCCGGCCCGTCACGCCTCTGGGGCCGTTCTAGCGATCGAGGGGGCAATCAGGCCGAGGCGTTGAGGCGCCCGGGCTGGCGGCCGGTGCGGCCGCGGGGATCGTAGAGGGTCTTCTCCGACACCGTATGAATGAAGTCGAGCATGCGCTGGTTGTGCTCCAGGCGCATGCCCAGCAGTTGGCCGGCCAGGGCGTTGAGGCGGCCGGCCCGTTCGGTCGCGGCGAGGGTGGCGTCCCAGTCGTCCAGGCAGCCGGCGTCCCGGGCGGCTGTCAGGGCGCCCTCGTGGCCATGGCGATAGCCCAGCCGCTGCTGCACCTGGCGGCGCAGTTGCTCCGTGCGCTCGAGCTCGACCAGCAGCGCCTGTTTCTCCGCCGCGATCCGCGCGAGACGGTGGCCGTCGATCTGTCCGACGGTCAGCGCCTCGAGTTCCTCCTCGAGCAGGACGACGAGGGCCTCGAGGCGTCCCCGTTGGCCGTTCAGCAGCCGGCTCAGGCTCATGCCTCGTCTTTCCCCAGCATCTCGCGCACATTGGCGATCAGGCCGTCGGCGATCCGCTCGGCGCGGATCTCCAGGCGCCCCTCGCGGATCGCCTCGCGAATCTCCTCGACCCGCGCGGTATCGATGTCCTGGCTGGTGTCGGTCGCATGCCGGCTCAGGTGGGTCGTCGCCGCCGGGCCAGCTTCCTGGCCGCTCGCCTGGTCGGGGCCCTTGGCCTTCTGGGTCTCGTCGCGCTGCTGCGTCTGACCGGGGCGGATCAGCGGGTTCTGGTTGTCGATCTTCAAGATGGTTGCCTCGTGACCGGTGCCTGTGTCCAGGAAGAGAGTCCAGGAAGTGAGTCCAGAAAGTGTGTCCCGGCAGGGGGTTTCTGGGTGCTTGACCGGACTATCGGCCGATTCGACGGAAACTTTAGGCCTGTGGTCGGCAGCCTAGCCACGGGGGGCTCAGAAGTCCACGGCGAGCCGGGCGTCGCCGATGACCGTGGCGGTGACCAGCTCGCGGCTGTCGAATCGCACCCTCACCCGGTCGCCCTCGCCGCCGGGCTCCAGCGCCTCGCCCTCCCGGGTCACGCGAAAGCTGCTCCCTTGGGCTTCGACCGTCACCCGCTGGCCGCGTTCGACCAGGGCCCGGGCCTGGAACTGATGGGCCTGCAGCGGCGAGCCGGCGGCCAGCGAGCGCCGGGCGATCTGGCCGACGATGCGCTCCCGGTCGAGCACCGCCTGGCGCGGCAGCCGGCTCAGGTCGCCGCGGCGAGTCGCCAGCAGGTCGGCGGTGATCGTGGTGCCCGGCGCGATGTCGCGGGCCGTCACCGGATAGTCGCCGATCACGCCCACCTCCGCCTGCAGGTAGCGCACCTGGCGGCCCTCTGCCCCGCAGCGCACGCCCACCGAGACGCGGCCGAGCACCGGCTGGCTGGCATGGGTCAGGAACGGCTGCGGCGACTCGCAGGACGGCAGGTGGGCGGACGGCGGGCGCACCTCGATGACCACCTCCTCGCCATGCGTCTGTGCCTGCTCGTAGAGAAAGGCGTGTACCTCGGCCATCAGGGCATCATCCGCCCGGGCCGACGGAGGGACCGGCAGCAGCGCCAGCGCCAGGCAGGCGACGAGGCACCTCGTGGAAAGGCGGGAGGGGCGGCGGGTGATGGCATCGGTCATGGCGCGCTCGCGAGGGTCGGGTGGGACGCCAGGAGCATTCTAGCGGGGCGGACGAAAGCGAAAGAGTCGAAATGGACGCGGAAAGCGGGGCTGTTCGTCCCTTTGGGATGACGCCGGGCTGGCTATTCTCCATCGTCAACGAATTCCGTATTTCAGGAGAGCGCCGTCGTGATCGATCAGCTCGAAGCCGCCTTCAACTTTCACCAGCAGGCCCTGGGGCTGCGGCAGGCGCGTCACAAGGTGCTGGCCAGCAACATCGCCAACGCCGATACGCCCGGCTACAAGGCGCGGGACATGGACTTCGCCAGCGAGCTGAAGAAGGCCGTGGCGCACGGGCGCGGCAGCGGCCAGGGGCTGGCGCTGGCCCGTACCGCCGAGCGGCACATCGCCGGTGCGGGGTTCGCCCCGGCCAGCGGCGGCCTGCTCTACCGCGTGCCCGACCAGCCCAGCCTCGATGGCAACACCGTGGACATGGATCGCGAGCGTACGGCGTTCGCCGACAACTCGGTGCGCTACCAGGCCGGGCTGACCATCCTCAACAGCCGCATCCAGGGCCTCAAGTCGGCCATGCAGCCGGAATAAACGATCAGGAGTTTTCGCCATGTCGATGTTTTCCGTGTTCGATATCGCCGGCTCGGCCATGAGCGCCCAGTCGCAGCGCATGAACGTCACCGCCAGCAACCTGGCCAACGCCGACAGCGTCGCCGGACCGGGCGGCGAAGCCTACCGCGCCAAGCAGGTGATGTTCGAGAGCCGCGCCGCCGCCGCTCACGGCGTCGGCGGCGTCGGGGTGCGCGAGGTGGTCGAGGACCCGTCGCCGATGCGCCTGGAGTATCGCCCCGAGCATCCGCTCGCCGACGAGCAGGGCTACGTGACCATGCCCAACGTCGAGCCGGTGCACGAGATGGTCAACATGATCTCCGCGTCGCGCTCCTACCAGGCCAACGTCGAGGTCATGAACACCAGCAAGCAGATGATGCTCAAGACCCTGACCCTCGGCGAGGGCTGATGCCATGACGTCCCCGATCGGTAGCAACGTCCTCAACACCGTCAACGCCGGCCCGGCCGCCCAGGCCAATGCCCGTCAGTCCGCCGAGCTGCGCGACAACTTCATGACTCTGCTGATCACCCAGCTGGAGAACCAGGACCCGCTCAATCCCATGGAGAACCATGAGATGACGTCCCAGCTGGCCCAGATCAATACCGTCAGCGGCATCGAGGAACTCAACAAGACACTCGGCGACATCACCCAGCAGATCGATGCCGGCCAGACCCTGCAGGCCACCGCCCTGATCGGCCAGGGGGTGCTGGTGCCGGGCGACCGAGTGCTGCTCGAGACCGGTGACGAAGGCGAGGCGCATACCACACCCTTCGGCATCGAGCTCGGGGAGTCTGCCGACAACGTGCGGGTGACGATCCGCGGCAGCGACGGCCAGGTGATCAACCGCTACGACATCGGCCCGGTGAGCGCCGGCGTGGAGTCCTTCACCTGGGACGGCAAGACCCGCGAAGGCGACACCGCCGTTCCGGGGGCCTACCGGGTGAGCGTCGAGGCCACCCGGGGCGACGACTCGCTCGATGCCGAGACCCTCAACTATGCCGTGGTCGGCGGGGTGACCCCATCCGATGGCAATGGCGGCGTGCGCCTCGACCTGGGGGCCGTCTATGGTCAGGTCACCCTCGACCAGGTCAGGCAGATCTTGTGATTCGCATCCATCGCCGCCGCAGCGGCACCACCACGACAAGCCGGTAGGCAGAGGAACCAGACATGAGCTTTTCACAAGCACTCAGCGGCCTGAATGCCGCCAAATCCAGCCTGGGCGTGCTGGGCAACAACATCGCCAACTCCCAGACCGTGGGCTTCAAGGGCGCGAGCAGCCAGTTCGCCGACGTCTTCGCCAACTCCAGGGTCGGCCTCGGCACCCGGGTCTCGGCGGTGCTTCAGGACTTCAGCGAGGGCAACCTCGAGGCCACCAACCGCAACCTCGACCTGGCCATCTCGGGCCAGGGCTTCTACCGCTTCGAGCAGGCCGGCGAGATCGTCTACTCCCGCAACGGCCAGCTCAGCATGACGCCGGACGGCTTCCTCGAGAACGCCAACGGGGCGCGCATCATGGGCTACGGCCTCAATGCTCAGGGCTTGGTGCAGGCCGGCGGCCAGCCCCAGGTACTCAACGTGGCCGCCGACGAGATGCCGGCCAACGCCACCACCGACGTGGCCACCACCTTCAACCTCGACTCGCGAATGGTCGCCGGTGAGGGCCGGAGCGTTACCGAGGTGACGAATATCGCTACCGGTGATCCCGAGAACATCGACTACCACTACTCCAATAACTTCACCGTCTACGACTCGCTCGGCAATCCGCGCAATATCACCGTCTACTACGAGAAGGCGGGTTCCAACACCTGGGATGCCCAGGTGGTGATGGACGGCAATTACGATGCCGGTAACAACTTCCAGGTCGAGTTCAACAACAACGGCACCTTGTTAGCCCCGGCAGCGGGTGCCATGCCGGCAATGACGTTCGATGACGCGACCCTGGGCGACGACCCGGACGAGCTGACCTTCACCCTCAACATCGCCGGTACCACCCAGTTCGGCAACACCTCGACCACCAGCGCCCTGACCCAGAACGGCTACACCTCCGGCGCCCTGGTCGGCATCACCATCCAGAACGACGGCACCATCCTGCGCAACTACGCCAACGAGCAGTCGCGCCCGGCCGGCCAGATCGCCCTGGCCCACTTTCGCAACCCCGAAGGGCTGACCCCGGCCGGCGACAATGCCTGGAGCGCCTCGGCGAACTCCGGCCAGGAACTGGTGGGAGCGCCGGGTACCGGTCTGCTGGGGAGCATCGAGTCGGGCGCCATCGAGACCTCCAACGTCGACATGGCCAAGCAGCTGGTCGACATGATCGTCTCCCAGCGCGCCTATCAGGCCAACTCCCAGACCATCAAGACCCAGGACGAGCTCCTGCAGACCGCCATCAACCTGCGCTGAGGCGGCTGAATCGGGAGCCTGAACCATGGATCGCATCCTCTACACCGCCATGAGCGGCGCCAAGCAGAGCATGGACCAGCAGTCGGTGGTCAGCCACAACCTGGCCAACGTCGACACCGCCGGCTTCCGTGCCCAGCTGCACGCCATGCGCGCCGTGCCGGTACAGGGCGAGGCGGCGCTGGCCACCCGCGCCTCGGTGGCGGCGACCACCCCGGGGACCGACTTCACCCCGGGGCCCATGACCACCACCGGTCGCGAGCTCGACGTGGCCATCGACGGCAACGGCTGGATCGCGGTGCAGGCGCCGGACGGCAGCGAGGCCTACACCCGCCGCGGCGACCTGCAGGTCGACGGCGACGGCCTGCTGATGATCGCCGGCCGCCCGGTGATCGGCGAGGGCGGGCCGATCGTCGTGCCGCTGGGTTCGCAGCTCTCGGTGGGCGCCGACGGCACACTGAGCGCCATCGGCCCCGGCGAGGCGCCCGGCGCCCTGGTCGACGTGGGCCGCATCAAGCTGGTGGATCCCCAGGCCCAGCCGCTGCAGCGCGGCGACGACGGCCTGTTTCGCCCGGCGCCTGGTGCCGGGGGCGAGGTGGCGGCGCTGCCCGCCGACGAGAACGTACGCCTGGTCAGTGGCACCCTGGAGGGCAGCAACGTCGGCGCCATCGAGGCCATGGTCGCGATGATCGACGTGGCCCGCCGCTACGAGATGCAGATGAAGGTCATCGGCACCGCCGACGAGAACGCCCAGCGCGCCAACAACCTGCTCTCTCTACAGGGCTGAGGGCTCTTTACAGGGCTGAGGGCTCTCTACAGGCTCCAGGGCTGATGCCCGAGCAAAAGGAATGCTTCCATGATCAAGTCACTCTGGACGGCCAAGACCGGCCTGGAATCCCAGCAGGTCAAGCTGGACGTCATCTCCAACAACCTGGCCAACGTCAGCACCAACGGCTTCAAGCGCTCGCGGGCGGTGTTCGAGGACCTGCTCTACCAGAACCTGCGCCAGCCCGGTGCCCAGAACGACGTGCAGAATCGCCTGCCGTCGGGCATGCAGGTCGGCACCGGCGTGCGCCCAGTCGCCACCGAGCGGCTGCATACCCAGGGCGGGCTCGAGCACACCGGCAACTCCCGCGACCTGGCGATCAACGGCAACGGCTTCTTCCAGGTGCTGATGCCCGACGGCTCCACCGCCTATACCCGCGACGGCAGCTTCCAGCTCGACGAGAACGGGCAGATGGTCACCGCCAACGGCTACCCGCTGGAACCGGCGATCATCATCCCCGACAACGCCCTCTCGGTCTCGGTCGGCGAGGACGGCATCGTCTCGGTGACCCAGCCGGGTACCACCCAGTCGCTGGAGGTGGGGCAGATCACCCTCTCCACCTTCGTCAACCCGACCGGGCTCGAGAGCATCGGCGGCAACCTCTATCGGGAGACCACCTCCTCGGGCCCGCGCAACGAGGCCATGCCGGGCATGAACGGGGCGGGGCGGCTGTTCCACGAGTACGTGGAGACCTCCAACGTCAACGTGGTGGAGGAGATGGTCAGCATGATCCAGACGCAGCGGGCCTATGAGATCAACAGCAAGGCGGTGCAGACCAGCGACGAGATGCTGGCGCGCCTGGCACAGCTGTAAGGCCTGACGGCCGGGAGTGAGCGTGATGAGACGGTGGATTTCCCTGCGTCCGGCGATGGTGCTGCTGGCGCTGGCCGTGCTGGCCCTGGGCGGCTGTGCCCAGGTGCCCCGCGCCTCGGTGGTCGGCGAGCAGGAGAAGATCACCATCGCCGAGCCACCGCCGCGGCTGGCCAATGGCTCGATCTACCAGGCGCATCGCGGCGCCCAGCCGCTGTTCGAGGATCGTCGCCCGCGCATGGTCGGCGACATCCTGACCATCGTGCTCGACGAAGAGGTCAGCGCCAGCAAGAACTCCCAGTCCAGCATGAACCGCAACGGCTCGGCGAGCCTCGACCTGGCCCAGCTGCCCGACGCCCTGGAGCGGCTCGCCGAGATCGGCTTCGACCTCTCGGGGAGCAGCGACTTCAACGGCGGTGGCGGCTCCCAGGCCAACAACAGCTTCACCGGCACCATCACCGTCTCGGTGCTCGAGGTGATGCACAACGGCAACCTGCGAGTGCGCGGCGAGAAGCAGATCGCCATCAACCAGGGGGCGGAGTTCATCCGCTTCTCGGGGGTGGTCAACCCGCGCACCATCACCGGCCAGAACACCGTGCCCTCCACCTCGGTGGCCGATGCGCGCATCGAGTACGTAGGCAACGGCTACATCAACGAGGCGCAGCACCTGGGCTGGATGCAGCGCTTCTTCCTCAATATCTCGCCGTTCTGAAGGGGGTTGGCATGCGTATGAGTACGCCCTGCCGGGGTCAGACCCCAGCCGAGTCGCGTCGCCCGTCGCGGTGCACCTCGCGAGCGGATGTGACGCCGCCGGGGTCTGACCCCAGTGCCGCAAATCATGCCCGGCGCCTCGTCACGCGGCTGCTCATCCTGCTGCTGGCCACCCTGCTGGCCCTGCCGGCCCAGGCCGAGCGCATCCGCGAACTCGCCCGCTTCGCCGGCGTGCGCGACAACGTGCTGGTGGGTTACGGCCTGGTGGTCGGCCTCGACGGCACCGGCGACCAGACCATGCAGGCACCCTTCACCGGCCAGAGCCTGACCAACATGCTCTCCCAGCTCGGCATCACCGTGCCGCCGGGCACCAACATGCAGCTGCGCAACGTCGCGGCGGTGATGGTCACCGCCGACCTGCCGCCCTTCTCGCGACCTGGCCAGCGTCTCGACGTCAACGTCTCGTCGGTCGGCAACGCCCGCAGCCTGCGCGGCGGCACCCTGCTGATGACGCCGCTCAAGGGCGCCGACGGCGACACCTATGCCATCGCCCAGGGCAACCTGCTGGTGGCCGGCGCGGGAGCCGCCGCCGGCGGCGCCAGCGTGCAGATCAACCAGCAGGCCGGCGGACGCATCGCCGGCGGCGCGATGGTCGAGCGCGAGGTGGCGCTGGATCTCGGCGCCAACGGCGGCCTGCTCGAACTCGAGCTCAAGGAGGCCGACTTCGGCACCGCCCAGCGGGTGGTGAGCGCCATCAACAACGAGTTCGGCCGCCCGGTCGCGGCGGCGCGCAACGGTCGGGTGATCGCCCTGGACGGGCCGGCCAACGACAACTCCCGGGTCAACTTCATGGCCCGGGTCGAGAACGTCCGGGTCACGCCCACGGAGGCGCCCGCCAAGGTGGTGTTCAACTCGCGCACCGGGTCGGTGGTGATGAACAGCGCCGTGACGCTGCACCGCGCCGCCGTGGCCCACGGCAACCTCTCCATCGTCATCGACACCCGCTTCCTCGTCAGCCAGCCGGCGCCCTTCGGCGAGGGCGAGACGGTGGTGGTGCCCGACACCGGGATCGAGATCCAGCAGCAGGATGCCTACCTGCGGGTGGTGGAGGGGGCCGACCTGGTCGACGTGGTCAATGCCCTGAATGCGCTCGGTGCCACCCCCGACGACCTGATGGCGATCCTCGAGGCCCTCAAGGCCGCCGGTTCCCTGCGTGCCGACCTGGAGATCCTGTGATGAGCATGGAAGAGCTCGGTGGTCAGTTTGCCCTCGACATGCAGGGCCTCAACCGCCTCAAGCACAGCGCCCGCCAGGACCCCGCCGGCGGGGTACGCGGTGCCGCCCAGCAGTTCGAGGCGCTGTTCATCCAGATGATGCTCAAGAGCATGCGCGACGCCGTGCCCACCACCGGGCTGATCGACAGCCGGCAGACCGAGTTCTACCAGTCGCTGCTCGACCAGCAGTGGTCCCAGACCCTGGCGTCCCGGGGCATCGGCCTGGCCGACAGCCTGGTGGCCCAGCTCGAGGGCAGCGGCATGGTGCCGGCGCGGCAGCAGCAGGGCAGCGCCGTCGACGAGCTGATCGCCGGCATCCCCCGTGGCGCGCCGCGGCCCCTGCAGGATGCCCTGCGCCCCGGGGCGGCCGACGACGCGCCCGAACCGGTGACGCCAGGCGAAAAGGTAGCGGCACCCGCCAACTTCATGGAGGCGCTGGAAACGGCGCCCGCCGGCTTCTTGGACCGGCTGGCCGCGGAGCCGTCCGGCGAGCCGGCGGCCTCGCACGAGCCGCGCGGGGAGTCCGCCGCGGCGACCCGGCCGGCATCCCGCGCCGACGGCACGCCGCCCGATCACGTCCAGGCCTTCCTCGCCAGGCTGAGTGCACCGGCCCGGGCGGCCAGTCGCGCCACCGGGGTGCCGGCCGAGCTGATCCTCGCCCAGGCGGCGCTGGAGACCGGCTGGGGGCGCCACGAGATCGCCACCCGCGACGGGGGCAACAGCCACAACCTGTTCGGGATCAAGGCCGGCAGCGGCTGGCGCGGGCCCACCACCGAGGTCACCACCCATGAGTACCTGGATGGCCGGCGCACCAAGGTGACCGACACCTTCCGCGTCTACGACTCCTTCGCGGCGGCCTTCACCGACTATGCCCGGCTGATCGGCGACAACCCGCGCTACGCCCGGGTGACCACCGCGCCGAGCGCCGAGCAGGCGGCGCGGGAGCTCCAGGCCGGCGGCTATGCCACCGACCCGGCCTACGCCGACAAGCTGATCGCGGTGATGAACACCCTGGGGCCGACGGCGCCGCGGGCCGGCGAGTCGCTGGTCTTCTTCAGCTACTGAACCCGCGCGGTGGCCTCAAGTTCTTTCCGGCATTGCCGATAAGGGAAGCATTGGCTTAAGGACACGACAGCATGAGCATCTTCTCCATCGGGCTCAGCGGCCTCAACGCCGCCCAGCACGCCCTGAACACCACCAGCAACAACATCAGCAACGTCTATACGCCGGGCTACAACCGGGAACTGGTGATCCTGGGGGAGAGCCGTGCCGACGGCGGGGTGCGGGTCAACGACATCCAGCGCCAGTTCAACCAGTACGTGGCCAGCCAGCTCAACGCCGCCACCAGCAGCTCCAAGGCGCTCTCGGCCTACCAGGGGCAGATCGGCCAGATCGACAACCTGCTGGCCGACCGCGAGGCCGGGCTGGCGCCGCTGATGCAGAACTTCTTCTCGGCGCTCGAGGACCTGGCCGGCGCCCCCTCCGACCCGGCGGCCCGCCAGGGGGTGCTCGGCACCGCCGATACCCTGACCGCGCAGTTCCGGGCCTTCGACGGCTACCTGCAGGACATGCAGGCGGGCATCAACGGCCAGATCGCCGACGAGGTCACCCAGATCAACAACCTCACCGAGCAGCTCGGCACCCTCAACCGCGAGATCGCCCTGGCCCGCGCGCGCCACGGCGAGGCGCCCAACGGCCTGCTCAACCAGCGCGACCAGCTGGTGCACGAACTCAGCGAGCGCCTGGACGTGCGGCTCAACGTCCAGGACGGCAAGACCTACAACATCAGCCTGCCCAACGGCCAGCCGCTGGTGTCCGGCACCAACCACTACCGCCTCGAGGCGATGGACGCCCCCAGCGATCCGCAGCGCAGCGTGCTCGGCTATCGCGACTCGGGCGGCAACCTGGTTGCCCTGCCGGAGAGCAGCGTCAAGGGCGGCACCCTGGGCGGGCTGATGGACTTCCGCGCCGAGACCCTGGACAGGACCCAGAGCCAGATCGGCCAGCTGGCGGTGTCGCTGGCGGTGGGGTTCAACGCGCAGCATGCCGAGGGGATGGACCTCAACGGTGAACCGGGCGGTGACTTCTTCTCCATCGGTACGCCGCGGGCCTATTCCCATGACCGCAACGCCGGCACGGCCCAGATCGACGCCACCCGCTTCGATGGGGACGACATCCAGGACCTGCGGGCCACCGACTATAGGGTGCGGGTCACGGCCGACGGCCCCCCGCCGGAGTTCCAGGTGATCCGCCAGGACACTGGCCAGGCGCTGGATACCGACGAGGTGAATTTCGATCCGGCCGAAGGCACGCTGAGCTTCGGGGGCGTGGTGCTGACCTTCGATGATGCGGCCAACCTCCAGGTCAACGACCGCTTCGAGGTGCAGCCGGTGCGCCGTGCCGCGGCCGATATGCAGAGCAATCTCCGCGACCTCGACAGGATCGCCGCGGCCCAGCCCGACGACGATGGCGACTTCACCGGCAGCGGCGACAACCGCAATGCCCTGGCGCTGCAGGGCCTGCAGGACGCGCTGCTGGTGGGCGGGCGCGCCTCGCTCAGTCAGGCCTATGCCGGCATGGTCAGCGACGTGGGTAACCGTACCAACATCGTCCAGGTCAACCTCGAGGCCCGCCAGGGCCTGACCGACCAGCTCAAGGCCGTGCAGCAGTCCGAGTCCGGGGTCAACCTCGACGAGGAGGCGGCCAACCTGATGCGCTACCAGCAGTTCTATGCCGCCAACGCCCGGGTGATCGACACCGCCTCCACGGTGTTCGATACCATCCTCGGCCTGCGCAACTGATCGAAGGGAGTCACGCGATGCGGATCAGCACCGTCACCATGTTCGAGCAGAGCGTCTCGTCCATGAACCGCCAGCAGGGCGACTTCCTCAAGGTGGGCCAGCAGATCGCCACCGGTCGCCGGGTGGTCAATCCCTCCGACGACCCCCAGGCCGCCTCCCGTGCGGTGGGTGTCTCCCAGGCCAAGGCCGTGACCCAGCAGTACGCCGATGCCCGGGTCAGCGCCCGCAATGCCCTCGCCCAGTCCGAGAGCGTGCTCAACAGCGTCGGCAACGCCATCACCAGCGGCAAGACGCTGCTGGTCCAGGCGGCCAGCGATACCTTGAGCGACGCCGACCGCCAGTCGGTGGCCTCCGAGCTGCGCGGCATCTACGAGACCCTGATCGGCCAGGCCAATGCCACCGACGGCAACGGCCGCTACCTGTTCGGTGGCTACAAGGACGACAGCCCGCCCTTCATCCGCAACGGCGACGGCAATATCGAGTACATCGGCGACCGGAATACCCGCGCCCAGCGCATCGACGCTTCGCGGCTGATGCCGGTGGCCGACAACGGGGCGAAGATCTTCCAGAGCGTGGCCACCGGGGCGGGGTATATCGCCGAAGCCGGCGACAACGCCGGCAATGTCACCTTCAAGGGCCCCCAGGTCACCGATCCCGCGGATCCCGGCTTCGGCGAGACCTATACGTTGACCTTCGACGAGGACGGCGGCGGCAACCCGACCTTCGAGGTGACGGCCTCCGACGGGAGCGTGATGACCGGCGGTGCCTACGTCCCCGGCCAGCCGATCGCCTTCGGCGGGCTGAGCCTCACCCTGGAAGGCACCCCGGCGGTCGGCGACGAGATCCGGGTCGGCCAGGCCGAGGCGATGAACACCGACCTGTTCAAGTCCTTCGAGAAGGCCCTGGCGGTGCTCGAGACCCCCGCCGCCACCCCGGCCGAGAAGGCCGAGCTGCGCAATACCCTCAACACCGTGATGCGCGAGCTCGACAACGGCCTCGACAACGTCCTCACCGTGCGCGCCTCGGTGGGCGCGCGGCTCAACGAGCTCGACGTGGTCGACGCCGTGGGCGGCAACCGCATGATGAACTACGAGCAGACGCTGTCGGACCTGGTCGATCTGGACTACGCCGAGGCGATCGCCGATTACAGCCTGCGCCAGGTGGGCCTGCAGGCGGCCCAGAAGGCCTTCGTCGACATCAAGGGGCTGTCGCTCTTCGACTATCTGCGCTGACCGCGCACCGTTCTCTCCGGCCATGGGGCGGCTACCTCCCGCCATGGCCACTTGTCCCGCCCAGGCTTTCCGGCCCGGGCGGTTTTTTTTTGCGCTCAGCCGATTCCCTGGAGCGGCGCCAGGGCCTCGAGGAGCTGGCGCAGGAAGTCGATGGCGTGGGCGAACAGCCGCTGCAGGAAGCGCCCGATGTCGGTCATCAGCACCATCATCAGTGCCAGCCCCACGGTCAGCGAGGTGGGGAAGCCGATGTTGAACACCGTCAGCTGCGGCGCCGAGCGGTTGAGGATGCCCAGCGCCAGGCTGATGATCAGCAGCGACCCGACCAGCGGCAGGGCCAGCAGCATCCCCGAGACGAAGATGGTGCCGCCGTAGCGGACCAGCAGCTCGAAGCCGCCGGGGTTGAAGCCACCCAGCCCGATGGGCAGGGTCACGAAGCTGGTGGCGAGTATCTCCAGCACAATCAGGTGGCCGTCGAAGGCCAGGAACATCAGCAGCGTGATCATGTAGAGGAAGCGCGACAGCACCACCATGTTGGTGCCGCTGCCGGGGTCGAAGAAGGTGGCAAAGGCCAGCCCCATCTGCAGGCCGATGAACTCGCCGGTGGCCTGCACCACGGCGAAGGTGACGCGCATCACCAGCCCCATGGCGATGCCGATCAGCACCTGCTCGATCATGATGCCGAGCCCCGCCCAGGAGAGTACCGCGGCGGTCGGCGGCGCCGGCAGGGTGGGGGCGATCACCACGGTCACCAGGGCGGCCAGGCCCACCTTGGCCTGGTTGGGGACGCTGGAGTGCCCCCACAGCGGCGAGGCCGCCAGGAAGGCGGTGAGTCGGGCGAAGGGCCACAGGAAGGCCACCAGCCAGCCCTGCAGCTGGGCGAAGGTGACTTCCACCATCAGCAGCCCCCCGCCATCACGACACCATCAGCGGGATGTTCATGAACAGCTCGCGGGTGAAGTCGGTGATCAGCTTGAGCAGCCAGGGGCCGGCGAGCACCAGCACGACGAACACCCCGAGGATCTTGGGGATGAACGACAGGGTCATCTCGTTGATCTGGGTGGCGGCCTGGAACAGGCTGACGGCGAGGCCGGTCACCAGGGCGGTGAGCAGCAGCGGGCCGCCGAGGAAGAGGGTCACCTTCATGCCCTGGTAGGCCAGGCCCATCACCGTTTCGGGGGTCATGCGTCGCTCCCGGTCATAGGAAGAAACTCTCCGCCATCGAGCCCACGATCAGCTGCCAGCCGTCGACCAGCACGAACAGCATCAGCTTGAACGGCAGCGAGATGGTGATCGGCGGCACCATCATCATGCCCAGCGACATCAGGGTGCTGGCCACCACCAGGTCGATGATCAGGAAGGGAATGAAGATGGTGAAGCCGATCTGGAAGGCGGTCTTCAGCTCGCTGGTGACGAAGGCCGGCACCAGGATGCGCAGCGGCACGTCTTCCGGCCCCTGCATCGGGCCCACCTCGGCCAGGCGGGCGAACAGCGCCAGGTCGGGCTCGCGGACCTGGCCCAGCATGAACTCGCGGAAGGGCTCCTGGGCCAGCACCAGGAACTGTTCGAAGTCGATCTCCTCGGCGGTGAGCGGCAGCCAGGCGGTCTCGTAGACCAGGTTGAACACCGGCGCCATCACGAAGAAGGTGAGGAACAGCGCCAGCCCCAGCAGCACCTGGTTGGGCGGTGTCGCCTGGGTGCCCATGGCGGTCCGCAGCAGGCTGAGCACGATGATGATGCGGGTGAAGCCGGTCATCATCAGCAGCATGGCCGGCAGGAAGGCCAGGGAGCTCAGCAGCAGCAGCGTCTGCAGCGAGAGCGACCACTGCTGGCCACCATCCTCCAGCGGCTGGCTGACGATGCCGGGGATCTGCTGGGCCAGGGCCGTGCCGGGCAGCGACAGCAGCAGCAGGGCCGCGAGCCCCGCCGCCATGCACAGAACACCCCGGTTCACGATCGTTCCCGCCCCAGCCCACTGTTGTGTTTCAGCGCCTTGGCGAAGCGCGTCGCGAAGCTGTCGCCCTCGGCGAAGGCCGGCCCGCTCGCGTGCGTCGTCTCCCCGGACGGTGCCGGGGCGGGGAGTTCGTGGAGCTTGCTGACCTGGCCGCCGCCCACCCCCAGGACCAGCCAGGTCGCTTCCACCTGCACGATCACCACCCGCTCGCGGTTGCCCACGCTGGTGCCGCCGACCACCCTCAGGCGGCCGCCGTGCGCCTGGCGCTTCACCCCGACACGCTTCAGCACGGCGCTGGCGACGACAATGATCACCACGATCAGTGCCAGGGCGGCGGCGGTCTTGCCCAGGGTCGCCAGACCGATCAGGGCGTCGCCGCTGGCCACGGCGTCGAGGCCGCCGGGGGAGGCAGGGGAGTCGCTCATCTGTTCAGCTTCTGTACGCGCTCGGAGGGGGTGATGATCTCGGTGATGCGGATGCCGTACTTGTCGTCGACCACCACCACCTCGCCCTGGGCGATCAGGTAGCCGTTGATCAGGATGTCCATGGGCTCGCCGGCCAGGCCGTCGAGCTCGATCACCGAGCCCTGGGCCAGCTCGAGCAGCTGCTTGATGGTGATCCGGGTGCGGCCGAGCTCGACGGCGAGCTTGACCGGGATATCCATGATCATCTCCAGGTCGCGCGCCGCGGCGCTGCCGCCACCCTGCTCCAGCGGGCGGAAGACGCTCTCGCCGGCGGCCCGGGCCCGGTCGGGCTCGGGCGGTTCGGCTGGGGCCTCGTCGGCCGACTCGGCGGCGGCCTGCTCGGCCATGGCCGCGGCCCAGGGGTCGTCGTCGTCGGCCGGGCCATCGCCCTGCCGTGCGGCGTTTTCCTGTTCGGCGTTTTCCTGTTCGAGCATGGCATCGGCCCAGGCGTCGTCGCCGGTGCGCTGATCGGGCTTCTTGGGATCAGTCATTCTGGGATTCCTTGGATGGCGGCGCCGACCCCTTGACGAAGGCGTCGGGCGACGCGGTGGTCGGGGCGTGGTCGATCATGCGGATCACCCGCAGGGCCCGTTGCTCGTGCTGGCTGCCGTAGTCGCACTCCATCACCGGCACCCCGTCGACCCGGGCGAGGACGGATTCCGGCAGCTCCAGGGGCAGGATGTCCCCCACCTTGAGCGCCATGACATGGGCGATGCGGGTGGGAATCGTGGTGAAGTCGGCCACCAGCTCCACCTCCGAGTGGCGGATCTCGCCGGCCATGCGCTTGGTCCAGCTGCCGTCCGGGTCGTGGTGGCCGTCGTTGAGCGGGTTGGCCAGCAGGTCGCGCAGCGGCTCGATCATCGAGTAGGGCATGCAGATCTGGAAGTTGCTGGCGAGGTTGCCGACCTCCAGGTTGAAGGAGGTGGTCACCACGATCTCGTTGGGCGAGTTGGTGATGTTGGCGAACTTCGACTGCATCTCCGAGCGCAGGTAGCCGATCTCCAGTGGGTAGACCGACTTCCACGACTCGCTGTAGGCGTCGATGGCCAGGTTGAGCAGGCGCATGATGATGCGCTGCTCGGTGTTGGTGAACTCGCGCCCCTCCGACCGGGTCAGGAAGCGGCCGTCGCCACCGAAGAGGTTGTCCACCACCAGGAACACCAGGCTCGGCGGAAACACGATCAAGGCCGAGCCGCGCAGCGGCTTCATGGCGATGATGTTGATGTTGGTCGGCACCGGCACGTTGCGCGAGAAGTCGCTGTAGCTCTGGTAGCGCACCGTATCCACGGTGATGTCGGCGCTGCGCCGCAGCAGGTTGAACAGCCCCATGCGGAAGTGACGGGCGAAGCGCTCGTTGATGATGTCCAGGGCGTGCAGGCGCTCGCGGATGACCCGGTGCTGGGTCGCCGGGTCATAGGGGCGGATACGCGAGTCGTCGCCGCCGGCGCCGGCGGTGGACTCCTCCTCGCCGCTGACGCCCTTGAGCAGGGCGTCGATCTCTTCCTGCGACAGCAGATCGTCTTGGGACATGAGGGATCGGTTCCCCGAGGGTTATTGCACGATGAACTCGGTGAAGAGCACGTCTTCGATCACCAGTTCGGGCTGGTAGTCGGTCATCGGTGGATCCAGCACCGCCATCACCTGGTCGCCGAGGCGCTGCTTGCTGCCGGGGTCGGTCAGTTCGCTGGCCTGCTTGCCGGCGAACATCATCAGCAGGCGGCTGCGCACCTGGGGCATGTGAGCCTCGAGGATCTCCCTGGTCTGCTGGTCGCCCACCTTCAGCGAGAGCCCGGTATAGAGCAGGCGCGAACCGTAGGCGTCGTCGGCCAGGTTGACCGTGAAGGGGTCGATCTTGACGAAGATCGGTGCCCGCCGCTCCGGCAGGGCCTCGGCCTGGACCGCCGCCTGGGCGGGTTCCTGGCGTTGGCCGAGCACCAGGTAGATCGCCGCCGCCGCCGCGGAGGAGGAGAGGATCACCAGGATCACCATGAGCCACAGCAGCTTTCCGGAGCCACCCTTCGATGTCGCCATTGCCTTACCTATCCAGGGGGTTGTGGTGCCAGCCTGCCCAGTATGGGGGCCGAAGGCGTGGCACCATGAAACGAACAGGCCCCGGGAAAGGGCCTATCTTGGCTTTTTGCGCGATGCGCCAGGCGTGTCTCAGGCGTAGAGATCCACCCGGCCGTCGAGAGCGAGCTCGGCCGCCACCGGTGGGGCTGAAGCGCCGGGGCCCTCGGCTTCGTCGCCCGGCTCGCCTGCCAGGCCGCCACCGGCCGTGCCGCGACCGGCGACGTCGCGGGGTGTTTCGTCACGCGACTGTTCGCCCACCGAGGCCTCGCCGAGGCTGATGCCCTGTTCGGCCAGCGCCTCGCGCAGCTGGGGGATCGCCTGCTCCACGGCGCTCCTCACTGGTGCATGGGCCGACAGGAACTGGGCCTGGGCGGCCTGCTCGCTCACCTTCAGCGAGACCGTCAGGGGGCCCAGCTCCGCCGGGTTGAGGTGCAGCTCGATGCGCTGCTCACCGCCGCGCTGGCCGAGCATCACCAATTGCTGGCCGACCTGCTGCGTGAACTGCTGGGGCCAGGCCGGGCTGGCGAGCGGTGCCGGCAGGGCGGCACCGGACGTGCCGGCCGCGCCGGCCGGCGGGCCGTTCAGCAGGGCCGTGAAGCTCTCGCCCCGAGGCTCGGCGAGCCGAACCTCGGCGGCCGTCGGCAGGGGGTCACCCCGGGCGGCTTGTACGGTGGACAACGGCTCGGGACGCAGGGCAGCGCCGCGTTCGCCGGCGGTACGGATCATCTCCAGGGCCTGCGGGGCGACCCGGTGTTCGGGCAGCGGCGGCTCGCCGGCCATGGGGCCGTGGCGTTCGGTGCGTGGCGCCGGCCGCGCTTCGGCCCGGGGGTCGCCGCCCGGCGCGTTCTGCGGCGCCTGGCCGGCGATGGCCGGCCAGGCGGCGGCGTCGACCCGGGGCGCTTCGGGTGGGTGGCTGGGCGCCGCCTCCGGCGTGACCTCGGCGGCATCGATCCGGGCCACGAGCGTCTCGGCATCGAGCGCCCGCTCGGCCAGGTCAGCGGCGGGGGCCGCCGCGGCGCCGCGGCCGGCACCGGCGATCAGCCCCAGGCGCTCGGCGATCTCGGCCAACCGGGCGTCGCCGCCTTGCGCCGGCGTGTCCTCGCCGAGGGCCTGCATCATTACCGCCAGGCTGCCCCGGGCGAGGCCGAATTCGCCGCCGTCCGCCACGCCCGTGGACGGTGGTTGCCGCTCGGCACCCGTGGCCGGCTGGCCATGGTCGGCGAGGGCCTGGGCGTTGGCTCCCGGTGTGCCGGCGCGGGTCAGCGCCAGGGCGAAGTCGCCCCGGGCCCCGGGGCTCGACTTGCCGGCGGGGGTCGGGCCCTGGCCCGAGGCAGACGCGAGTAACAGCTGGATGTCCATGGCGGTTCTCCGGCGGAATCAGGGTTCGCTCGAGGCGTGGCGTTCGCGGATCAGGCGACCGTTGACCAGGTC
Organism: Halomonas sp. LMYGS-3; assembly: GCF_059509875.1. Taxonomy (NCBI): domain Bacteria; kingdom Pseudomonadati; phylum Pseudomonadota; class Gammaproteobacteria; order Oceanospirillales; family Halomonadaceae; genus Halomonas; species Halomonas sp. LMYGS-3. The sequence continues at coordinate 80,426 of NZ_JCAKFQ010000001.1, read as the reverse complement.
GTCGCTGGCGCGCAGCTCCCGGCGCTGCTCCTTCCGGGTCTGCTGGATCGCCCGGCGGGAGACCAGGGTGTCGTAGGAGGAGAGCTTGCGCTGCTCCTGCTGCCACTGGGCCTGGCTGTGGCCGACGCGCCGCTGCTGGGCCGCCAGCGCCTGACGGGCGCGGGCCAGGGCGTCGTCCAGGGAGTCGAGGAAGTGCTGGTAGTTGCGCAGGGTGGCCGGGTCGATGCCCTCGCGCATGGCCTGCTGCAGGCGCTGGGCGTATTCCAGCCGGTAGCGGCCCAGCGATTCCAGCTGTCCCGCCACCTGGCGTTCGCTGGCGCGTTCGCCGGCCAGCGCCTGGCCGGCCTGGTCGCGGGCCTCCCGGGCCAGGTCGACCAGGGTCTCGAGCGGTGTGGATGCGGTGCTCATCGTGTCCCTCCGAGTGTGCCGGCCAGCCCCTGGTGCGATGCCGCCAGGGGGGCGCAGTCGTCGATGCGCTGTTGCAGGAAGGCCTCCAGCTCCGGGTAGCGCTGGACGGCCTCGTCGAGCTGTGGATCGTGCCCGGGGCTGTAGGCGCCGACGCTGATCAGGTCGCGGTTGCGCTGGTAACGGGAGAACAGCCGCTTGAAGCGCTGGGCGAGCTGTAGCTGGCCGTCGTCGACGATGGCGGTCATGGCGCGGCTGATCGAGGCCTCGATGTCGATGGCCGGGTAGTGTCCGGCTTCGGCGAGTGCCCGCGACAGCACGATATGGCCGTCGAGGATCGCCCGGGCGGCGTCGGCGATGGGGTCCTGCTGGTCGTCGCCTTCGGTCAGCACGGTGTAGAAGGCGGTGATCGAGCCGCCACCGCGCTCGGCGTTGCCGGCCCGCTCCACCAGGCTCGGCAGCTTGGCGAACACCGAGGGTGGATAGCCCTTGGTGGCCGGCGGCTCGCCGATCGCCAGGGCGATCTCGCGCTGGGCCATGGCGTAGCGGGTCAGCGAGTCCATGATCAGCAGCACGTCGCGGCCCTCGTCGCGGAAGCCTTCCGCCAGCCGCGTGGCATAGGCCGCACCCTGCAGCCGCTGCAGCGGCGAGGTGTCGGCGGGGGCGGCCACCACCACGGCGCGCCGGCGGCCCTCCGGGCCGAGGATGTTGTCGATGAAGTCCTGCACCTCGCGGCCGCGCTCGCCGATCAGGCCCACCACGATGACGTCGGCCCGGGTGAAGCGCGCCATCATGCCGAGCAGCACCGACTTGCCGACACCGGAGCCGGCGAACAGCCCCATGCGCTGGCCGCGGCCGACGGCGAGCAGGGCGTTGATGGCACGAATGCCGACGTCGATCTGGCTCTCGATGGGGGCGCGGGAGAGGGGGTTGAGCGGCGGGGTCTGCAGGGTGGCGTGGGGCACCTCGTCGAGGGGGCCCATGCCGTCGAGCGCCTCGCCGTTGCCGTCGACCACGCGGCCGAGCAGGGCCTCGCCGAGCGGGAAGCGACGGGTGCCGTTGCCGCCGCCCTCGCCCAGCGGGAAGACCCGGGCGCCGGGCAGCAGGCCGGTGATCTCGGCCAGCGGCATCAGGAACAGCTTCTCGCCGGCGAAGCCGACCACCTGGGCCTCGGCATGGCGCGTCGCCTCGTGGCGGTAGGGCGCCGGCAGCTCGATGCGGCAGGCGCTGCCCAGCGGCGCCTGCAGGCCGACGGCCTCGATCACCATGCCGGTGGCGCGCACCACCCGGCCGCTGGCGCGGAAGGGCGGCACGCGCTCGATGCGCGCGCGCACCTTGTGCAGCGACGCCTGCCAGCGCCGATGGTGCGGGTTGGCCGGGGCGGCGGCGCTCACCTGGCGCTCCCGTCGCCGTCGGCGGGGCGGCGCCGGCGCACCTGGCCCTTCACCGCCTGCCAGCGGCTCTCCCAGGTGGCGTCGAGCTCGCCGCTGGCGCTGGTGACGCGGCAGCCGCCGCGGCTGAGCTGGTCGTCGGGCTGCAGCGTCCAGCCGGCCGCGGCCAGCTCGTGGCCGAGGTGCTCCGCGACCAATTTGTGGTCCAGCGGGTGCAGCCACAGGCGCGGCTTGCCGGTCATCGCCGGTTCGGTGTGCAGCAGGGCGCGGACGATCTCCAGCACCTGGCGCGGGCGCGCCTTGAGCGCCTCGCCGGCGAGCTGGCGGCCGGTGGCCAGCGCCAGCTCGACCAGTTCGCCGGCGACCTCTTCGTCGAGCCGGGCCAGGGCCTCGCCGAACTGCTCGGCCAGCGACAGCAGCGGGGCCAGGGTCTCGCGCGCCTCGCGCTCGAACTCGGCGCGGGCCCGTTCGCGGCCCTCGGCCAGCCCCTGGGCGAGCCCTTCGGCATGGCCGGCCGCGAGACCCTCGCGGTGGCCCTCCTCACGGGCCTCCCGGCTCACCTGTTCGCGCAGGGCGCGCAGTTCGGCCTGGCGCTGGAAGGCCGCCTGGCGCCGGGCGGTCTCGCTCGGCGAGGGGCCGTCGTCTCCGGTGGCTGCCTCGCGCGGCTCGACGAGCTCGTCCATCTCCCAGCGGCGCCAGGCGACCTCGTCGTCGCGCAGCGGCTGGCGGGCGGTATCGCCGCGGGGCAGCTCAGACATAGGTGTCGTCCCCGCCGCTCAGCACGATCTCGCCGGTGTCGGCGAGGCGCCGGACGACCTGCAGGATCGCCTTCTGCTCGGCCTCCACCTGGGAGACGCGGATCGGCCCGCGGGCCTCCATGTCCTCGCGCACCAGGTCGGCGGCGCGCTGGGACATGTTGCGCAGGAACTTGTCCATGAGCGCTTCGGGGGCGCCCTTGAGGGCGACCACCAGGGAGTTGGTGTCGATCTCCTTGAGCACCAGCTGGATGCTGCGGTCGTCGAGGTCGAGGAGGTTCTCGAACAGGAACATCTCGTCGATGATCTTCTGGGCCAGGTCCTCGTTGTGGGCGCGCACCGTCTCGATGACGGTCTCCTCCTGGCTGGAGTTCATCAGGTTGAGGATCTCGGCCGCGGTCCTCACGCCACCCATCTTGCTGCGCTTGAGGTTCTGGCCGTCGAGCATCCCCGTGAGCACCTCGGTGAGCTCCTGCAGGGCCGCGGGCTGCACCCCGCTGAAGGTGGCGATGCGCAGCACCACGTCGTTGCGCAGCTTGTCGTCGAACAGCTCGAGCACGGCGGCGGCCTGGTGGCGCTCCAGGTGGATCAGCACGGTGGCGATGATCTGCGGGTGCTCGTCGCGGATCAGCTCGGCCACCAGCGGGGCCTCCATCAGGTTCAGGGCATCGATGCCGGAGCTGGCGCCGGAGGTCTCGAGGATGTCCTCGATCAGGCTCGAGGCGCGCTCGCTGCCCAGCGCCTTGGTCAGCACCGAGCGGATATGGTCGCTGGAGTTGAGGTTGAGCGCGATGAACTCCTCGGTCTCGGCGTGGAACTCCGCGAGCACCTGCTGCATCTCCTCGTGGGAGACCTGGTCGAGGCGGGCCATCTCGCCGCTGATTTCCTGGATCTCGCCGGCCGAGAGGTACTTGAACACCTCCGCCGCGCTGTCCTCGTCGAGGGCCAGCAGCAGGATGGCGCTGCGGCGCGCGCCGCTCGTCTGGGCCTTAGTCATGCTTGTTCATCCAGCTGCGAACGATCATGGCGATCATGCGCGGGTCCTCATGGGCCATCTCGCGCAGGTCGCTGAGGTTCTGTTCATAGGCCGAGGCCTTGCGCTTGCGCCGGCGCGGCGGCGCATAGGTGTCCTCCTCGTCCCCCGCGGCCGCCGGGCCCTCCTCGGCACCCTCGCCGACCTGGACCCGCACGGCGGGCCCCGGCAGTGGCTGGGCCACCGGTGCCTGGGTGTGGCGCTTGATCAGCGGGCGCAGGATCAGCAGGTAGAGCAGCAGGGTGGCCAGCGCCACCAGCAGGTAGCGCCCCAGGGTGAGCGCCAGCTGGTGGACCTCCGGCGATTGCCACCACTCGAGGCCGTCCTCCTGCTCGGCGACGCGGCTGAAGGGACTGTTGACCACCTCGATCTCGTCGCCACGGGCCGCCGAGAAGCCCATGGCCTGGCGCACCAGGCGCTCGATCTGGGCGATCTCCTCGGGAGAGAGGGCCACGCGGACCGGCGCGCCGTTCTCGTCGACCTCGTCGCGGAAGTTGACCACCACCGCGGCGGAGAGGCGCTGCACCTGGCCCAGGCGATGCTGGACATGGGCCACGCTGCGGTCGACCTCGTAGTTGGTGACGTCGTCCTGGCGCAGGTGGTTCGGGGCACCCTGGCCGGCGTCCTCGCCCGCTTCGCCTTCCTCGCCCTCGGGCCGCTCGATGGGCGACGGCGCCACGCCGGGCGGGGTGTTGCTCAACGCGCCGGGAATGCCCCGCGCCAGGTCGTCGCCGCCGTTGTAGGAGAGGCTCGACTGGCGGCTGCGCACGGCGGCCTCGTTGGGGGGCTGGTTGGGGCCGAAGCGCTCCGAGGTCTCCTCGCGACGGGAGAAGTCGATCTGTGCCGCCACCTGGGCGCGCACGTTGTCGCGGCCGAGGATCGGCACCAGGATGTTCTCGATGCGCCGCCGGTAGGAGCGCTCGACCTCGTCGATGTAGTCGAGCTGGGTGCCGTCGAGGTCGCGGCCGTTGGCGCTCTGTATCGACAGCAGGCGGCCGTTCTGGTCGACCACGGTGACGTCGTCGGCGGCGAGCTCCGGCACGCTGCTGGCGACCATGTGGACGATGGCGTTGACCTGGCCGTCGCCCAGCTGGCGGCCCGGGTGCAGGGTGAGGATCACCGAGGCCTTGGCCGGCTCGCGGTCGCGCACGAACACCGACTGCTTGGCCAGGGCCAGGTGCACCCGGGCGCGCTCCACCGGGCCCAGGGACTCCATGGAGCGTGCCAGCTCGCCCTCCAGGGCGCGCTGGAAGTTGACCTGCTCGGCGAACTGGCTGATGCCGAAGGCCTGGCCATCCATCAGCTCGAAGCCGACGTTGCCGCCCCGCGGCAGGCCCTGTTCGGCGAGCTGCAGGCGCAGGCCGTGCACCTGATCGCCGGGCACCAGCAACGCCTGGCCGCCCTCGCTGAAGCGGTAGGGAACGCCACGGTTGTCGAGTTCGCCGATGATGCGGCCGCCATCGGCCTCGGTGAGGTTGCTGTAGAGCACCCGGTACTCGGGGGTGCGCGCCCACATCAGCAACGCCACCACGATGGCGATCGAGGCGGCACCCGCGATCATCAACGGGATCAGCGGATTGGCACGCAGCTGGGCCGTCAGGCGCTCGAGGCCCGCCTGGCGGGAAGGATCCTGCTGCCGGGAAGCATCCTGGGAGCCGGTGGCCGCGGCACCATTGCTCATGCGCACCACCTCGTTGAGGGGGTGCAGTGGATCCCGGGTCCCACGGTCATCGAAGAAGGCATGTCCTGCGTCCGTTCATCGCGGTTGGCCGCCCTGCGAACGGGCGGAACTCTGATGGACGCCATTATCCGCGGCAGCGTCGAGCGCGAACCGCGGAAAAGCCCGTCTTTTCGTGCCCATTTGGCGGCATGGCCACCCCGCCCGGGCTGTTAGCCTTGGCGGCACTGCTTCTTCATGACTTCCATTACACCGTGACAGGCGAGGGGCTTCCATGAGTTCACCCGCGATCCAGTCGGCACTGACCCAGATGCAGTCGCTGGCGACCCAGGCCGCCGGCCAGCCACCCAAGGGCCAGCAGGTGGCCACGGCGGTGGGGGCGGGCGGCTTCGCCGGTGAGCTGCAGGCCTCGATACAGCGCATCAATCGCCTGCAGCAGGCGTCGGCGGCCAAGGCCGAGGCCTTCCAGGCCGGCGACCCCGGTGTCGAGCTCAACGACCTGATGGTCGACATGCAGAAGGCCAGCGTGGCCTTCCAGATGGGGGTTCAGGTGCGCAACCGCCTGGTGTCGGCCTACAAGGACGTGATGAACATGCAGGTCTAGTCTTTCCTGCTGCCTCTCATCGCTTGCGACGCAAATACACTCGGGTCGATCCCAGCGTCACACCTCCAGGTCGACCAGCCGCCCCTGCACCTCCTCCAGGCGCTCGGCGATCTTCAGTACCTCGTCGGCGGGAATCTGGCGGATCAGCTCGCCGCTCTCGCGGTCGACGATGCGGGTCACCACCCGCGATTCGTACTCCCCCAGCTCGAACTGCACCCCGTAGTGGCTCATCACCTCGTTGATGCGCTGGATCGGCTCGACCAGCTCGCCCCTGCCCAGCGCCACGCTGCTGCTCTCGGCCCGGGCCAGGGTGCCGCCGGCGGTGGGCAGGTTGGCGAGTACCCGCTCGACCTGCTGGCGTGGCGTCAGGTCGTTGAAGGGCGAGGTCGAGGGTACGGATGTCGCGTCGGTCAGCGGTGAGCTCATGGCCAGCTTCCTCTTCTGGTGCTTGCTGTCGTGATGGGCCGCGCTGGCTCCGGTCACGGCGTTCCTGATAGGTCTCGTCACAAGAGAGTATCGGCGCGTTGAGCCGGGACTTTAGTGCGGATGTCAGCTGCCAATCGGACGGCCACGCTTCACCCGCTGCAGGGCGGCCTTACGGAAGGCCTGCTGCACGACGAGCCGCAGTTCATCATCGTCCCACGGCTTGGTCAGGAACTTGTAGATGGCGCCTTCGTTGATCGCTTCGGTCACCGTCTTCAAGTCGGTGTAGCCGGAGAGCACGATCTGGATCGTCTCGGGGTAGAGGTCCTTGGCCCGGTGGAGGAACTCGGTGCCGCTCATCTCCGGCATGCGTTGGTCACTGATGATCACCTGTACCTCTTCCGTGGCGAGCAACTCGAAGGCCTGCTGGGCCGTGTCGGCGGTCAGGATGTGGTAGCCGTCGCGGCGTAGCACGCGTTTCAGGGCGCGCAGGATATTGGCCTCGTCGTCGAGCAGCAACAGGGTCTGGCCGCCCTGCTCGCCTTCGCGATGTGTTCGCTCCAGTGACCGCGCCTGGTGGTGCTCACCCAGGAAGGGGATCAGGTCCTCCAGGGGCATCGGCCGGGCGAAGTAGTAGCCCTGGAAGGTGTCGCAGAGCTGCTTGCTCAGATAGGCATACTGCGCCTGGGTCTCGACGCCCTCGGCGACGACCTTCAGCTGCAGCCTGGTCGCCATGGAGGCGACCCCCTGGACAATGGCCGCATCGCGTTGATCGCTGATCACGTCCTTGACGAAGGTGCGATCGATCTTGATCTTGTTGATCGGCAGGTGCTTCAGGTAGCTGAGGCTGGAATAGCCGGTGCCGAAGTCATCGATGGCAATGCTGATGCCGTGTCCGCGAAGTTCCCGGAGGATCTCGATGGCGGTTTCGCTGCTCTCCATCAGGATCCCCTCGGTCAGCTCCAGTTCGAGCAGATCGGCATCGAGCTGTGCGGTCTCCAGGGTCTGCAGCACGCCGGCTACGAAGCCGATGCGCTGGAACTGCATCGGCGAGACGTTGACGGCCATGATGAAACGCCCCAGGCCCAGGGCATTGAGGCGCTGGCCGTCGCGGCAGGCCGTGGCCAGCACCCAGTCGCTGATGGGCACGATCTGACCGGTATCCTCGGCAAGGCCGATGAAATCTGCCGGTGAAATGAAGCCTTGCTCCGGGTGGTGCCAGCGTACCAGTGCCTCGACGCCGATGATCTGGCCGCTGGGGCCATGGATCTGGGGCTGATAGTGCAGCTCGAATTGCTGCTCCTCGATGGCCCGCTGCAGGGCATTGCGCAGGGATACCCGCTCACTGACCCTCTGCTTGAGATCGTGGGTGTACCAGTGGGAGGTATTGCGGCCCTGGTGCTTGGCCTTGTACATGGCCAGGGTGGCCTGCTGGAGCAGTTGCATGGAGTGTTCGACGTCGCCGTCGCTGAAGGCGATGCCGATGCTCGCGGTGATGTGCAGCTCGTTGCCGTCTGTCTGGTAGGGGGTCGAGAGACTCGCCAGCAGCCGCTCGACCACCGGCATGACATCACCCTCCTTGGCCAGATCCGGCAGCACCACCACGAACTCGTCCCCCCCGAAACGCGCCACGGTATCGCCGTGGCGCAGCTGCTGCTCGAGCCGTCGCGCGACCTCCACCAGGATACGGTCGCCGATCCCGTGGCCGAGGGTATCGTTGATCGGCGTGAAGCCATCCAGGTCGACGAACAGCACCGCCAGATGGCGCCGGTAACGACTGGCGATCTGGCAGCCCTGTCTCAGGCGATCCTCCAGCAGGGCGCGGTTGGGCAGACCGGTCAGGGCGTCGTGATTGGTGTTGTAGGCGAGTTGGGACTGGTACTCACGCTGCGTGGAGATATCGTTCTGCACCCCGATGAAGTGCGTGACGTCGCCGGTTTCGTCACTCACCGGCGAAATATAGAGGTCGTTCCAGAAGGTGGTGCCGTCGCGGCGATAGTTGCGCACCACCACATGCAGGTCGCGCTTGAGAGCGATGCCTTCCCGCAGGGCCTTGCGGTCTCGTGGTTCGGTATTCTCGCCCTGCAGGAAACGGCAGTTTCGGCCGATGGCTTCTTGCCGCGAGTAACCGGTGATGCGTTCGAAGGCCGGGTTGACGTAGACGATCGGTAGATCCCGCTGCTTGGCATCGGCAATCACGACGCCATTGACGCTCGACTCCACGCTGCGCTCGAGGATGCGCAACTGGCTCTCGGCGCGCTTGCGGTTGGTGATGTCCCGGGCGACCACGTAGATCACTCGCTCGTCGCCCAGGGCGGCGTTGATCTCGACCCAGTGCTCGCGACCCGCGGCATCCCGCACCCGGGCTTCGAGCTCCCGAATCGGATGGCCGTTCCCCAGTTGGTCGATGGCCGTGTCGATGGCAGGGTGATCCTCCTCTCGCACCAGTGCGCTGTAATGGCCGCCCACCAGCCTGTCGGCGGAATAGCCCAGCAGCCTCTCGATGGCGGGATTGATCTGCAGGAAGCGTCCCTCGAGATCGACACGGCAGAACAGCTCCAGCGACAGGGTAAAGAACTGGTCGCGCTGGTGAAGCGCCTCTCGAAGAGTCTGCTGGTAGTCTTTCAGTCGCTGGCGGTGGTGCTCGCCGACACGGTGGAGCCCCAGGCTGGTCATCAGCAGGAGGGTGAATGCCAGCCCGCTGATCAGCAGCAGGGTAGGGAGTACCGAGGAGAGCTTCAGGGTTCGAGCCTCGAGGTGGCTCGACAGCCGCCAGCTCCGCTCGAAGGGCAGGTCGATGAGTCGCTCGCCTGCGGCGAACAGCTCGGATGGGTCAGTGGCAGGCCGGGACGAGAAGAGTCGTTGTGCTCCTTCGTGAATGTGCACGATGAACTTGTCGGTGTCCTGCACGATCTCCCGATGCAGCAGGGTCTCGACATTCAGGCTGGCGATCAGCCAGTGGTCGCCATCGATGGTTGCCAGGGGCAAGGCCAGCGCCACAACCGGATCGCCATCGGGATTCATCATCACGGGGCTCAGCCGTTGGCCATCACCATCGAGCGCCTGGGACAGCCACTCCCGGGGCTGCGGAGGGCGTGTTTCGAACATGACCGGCTGGAAATCGCTGTTGACGACCCCGAGCAGGTCCAGCGCCGGAAAATCATCGAGGTAACTGCGGGACTCCTGCCGCCAGAGGGCGGGCGAAGGTAATCGGTCGAGCGTTTCCCAGCGGTTTGCCTGACGCTGTATCAGCTTTACATGGTCCTCCAGGGCGTGCTCGGCCGATGACTGTGCCTGCGCGAGCACCAGGTGGCTCTTCTCGGCGAGACTCTCCAGCTTCTGTTGACTGAACAGCAGCCAGCCCCCAGTGGAGAGCAAGGCGCCCAGCACTCCTGCCATCAGTGCCAGGTGTGCCGGCATGGCGTCGCGAGCCGGCGAGGCCTGCCGCGGCACCGGCACCGCGAGTCCGCTGGCGAGAACGAAGAGGCTGGCGATGCTGCCGGCATGAGGATGGATAAAGGGGTGTTCGAACGCCCCGGGCAACGCCACGTCCGGTAGCCAGCCTGCGAGCAGCAAGGCGGCACCGGTCAGCACCAGGAGCCGCCCCAGGATAAGCGAAAGACGCCTGGCCTTATCGCCAGACGCTCCGCTCAACAGCAGGCTCAGCGCCTGCAGCACGAAGAGGGCCGCCATGCCGGTCCCCGTGACGGCATAGCCGGTGAGCAGGGATATCGCCGGTTGGCTGCCACCGGCGACGAGGTTATGCGCCACGCCGTAGATGCCCATTGCCAGCAGCGCCGATGCCCAGCCGCGGCTCCAGGCAAGGGCGCCTCGCAGGCCGCTCAGCAGGGCCAGCCCGAACAGGCCCAACGCCAGGGCGCTGTCGGGCATGATCACTAGCTGGATGTCCAGTGACGGCTCCCACTGCATCAAGCCTTCCAGCAGGCCGAGCCCCCCGAGCGACAGGCAGGCGAGGGCGAGAAGCACCTTGAAATGCTGGCTGATCAGGGCATGTCGTTTCATTCGTTTTCCACCTGAAGGAGCGATGATGGCGGTCGCTATCATTCCGGGTCGCCATCCGGCAGCGTGACCCAGAGGGTGTAACTGGTGTCCTCGGTCTCCTCGAAACGTACCAGCCGATCGATCAGGCCACGGGTGAGCTGCTTGCCCTCGTTGAGCAGCAGCATGCCGCTTTCGGAATGCAGGTCCCGCACCAGGATCATGCCCGGCTCCAGCCGGCGGGTATCCAGCGACATCACCGACTGGCCGGCCAGGCCCAGGTCCGGTGCCTGCTCGATGCACAGCGTCACGAAGGCCTCACACAAGCGGGGGTCGTAGACGCGTCCGCCGAGTTTTTTCAGCAGTTTCAGGGCGTCGTCCCGCGGCAGCCGCCGCTGCAGGATCATGCCGCGCTGCAGCTCGATGAAGTCCACGGCGAGGCCCAGCAGGCGGGCGCCGTAGGGGATCTCCTCGCCCTTGAGGTGATCCGGGTAGCCACTGCCGTTCCAGCGCTCCCGGTGATGGCGGATGATCCTTGCCGTGTCCTCGAGATAGTCCAGTGCCATCAGCAGACCTTCGCCGGTGACCGGATAGCGCTTGTAGGCTTCGCGATCGGCGGCGAAGAGGCGTTCGGAGGGCGCATTGAGGATCCGGTCGTCCCAGGTCATCTTGCCGAGGTTATAGAGGGCGGCGGCCATCAGCAGGCTGCGCTTGAGTTCCTCGTCGAGTTCGTGGGTCTCGGCGAAGGCCTTCACCAGGTCGCTGACCTGGGCATTGGTCTGAAGGTTGCGTGGCAGTCGCTGATTGATCAACGACGAGAAGACCTGAGTGGCGGTCACATAGCTGCGCTTCAGCTCGCCGTAGGCCAGGTCCAGCATGTCGGCCACTTCCCGCAGCTCGGTGGTGCGGGCGGCCACGCGCTGCTCCAGGCTTTCATTGAGTGCCGCCAACTCCTGGTTCTGCGACAGGGTCAGGGCTTCCAGGCGACGCTGTTCCCGTTCGGCCTGGAGATGGGCCAGGGCCTGGCGCAGGATCTGGCGGAGCTCGTCATCGCTCCAGGGCTTGGCGATGTAACGGTAGAGCTGGCCTTCGTTGATGGCGCGGATCGTCGCCGTCATGTCGGCGTGGCCGGTGAGCATCAGGCGGCGGCAGTCGGGCCACTCCTGCTGGATGCGACTCAGTAGCTCGGCACCATCCATGCCGGGCATGCGGGAATCGGAGACGACCAGGTCAACGGCGGACTCGCGCATGACGGCCAAGGCCTGTTCGCCGTCGGCCGCCGTCAGCACCGTATAGGGCTCGTGGCGCAGGACACGTTTCAGGGCCCGCAGGATGTTCGGTTCGTCGTCCACCAGCAGTACGGTAGCGACAATGGTGTCCTGAAGGGGTGGGGTGTCGGTCAGCAAGACGGCGCGGCCTCCCGGTCATCCTGGGGCTGCCGGATGGGCAGCCAGACGCGGAAGCGGCTGCCCTGGCCTTCTTCGCTGGTCGCCTCGATACGCCCGCCATGCTTCTGCACGATGCTGAACGATAGCGCCAACCCGAGCCCGGTACCCTCGCCGACCGGCTTGGTGGTGAAGAAAGGCTCGAACAACCGCCCGAGGTGTTCGGCCTTGATGCCCTGGCCGGTGTCCTCCACCTCGAACCACACCATGTCGTCCTGCCGCCCGGTACGCACCGTGATGCAGCCGCGCTCCTCGATGGCATGGGCCGCGTTGGTCAGCAGGTTGAGCGCCACCTGGTTGATCTGAGACGGCAGGCACTCCACCTCCGGCAGTTGGCCATAGGCTTTCACTACCTCGGCCTTGTATTTCAACTCGTTGTTGACCAGGTTCAGGGTGGAGTCGAGGCCGCGATGCAGGTCGGCGGCACGGAAGGCCTCCTCGTCGATATGCGAGAAGTCCTTGAGCGCCGTGATGATGGTCGTGACCCGCTCGATACCCTCCTCGGACTCGCCGATCAGCGCCTGGACGTCCTCGCGGATATAGCCGTACTCCAACTTCGTGATCAGCGCCTGCAGCTCCTGGAGCGAAGCGACCTCGCCGGCGGCGTCGATGATGCGCAACAGGTCGTTCACATAGCCGGCCAGCGTCTTGAGGTTGGAGAACACATAGCCGACGGGATTGTTGATCTCGTGGGCCACACCGGCGGCGAGCTGGCCGATGGCGGCCATCTTCTCCGACTGGAGCAGCTGGGTGTTGACCTGTTCCAGGTCGTGGATCAGGTGAGAGGTGCGTGTCATGGTGTCATCCGGCATGGCGGGCCTCCTTGTGGTTCCCTTGTGGCGTGCCCTCATCGTGGAGGCTGTCCCGGCCGAGTCAGGTGGTGGCGGGGCGCAAGGCGCCTGTGACTCCTATCGGCCGGTTGCGCCTCGGCTTTAGTCGAGTGGCCCCGGGCCGATGACCCTCAGGACATCGCCGGTGGTGATGACTCCCCGGGTCACCTTGTCATGGGCATCGTCGAGCAGGGTGGCATTCGATGCCTCCCTGGCCAGCGACTGGAGCACCCAGGGGTTGGGATCACTGGCGATGGCGCGGCGTAGCTCGTCCGTCACCAGGACGGCCTCGTGGATGCCGATCCGGCCCTGGAACCCCTGCCGGCAGTGGTGGCAGCCCTTGGCGCGGTAGACGAGAGGAGGCGGTTGGGTGAACGGCCCTCCCAGGGCGTGGCACGCCTCGAGGTCGGCGGTCGATGCTTCGAGGCGGACAGGCTCGCGGCAGTGGGGGCACAGCTTTCTGGCCAGGCGCTGCAGCACGATGGTGCCGAGCCCGGAGGCGATCTCATGGGTGCTCGCCCGGCAGGCCAGCAAGCGCGAGAACACATCGGCGATCGAGATGGCCCGCATGGCCGTCAGGACTTTGCCATCGGCGATGGCGGTGCGCAATGCCTTGGCGAGAACCTCATTGTCCTGCTGGTCGTCGAGCAGGATCGCTTCGGCGCCCTGGGCGATGGCGGCATCGAGGATGCCCGTGGCGTTCCTGGCGGTGTCATGGCCGAGCCGCTGGGGTGACGCGATGGTGACGTGGTGACCGCCGGCCAGGGTCTCGTGCTTCAGCAGGGCATGCAGGAGCGTGGATTTCCCGCTGTCGGGCGGCCCGGCGACCAGGATCATGCCCTGTGGCCGTGCACAGGCATGCACGAGACGCTGCCGGTTGTCCTCCGACAAGCCGAGCGCCTCCAGCGCCGGGATCGGGCGATTCCTGGGGGCGAGCCTGATGGCGACCTGCTCGCCGTGGGGCGTCGGGAACATCGAGACGGCCAGGTCCACGATGTGCATCGGGGTCTTGACCGTCAGGTGCCCCTGCTGGGGGGCGTGCTGTTCGGCAACATCCAGCTCGGCCATGACCTTGATCCTCGAGACCACCGCCACGAGCAGGCTCGAGGGTATCTGGATCGTGTCCTGCAGCAGGCCATGGACGCGATAGCGAACCGCCACGCTCTCCAGCCGTGGCTGGAGGTACACCTCCCGGGCCCCGAGGTTCAGCGCCTCGAGGAGGATGGCGTTGACCAGGCGGACCGCAGGCGGGTCGACGGAGCTGTCGAGGATCGCCTCGAGCCCTTCGCCGCCGCCTCGGTCATCGAGCAGGATCTCGATATCCTCGAAGGGGTCCTCGGCGGCCGCCGGCTCTGGTACCTCCTGCAACCCGCCATGGCGGTCGTGCGCCTCCTGCAGCGTGCTCGCCAGCTGGTCCATTTCGCACAACAAGGGGCGGACCCGGTGGCCGGTGGTGACGGCAATCGCCTCGATCAGGCCCATGTCCAGAGGGTCGGCCATGGCCAGGTCCAGCCGGCCATCCACCAGCCGTGCCGGCAGCACCCATTGGTGCTCGCAGGTGGCCAGCGCGATGAGCGCGAACAGTCCGGGGTCGAGATCCACCTCCCTGAGATCGATCTCCTCGCAGAGCTTCTCGTCGCGCAGCAGGGCGTACACCTGCCCGGCAGTGGCCCATTCATGCTTCACGATGGCGTGAATGGCAGGCACCCGGGATGCGTGCATCTCCTTGTGCAGGTGCTGAAGCTGGCGGGCATTGAGCAGGCCCTTGCCATGCAGGAAGCGCGGCAACTGGTTGCGCTGCGCCACACTCACCTCGGCCAGCGACGGACTCACCGAGGGGGCGGAGCTCGACAGGCCCGATGAGGTGCGCTGGCGGCGGCGCGCCTCGTACTGTTCCAGGGCCAGTGCCACCGTCAGCCTCAGGTCATCGTCGTTCCATGGCTTGAGGTTGAAGCGGTAGACGGCGCCGTCCTTCATCGAGCCCATGACCACGTCGGAGTTGGCGTAGCCCGTCAGCATGATGCGCAGGGTCTGCGGCCAGCGCTCGCGCACGATCCTCAGCAGCTCGTTGCCATCCATGCCGGGCATCTTGAAGTCGCTGATGATCACCTCGACGCCGTTCTCTTCCAGTATCGTCAGGGCCCGCTCGGCGCTGTCGGCAAACAGCAGCGTGTAGTTCTCGCGGTGAAAGACCCGTCGCAGGGCCGACAGGATGCCGGGGTCGTCGTCGACGAACAGCAGATGATAGGGTCGAGCGGGATCGGCCGAGGACGCCGGCGCATCGCCCGTGAACAGGGTGCTGTAGCGGCGGCTCATGGGCGCTCCCGATCGGCCGGAAACGACAGCCTGAGCCGCGTGCCTTGGCCTGCCCGGCTGCTCAGGTCGACCCGCCCGTGGTGAGCCTCGACGACGTCGCGGATGACGCAGAGCCCGAGGCCAGTGCCCTTGCCCACCTCTCGGGTGGTGAAGAACGGCTCGAAGGCGCGTGACCGTGTCTCTTCCCCCATGCCGTGGCCTGCGTCGGCGATGCACGCCTCCACCATGTCGTCGGCTCGCCGGGTGGTAACGGTGACCGTACCTCCGCTACCTAGCGCGTGGACCGCGTTGTCGAGCGCGTTGTAGAGCGCCTGGGCGATCTTCGCCGGGTAGCCGGTGAGCCGGGGGATGTCGCCGAGCTCGAGGTCGACGGTCAGTTCATGGCGGTATTCGGCCTGAATCAGGTTGACCGTGGTGACGATCAGCGCGTTGAGATCGAAATCGTGGCAGTCCGCCCGGTCGATGTTGGCGAAGGTGCGGATGTCGCGGACGATCCGGGCGATGCGCTCGGCGCCTGCCCGGGACTCTTCCAGCAGGTCGTGGAAATCGGCGAGGGTCTCGTGCAGCCGGGCGTTATTCTTCACGGCCTCCTCGATCTCTTCCAGGTACTCGCTGGCGATCCCCAGGTTGCTGGTGATGAAACCGATCGGCGTGTTGATCTCGTGCGCCATGCCGGCGGCCAGCTGGCCGACGGCGCGCAGCCGGGCGCTCTCGTAGAGCTCCTGCTGCGATGTCTCGATCAGCCTGACCTGGGCCTCGACCCGCTGCTGCAGGGTTGCCGAGAGCTGCCGGTAGCGGGCCTCCGATGCCTGGAGCTCGCGGTGCTGTCGCTGCAGCTCCTGGTAGGCCGAGTCGGCGGCCTCGTGATGGAGGTTCGCGGCCAATCGGTACTTGCCGGCATGGAAGAGGATCAGCCCCACCAGCTCGGCAGCCGCCTGTTGCCGGGGCACCGGCAGGTCGGCCTGCAATCGCGCCACGGGGTCCAGGTTGAATTCGACCAGTACCCCGCGGCCAGTCTCCGGCGGCGTGAGGGCAATCTCGGCCTCGCATAGCCGGGAGAGCAGCGCCAGGGTCCTGTCCAGCTGTGCCGGCGTCAGCAGCTCGTCGAGCGTCAGATCGTCGCTGTCGCGGTGCATGTCAGGGCTCCTGTGTGCCGATCAGATGCTGGAGGAAGGTGGCCTCGTCGATGCCATGCTCGGCCAGCAGTGCGTGTTCGCGGTCGACGGAGGGATAGAGCCGGATCAGCAGTTGTTGCAGGCTGTCGACGACGCCTTGGCCCTTCAGGGCGCTTGCCAGCGTCAGGGGCCACCACGGGGTGCCGGACCAGCGCCGCTCCAGGGTCGCCTCGTCCACGACCCGCGAGAGATCCCGCTTGTTGAACTGAATCGTCAACGGGATTCGCTCGATATCCAGGCCCACCTTGAGCAGGTTGCCGGCCAGGTTCTCGAACGAGATGGCGTTGTTCTCCTGCTGGTTGAGCTGGGAGTCGGCGACGAAGACGATGCCATCGGCGCGTGACAGCACGGCCTTGCGGGTACTGTCGTGCTGGACCTGCCCCGGCACCGTATAGAGCTTGAGGCGCAAATCCAGACCACTCTCGTGCCTGAAGCCGATGGGCAGCATGTCGAAGAACAGGGTGCGGTCGTCACGGGTCTCCATGACCATCAGCTCGCCCTTGCGCTGCGGGCTCAGGTGGGCGTGCAACTGCAAGAGATTAGTCGTCTTGCCGCTCATGGCGGGTCCGTAATAGACGATCTTCAGCGATGGCTTGCTGGTGCTTCTGTCGTGGTCATCCATCTGGCAATCAGCTCGTGTTTTCCATGTTGGCGAGGCGGTCCAGTGCCTGGTTGAGCCTGCCGACGATGTCCCTGTCCGTTGTCGTGGGGAAGGTTTCCATGCGGGTCATCGCGGTGTCCTCTCCTGTGGGTCTGCCATCCGGGGATCGCGTTTATTATTGGTCCCCTGGCTATCGGCCCGTGGCGCGGCATCTTTAATCCTCCCCTGGTCGAGTGGCATCAAGCTCTATCCCGTTTGGCCGATTGACTGTCAGGTGGTGGCCGGGCAAGCGGCCGGCCTGGGCGGACGGCGGCGTCGCCGGGCGGCCGCCCAGGCGCTACACTCGGTGCAAACGGTCGTTTCCCTGCCGGGAACGCCACATCCCACACAGAGAGAGACATGAGCCAGGACCCCGGTAACACCCCGATCGTCGCACGGGCCAACCGGCCGCGGCTCACACTGGGCGAGCAGGAGAAGCTGATCCACGCACGCGATCGGGCGCTGTCCGAGTCGCGCCAGAACCTGCAACTCGCCGAGCGGATCATCGGCGCCTCCCAGGAGGGGATCGTCATCACCGATGCCGAGACGCGCATCGAGTTCGTCAACCCGGCCTTCACCCACCTCACCGGCTACGAACCGGAGGAGGTGGTCGGCCGCACGCCGGCGGTGCTCTCCTCGGGCCGTCAAGACGCCGCCTTCTACCATGACATGTGGCAGGCGCTGCAGGCCCACGGCTTCTGGCGCGGCGAGATCTGGAACCGGCGCAAGGGTGGCCAGCTTTACCTGGAGCAACTGACCATCACCGCCATCACCGACGACCAGGGCGTGACCCGTCGCTATGTGGGGCTGTTCACCGACATCACCCAGCTGCGCGAGAACGAGAAGCGGGTGCGCCAGCAGGCCTATTATGACGCCCTCACCGGCCTGCCCAACCGCCGCCTGCTGGAGGACCGGCTCGAACTGGCGATTCGTCACGCCCACCGCCAGGACCGGCGCCTGGCGGTGATCTTCATCGACCTGGATCACTTCAAGCAGGTCAACGATAGCCTCGGCCACGCCGTGGGCGACGAACTGCTGCTCAGGGTCGCGGAGCGGCTGGGTCATCGTCTGCGCGAGGACGATACCCTGGCGCGGCTGGGCGGTGACGAGTTCCTCGTGCTGCTGCCCGAGTTCGATGGCCCGGACGAGGTGGCTCGGCTGGCGCGGCGGCTGATCGAGGCGGTCAGCGAGCCCTTCGAGCTGGGTGGGCGCGAGTTTCGTGTCGGCTGCAGCGTGGGCATCAGCCTCTACCCGGACGACGGTACCACCCCCGAGGACCTGGTGCGCAACGCCGACGCCGCCATGCACCGGGCCAAGCAGCAGGGGCGCAACACCTATCGGCTCTACCAGGCCGAGATGCACGTTCGGCATCACCAGCAGCTGGCGCTCGAGACCGCCCTGCGCAATACCGTGGAGAGCGGCGAGGGACTCGAGATGCACTTCCAGCCGCTGATCGAGCACGGTAGCGGCCGCCTGCACTCCGCCGAGGCGCTGCTGCGCTGGACCCACCCCGACTTCGGCGCCGTCCCGCCGAGCGAGTTCATCCCCCTGGCCGAGCGCTCGGGGCTCATCGTGCCGCTGGGCGACCGGGTGCTGGAGCGGGTGTGCCGCCAGCTGGCCGACTGGCGGCGGGCGGGGCTCGTGCCGGTGCCGGTGGCGATCAACCTGGCCGCCCAGCAGTTCATGCGGCCCGGGCTGGTAGCGGGGATCCGCGCGCACCTGGCGGCCCACGACCTGCCGGGCCACCTGCTCGGTTTCGAGCTCACCGAGAGCACCCTGATGGAGCGAAGCCCCCAGGCGCTGGAGACCCTCGAGGGCCTGGGCGCCATCTCCGGCCACGTGGCCATCGACGACTTCGGCACCGGCTACTCGTCGCTGAGCTACCTGCACGAGCTGCCGGTCAGCACCCTCAAGATCGATCGCAGCTTCATCCAGGGGCTGGGCGAGACGCGCCACAGCGGCGCTATCGTCGCCGCGGTCAGCGGCATGGCCCGCGAGCTGGGCCTGCGCGTGGTCGCCGAGGGCGTGGAGACCGAGGCCCAGCGCCAGGCGCTGGCCCGCTTCGACATCGACCTGATCCAGGGCTACCTCACCGGCCGCCCGGTCGATGCCGCCGAGTTCGAACGGCGGTGGCTGCGGCCTCCGATGGCGCGAGAGGACGCCACCGCCGGGGACTGAGCCGGCATCCATGGCCAGCCGGTTACGGCCATGGATGCCCAACTGGGCCGCGACTGACCGCAGCCGGTGATCCAGCCTTCGTGGGAGTGCGGCTCCGCCGCGCGATTGGCGCCGTCAGGCGCCCGATCGGTCTGGCCGCGACCCGGAGCTTCCTCTGACAGGCAGCCTTTACCACCCTTCCTTCCCCATTTACACAAAAATTGCGCATCCTCCCTAAAGTCCCGCTCAAGGGTGCCGTTAAACAGGGTAACGGCCAACGGCGCCGTTGCGGCAGGCCCGAGATGCTGGGCCAGGAAACTGAAAGGTTCAGTGGGCCCGCCAATGGAGCCCTCAACACAGGAAGGAAATCACCATGTCAGTGATCAATACCAACATCACTTCCATGATTGGCCAGTCCAATCTGAACAAGTCGCAGAATGCCCTGCAGACCTCCATGGAGCGGCTCTCCTCCGGCCTGCGCATCAACAGCGCCAAGGACGACGCCGCCGGTCAGGCTATCGCCAACCGCATGAGCTCGCAGATCAACGGTCTGGCTCAGGCGCAGCGTAATGCCAATGATGGTATCTCCGTTTCCCAGACTGCGGAAGGTGCGCTGAACCAGATCAACGACAACGTTCAGCGTATTCGTGAACTGACCGTTCAGGCCCAGAACGACACCAACTCTGCCGACGACCTGCAGTCCATTCAGGACGAGATCGGCCAGCGTCTCGAAGAGATCGACCGTATCTCGGCCGAGACCAGTTTCAACGGCGTGGACGTGCTGGCGTCTGATCGTGGCCTGCAGATTCAGGTTGGTGCCAATGACGGCCAAACCATTACCGTCAACCTGCAGGAAATCACTTCCGATACGCTGAAGCTCAATAGTTTCGATGTCACTAAGGGTGTAGTGTTGACTGACACTCTTGGCGCTGCTTTAGAGAATGGCGACACTGTTACCACGACAGGTGATGTGAGCGCCTACACCCGTACCGATGCCGACTCCGGCGGCGATGGTGCTGTTGCTACTGATGGTGCGTTGTATCAGGACGACGATGGCAACTACTTCGTCAGTGATGGAACTGACTTCTTTGCGGCCACTATCGATCATACTACTGGCGATATCGCGTATGACGGTGACACTGTTGCTACCCCGACAGGTACCCCTGCCACCGTTGACCAGACATCAGTGGAAGGATCGGCAACCCTCTCTGGTCTCGCAGCGGATGAAAGTCTGCACGAAATCCAAGATAAGGATGGCAACGGCACTGGTGAGTATGTAATCAAAGGCACTGATGCCGACGGCAACGTGATCTATAATGCTGCTACCCTTGATACTGATGGTTCCGTGACCAAGGGCGACGAACTGCAAGCCGATCCGCTGGCATCTCTTGACTCCGCCTTGAACCAGATCGATAGCCTGCGCTCCGAGCTGGGTGCCGTGCAGAACCGTTTCGAGGATGCCATCACCAACCTCAACACCAACGAAACCAACCTCGCTGCCGCCCGTTCGCGCATCGAAGATGCCGATTACGCTGTGGAAGTCGCCAACATGACCCGCGCGCAGATCCTTCAGCAGGCCGGCACTTCCGTCCTGGCGCAGGCCAACCAGGTGCCGCAGAACGTGCTGTCGCTGCTGGGTTAAGGTTGAGTTATCTTTCCCTTGGCACTGCCATCGAACCGGCTCCTTTCGAGGGGCCGGTTTTCTGTCTTCATGGCGCCGATACCGGAGTGAACCATGACCGACGCCGAGTACCAGAAGGTGATCGACGAGCTGGAAAGGCTCATCGTCGACACCCGTGGCACGATGGAGCGCTTCGAGGCTACCGGCATGGATACCGAGATGGCGGAGGAGTACGAGACGCTTCACGAGATCCTGGACAAGGCCGTGAAGGAGCAGCGTGCCCATGCCCTGGCGATGCTGGCCGGGGATGGCACCATGGCCGGGTCATTCGTGCCGCCAAGCCCGCCATGCCCACCATCGACGTGATCATCGAACTCTCCCACGACGCGTGCCTGGCCCACTACGAGGGGCGGGTGGGGCAGGTGCATACCCGCAGCCTGGACGGGCGACGGGTGATCTTTCCCGCCGAGGCGCTGCGCCGGGTGGTGACCCGCGACGGGGTGCACGGTACCTTCCGCCTGACCTTCTCCGAGGAGGGGCGCTTCGAGTCCATCCGGCCGCTCGCCTGATGCCTCGATTCAAGGCCCGGATTTACGTGCCCCCTTCGGGTGCCGGTGGCTTGAGGAAACGCCGCTCAGGACCTCGCGACGGCATCCAGCAGGGTTCTGGCGCGGGTGGCGGCCGCGAGATGGCCGTCATTGACCTGTGACCGCGAGAAGAGGGTCCGGTGGGACGTGCTCCCGGTCTCGTGCGCCGTGACAACCCGGAGCACGCTCCCCCAACGGCCCTCACCGTGCAGCAGCGCCGCCTTCGCGGTCTCGGCCAGCGGGATCTCTTGCAGCACCTCGCTGAGCGGCATGCCGAGCATGGGCTCCATCATCGAGAAGAGGCCGATGGTGAAGCCCTCGGCGGGGTCCAGGCCGGCGACATGCGGGGCGAGCTGCTCGCACATGAAGGCGCGGGTCAGGGCCTGTAGCAGGGCCAACTGGCAGACCGGACCGTTGCGAGCCAGCACGAGGATGGTGATCAGGGTGCGGATCTCGCGCATGCCCAGCAGGTTGATGCACTGGATGAGGTTGCTGGCGCACTTGCCGGTATGGAAGGCGGGGCTGTTGGCGCGCTTGAAGACGGCGGCCACCAGATACGGGTCCTGACTCAACAGCTCGGCCACCTCCCGGGCCTGGAAGTCGTCGCGGAAGGTGTGTGCCAGCAGCTTCAGTCGCGCCCCCTGGTTGGCGGAGCGCTTGGGGTGGTGGTCCTGGAGCACCTGGGGTCGCGAGAAGAAGTACCCCTGGAACAGGCTGAAGCCCAGCTCGCGATAGGTGTCGAACTCCTGATGGGTCTCGACCCGCTCTGCCAGGAGGGTGACCCCGCTGCGTCGCAGCAGCTCGAGCGCCTGGGCATCCGGGGGCTGGGTGATGTCGACCTTGACGATGTCGGCCACCTCGATCAGTTCGGCATTCTCTTCGCCCAGCACGAAGTCGTCCAGGGCGATGCGATAGCCCCGCTGGCGGAAGTGTCGTGCCGCTTTCAGTACCTCGGGGCTGGCCACGACATCCTCGAGGATCTCGATCACCACCCGGTAGGGCGGCAGGGGGGCCAGGTCGGGGTTGAGCAGCCACTCTCGGGAGGCGTTGATGAAGAGCTGACGCTCGGTACTCAACTTCTCGATGCCCACTTCGTAGAAGGCCACTGCACAGGCCCTGGCGGTGGCTTCGGTGGCATCCTCGATCACCGCGGATTGGCTGTCGGGGGTCAGGCGGTAGAGGAGTTCATCGGCGACATGCGCCATCTGGGCGTTGCAGATGGGTTGAACGGCGATGGTATAGCCATCGTCCTGTTGGCTGGCGGGGGCCTGCAACATACTGGGGCTCCTGCTTCCCATGAAGAGTCACCGGGTAGACCGTTTCCGCCCCGCACCGGATACAGGCAAAGCATAGTGTGTGGGGCTGTCATGCCACAATGCCTTCTGGCAACGCTGCCACCGGCTCAAGTTCCCGCCGCGTTGGCCGATGGTAGGTGAGGACCGATCTCTGTTCGGCAAGATTGGACTCGTTACATGGGGCAGGTAGGGGCGGGGATGACACCACGGCAGAAGAGCTTTACCCGGGTCGAGAGCCCGGCGGAGATCGAGGCGCTGCTCGAGGCGCTGAGCGAGCCGGGCGGCGCCTCCCTGCAGCTCGACTCGCCGGACGGCAAGCCGCTGCCGGTGCTGGTCGCGGCGCAGCAGCCGGGCGATCACCTGCGGCTCGACATCAGCGCCATCCGCGAGGTCGCCGGGGCACTCAAGCGGGGCCAGCCCTTTCGCCTGCTGGGCCGGGCGCGCGACAAGATGCTGCGCACCCCGCCGCTGGTGATGAGCGAGTGCGTCGAAGCGGAGGGGCGCCTGCAGTGCCGGTGCCCCTATCCGCTCAGCCTGGACGTCCTGCAGCGACGCGAATCCTTCCGGGCCCGGCTGCGGCTGGGCATGGAGGTGGGGGCCATCCTGCGCGGCGGCGAGGGGGAGGCGCCGATCCAGGGCGACCTCAAGGACCTGTCGCTCGAGGGCTGCCAGCTGGAGCTGCCCCTCGGGGCGGCGAGCCGGCTGGCCTCGGCCCTGCCGCTGGAGATCGAGCTCTGCTTTCCCAACGGCACCCGCTTCGTGATCCGGGCGAACCCGCGTCATCACGTGGCCGATGCCGAGCGCCAGGCGGTGCGCGCCGGGTTCCAGTTCGTGCCGCCCAGCGGGGCCCAGGAGCGGCAGTTGTGGTTCTTCGTGCGCGAGATCGAGCGCGAGGCGGTCCGCCAGTCCAGCGAGGCCGACGTCACCCTGCAGCCGTCGCCGCTGTTCCAGGCCGAGGACTCGGCGTCGCCGCCGGTGGGGCGGCGCAATGTGCGGGCGTATGCCACGCCCATGGCCAGGCGGCTGGCCAGGGTGGCCGGCTATCTGGATGCCCAGCTCCTCGAGCTTCAGCAGGGCCGTTCACTGGGTTCGGTGCCGCTGTCGCGCCATGCCGATCGGCTGCTGGCGCTGCACGCGGAGGATCGCGAGGGAGTGCTCTTCGCCACCCGCTGCCTGCGGCATGAAACCGCGATGGTGCGTCATGGCCTCGCCGTGGCGGTGCACCTGCTCGACCTCGCCGCGACCGTCGCCATGCCCCGCGACGTGCGCAAGGCGATGGCCGCCTGCGCCATGGTGCATGACCTGGGCAAGGCCCTGCTGCCGAACACGTTGCTCGAGGCGACCCGGCTCGATGGGGACCGGCGGACGGAGCTGCACGCGCATGTGGCGCTGTTGCGGCCGCGCCTCGAGCCTTGCCAATGGCTCGCCGGCGGCGTGGTGGAGGCCGTGGTGGAGCGCATCAACGAACGCCTCGACGGCAGCGGTTATCCCGCTGGACTGGAGGGGGATCGGCTTCACGAGCTGACGCGCCTGGCCATGGTGGTGGACGTGGTGGAGGCCATGCGCCGCGATCGGCCGGATCGCCCCGCCTGGAGCATCGCCGCGATCTATCGTCACCTCCTCGGCCATCCCGCGCGCTTCGACCCGCGCTGGGTAAAGCGCTACATCCGCCACTTCGGCCTGCTGCCGATCGGCTCGCTGGTGCGCTACGCGGGTGGCGAGCTGGCCTGGGTCCAGGGACTGGACGCGCGCGGGCAGCCGGCCCGGGTACAGCTCGCCGGGGACGCCGTGCCCCCGGGCGAGTCGCTCGGCGAGGTGCTGCAGGGCGAGCGGCTGGCGCGGCTGGGCAAGCCGGTTGGTGAGGTGCCGGTTTCCACCTAAGCCCAGGCGTTGTCCGAAAACTGTCTGCGCTCGCCCATACGGCGTTAAAAATCAGCTTAAAATGCTCATTTACACCCAAGTAAACTCCGCTTTTTCGCTGATTTTTGCCTTGTCTGGCCATCGCTCGCCGACTTTACGGACAACGCCGATTAAAGTCGCGCGGCTTGTCGCCGATAACGGGAAATAGCCCATCAGGCCGAGGCTTTTCGCCGTAATATCCGGCACCGTGCCTGTCACACTGGTCAGCATCGAAAGGGACACGTCATGGCTACAATTTCTGCCCTCGGCATCGGGTCGGGGCTCGACCTCAACGGCCTGCTGGATCAGCTCCGGGATGCCGAGCGCGGCAGGCTCGAGCCGCTCAAGCAGCAGCAGGCATCGCACCAGGCGAAGCTCTCCGCCTATGGCAAGCTGAGCAGCGCCCTGTCGTCGTTCCAGTCCGCGGCGGCCAAACTCAACGACGCCAAGCTCTACCAGAGCGTCTCGAGCAACGTGACCGGCAGCAGCGTCGAGGCCGCCGCCGGCGCCACCGCGGTGCCGGGGCGCTACGACGTCGAGGTGACCCAGCTGGCGCGGTCCCAGAGCATCGCCACCGGCGGTTTCGCCGAGGGAGCCAGCTTCGGCGGTGACATGGAGATCGTGGTCGGCAGCGGCGACCAGCAGAAGACCCTGGCCTTCGGCGTGGAAGCCGGCAGTTCGCTGGCCGACATTCGCGATGCCATCAATGCCCAGCAAGGCGGCGTCACCGCGTCCATCGTCAACGACGGCGACCCGGAGGCGCCCTTCCGGCTGGTGCTGAGCAGCAACGACACCGGCACTCAGGCGGCGATCCAGTCGGTGTCGCTGACCGGCGACAATGGCTTCGACTTCACGCTGGATGGGGGGGATGGCAGCCCCGCCGGCACCATGACGCAGACGGTCGAGGCCCGCAACGCCACCCTGACCGTCAACGGCATCGCCATCACCAGCCAGAAGAACCAGGTCGAGGGCGCCATCCAGGGCGTGACCCTGAACCTCGCCGAGGCGGGCGAATCCACCGTCAGGGTGGAGCTCAACAACCGGGAGATGCGCGAGGCGGTCACCCATTTCGTCAAGGCCTACAACGACCTCCAGGGCACCATCGGCGGCCTGACCCGCTTCGACGCCGACGCCGGCGTCGCCGGCGAGCTGCTCGGCGACGGCACCCTGCGCAGCGTCGAGTCGCGGCTGCGTGGCGTGCTCACCGGGGGCGTGGGGGAAGGCGAGTTCCGCGCGCTCTCCGACATCGGCATCAGCCTGCAGCGCGACGGCACCCTCAAGCTCGACGAGAAGCGTCTCGACGAGGTGATCGTCAACGATCGCCAGGCGCTGACCGACTTCTTCGCCGGCGAGAACAAGGCCGGTGGGCTGGCCGGCAAGCTCGACCAGACGCTGGGCGAGATCCTCAAGGACCGTGGACTGCTGGACAACGCCAAGCGCGGGCTGGAGACGCGTCTCGGCAGCCTGGGCGACCGCTATGCGCGCCTGGAGACGTCCATCGAGGCGACCCTCTCGCGCTACCGCACCCAGTTCGGTCAGCTCGACGCGATGATCGCCAACATGAACCAGACCAGCGCCTACCTGACCCAGCAGTTCGACATGATGAATGCCCAGCTCGGGCGCAACAAGAAGTGATCGGGGCCCAGTCGGTGCCGCCCGCATGAGCCCGGCCCGAGCGAGACGACAGGAGTGAGATGACATGAGTGCCATGCGTGGAGCGGCGGCCTACGGCCGCGGAGCCGGTGCCTATGCCCGGGTCGGGGTCGAGAGCGGGGTCATGGCCGCCAGCCCCCATCGGTTGATCGTGATGCTGTTCGACGGGGCCCAGGCCTCGATCCGTGCCGCCCGCCTCCACATGCAGGCCGGCAACACGGCGGAGAAGGGCAAGGCGATCTCCAAGGCCCTGGATATCGTCAACAACGGCCTGATGGCGGCGCTCGACGCCGAGCGGGGCGGCGAGATCGCCGAGCGGCTGGCCGCGCTCTACGACTACATCGCGCGGCTGCTGCTGGCCGCCAACCTGCACAACGACGAGCCGAGCCTGACCCAGGCCGAGGCGCTGCTCGACGACGTGGCCTCCGCCTGGCGCGAGATCGGCGACCAGGCCACGGGGGGCTGACGATGAGACATCACCAGAGACCGCCCGGGGGCGGCAATGCCCAGCAGGTCCTGCTCGGCGCCTACGAGGCGTTGCTCGACCGCTCCTCGCGAATGCTCGATTCGGCCCGGGGTGCCGACTGGGAGGCGCTGGTCGACCAGGAAACGCAGTACGTGGTGGAGGTCGAGCGTCTCGGCCGGCTGGATGCCGAGCTGCCCCTCGACGACAAAGTGGGCGAACGCAAGGCCGAGCTGCTCGAGCGCATCCTCGAGCAGGACCTCGAGATCCGTGAGCGCCTCGTCGCGCGCCGCGACGAGCTCGATCGCCTGATCGGCAGCGGGCGGCAGCAACTGGCCCTGTCGCGCACCTACGGGCCGCAGACGATCGAGGCCGAGCAGCGCTTCACCAAGAAGCCGTCGTGAGCGGGATCAACCTGCTCATCGACACCCTGCTGCACCAGGTGCTCGGCAAGCGGGTCGACACCCCGCCGCCCAGGGCACTCAACGAGCCGGTCAAGCCGGTCGCGCCCGCCGAGGCGCCCCGGGCACTGCACAGCGATTCCCGGCTCGATGCCCGCGCCCCTTCCTCGCCCCTGTCGGAAGTCGCCCGCACGGCCCGGCAGGGCGAGGGTGCGCCTGCCGGGCCCCGGCCCACCGGCGAGGCGCCGCCGCCTTCGACCCAGACCCACTTCAGCCCCGCGGCGCGTTCCATCGCCGACCTGCTGATTCGCTTTCCCGCGCCCCCCTCGGTGGTGCGCCCGCCCCTCCCGCTGGTCACCGACGGGGACGCCAAGCCGACCCTGCTGGCGGAGCGCCTGCAGGGCAGCGTGCGTGACAGCGGCCTGTTCTACGAATCCCATCTGGCGCGCTGGTTCCGCGGCGAGTTGCCCCGCGAGCAGCTGCTGCGCGAGCCGCAGATGTGGCGCACCCGGAGCTTCTCCCCCGCCTCACCCGCCGCCGCCCGCGAGCAGCTGGCCCCCCTGTCGGCGAACATGCCGCTGTCCGGGGCGGACCGGGCGAGGGGCGGCGGAGCACCGGCCGGCGTCGAGCGCGGGGCCGGGCCGCCGGCCGCCTCCGGGCCGGTGGCGGCGGGAGTGGCGACGTCTCCGATGCCGCTGCCGGCCGGCACGACCTTCACCGCCGCGGGTGCCGCCGGGCGCGAGCCCGGTATCCCGGCAGCGGGGGAGGCGCCACCGTCCGAGGCGATGAGCCGACCGGCTCCCGCGCCGCGGGAGCCGCTGCACGAGAGCCTGCAGGGCGTCGTGCGCCATCAGCTGGAGATGCTGGCCATGCCGGTGCTGCGCTGGGAAGGCGACGTCTGGACGGGCATCTTCATGGCGCTGGTGGTGCACCTGCCTCCGGGCGAGCGGGAGGGGCAGGAGGCCCCGGACGACGAGGCCGACCGCCGGGAGCGTGAATCGCCGGGGTGGCGCTCCGCCATGACCCTGCAGGTGGCCGGCCTGGGGGAGGTGGGCGTCGACCTCTGGCTGCGCGGCGAGCGGCTGGACCTCGAGCTCAGCGCCCGGGAGCCCGGCGTGGTGCGTGAGCTCGAACAGGGCCTCTCTCGGCTGACGCCTCGCCTCGAGGCCTGCGGCCTGGCCGATGTCAGGGTGGGGGTCAGAACGGCCGGTGCGGAGGAAACACCATGAGCGACAAGCCCCGGGAACGACGCAAGCGGGCCGTGGCGCTGGCCTACCGCGATGGCGACGATGCCCCGCGGGTGGTGGCCAAGGGCTATGGCGAGCTCGCCGAGCGCATCATGGCCGAGGCGCGGCGTCAGGGCATCCATGTGCATGACGCGCCGGAGCTGGTGGCGCTGTTGATGCACCTGGATCTCGACGAGCGGATTCCGCCGCGTCTCTACCGGGTCATCGCCGAGTTGCTGGTCTGGGTGCGTGAGATCGCCGATGAGGCCGAGGGCAGGCCAAAACCAGGTAGTTTTTTGTAAAAAAAAGATATTGTTTTGTAAAAACCCAAAGCAAACTTTGTTGCAATATAGACACTCATCATGCTCTGTCATGCCATGAGTATGATTTTTCTCATCTTTTCTTCTGGCATTTCCTGAGCCGATTTTCTCCGTTCCTGACTGTGCCGTTTCGGACGATTGCAAGCTGGCAATAAATGTTCACAATCGGATGGCGAACTGAAATCAAGTCCGCACCGACGATCGTGACGACAGAGCATGACCGCTGCGGAAAAGAGCAATGACCTCGTGTGTCGCTTCCGCACGCGGGCCCACTCAGGCGCAGGGAACCATGAACGATACCAGCCTTCTGGACGAGATCGAGGAACTCAACCTCGCCTATCTGCTGCTCGCGCAGCGCATGCTGCACAGTGACCGGACCTCGGCGATGTTCCGCCTCAAGATCGACGACGAGATGGCGGAGCTGCTGCAGTCGCTCACTTCCCGGCAACTGGCGAAGCTGGCGCGAACGAACCAGCTGCTGTGTCACTTTGGCCACGACAGCGCCGAGCGGCTGCGTCAGGTGACCCATAATCAGCGCGAGCAGGGGCTCTCCCGCTTCCATGCGTCGCTGCTGCTGGCTTGCCGCCCGGGCGAGCTGGCCATGGGGGCCTGAACCATGTCACAGAAGAGCCTGGTCGCCGAGATGCAGCAGGTGCAGCTGGCCATCGAACTGATCGAGCTCGGCGCCCGGCTGCAGGTGCTGGAGACCGAAACCGACATCAGCCGCGCCCGGCTGATCAAGCTCTACAAGGAAGTCCGCGGCATGTCGCCGCCCAAGGGCATGCTGCCGTTCTCCGCCGACTGGTTCATCACCTGGCTGCCCAACATCCACTCCTCGCTGTTCTACAACATCTACCTGCGGCTGCGGGAAGACCATGGCTGCGAGCGCATGGAGGCCTTCGTGCGCGCCTACCGGCTCTACCGGGAGCAGGCGCAGATCGACGGCGTCGAGGCGGTGCTGGGCCTGA
Source organism: Halomonas sp. LMYGS-3 (assembly GCF_059509875.1). NCBI lineage: Bacteria > Pseudomonadati > Pseudomonadota > Gammaproteobacteria > Oceanospirillales > Halomonadaceae > Halomonas > Halomonas sp. LMYGS-3. The sequence goes on along the minus strand of NZ_JCAKFQ010000001.1, from coordinate 51,142 downwards.
CCCGGGCCTGGACCCTGGTGCGCTTCTTCGAGAGCGACCTGCTGCAGCTCTCGGGGTGCACCCGCTGTGGCGGCCACTTCGTCGCCCACGCCCATAGCCCCTCCCACGACTACGTATGCGGCATCTGCCAGCCCCCCTCCCGGGCGGGCAAGACCCGCAAGCGCCAGAAGGCGGCGGTAGTCGCCGTCGCCAGCGGCCAGGGGCAGGCCCTGCGCCACCAGGCCTGATCCCGGCCCGCCGGCAGGACGATCGCTGACGCCCCCTCGCGGGGCGTCCGACGTTCGGGGGGCGTGTCCCCGTTTTTTTCCGTCCTCCTCCTCAAGTCCCTCCCGCCCTTGCCGATAACGGATATGACGCTCCCGCTCGCCGTGCCGCGTGTAGGGGACGTCGATGGTGTAACGCCAGCCGCGGGACGAGAAACGTTGTGAGAAAAGGACACCGGCAGTGCTGATACCCCTTGGATATATCGTCGTCATCCTCTGCGTGTTCGGTGGCTTCGTGCTGGCCGGCGGCAGCCTGGGCCCGCTCTACCAGCCCACCGAGTTCCTGATGATCGGCGGGGCCGGTATCGGCGCCTTCATCGCCGCCAACAACGGCAAGGCGATCAAGGCCACCTTCCGTATCTTCTCGCGGCTGCGTCGCTCCAAGAAGTACGACAAGGCGCTCTACATGGAGCTGATGGCGCTGCAGTTCAAGCTGCTCTCCAAGATTCGGCGCGAGGGGATGCTGGGCATCGAACGCGACATCGACAATCCCGCCGAGAGTGTCTTGTTCAACGAGCACCCCCAGGTGCTCGCCGACCCGATGATCATGAATTTCCTCACCGACTACCTGCGCCTGATGGTCAGCGGCAGCATGGATCCCATGGAGATCGACGAGCTGATGCTCCACGAGATCGAGGCCTTCGAGCAGGAGGCGCACATTCCCGCCGACGCCATCGCCAAGGTCGGCGACGCCATGCCGGCCTTCGGCATCGTGGCCGCGGTGATGGGGGTGGTGAGGGCACTGAGCACCGCCGATGCCGGCCCCGACGAGATGGGCGTGATGATCGCCCATGCCCTGGTCGGCACCTTCCTCGGCATCCTGATGGGCTACGGCTTCATCAACCCGGTGGCCAGCCGCATCGAACGCCAGGCCAAGGAGGCGGAGAAGATGCTGCAGTGCATCCGCGTGACCCTGCTGGCCAGCCTGCACGGCTATGCGCCGCAACTGGCGGTGGAGTTCGGGCGCAAGGCGCTGCACACCGCCGAGCGTCCCGCCTTCAACGAGCTCGAGGAGTACGTGCGCAACGCCAGGTCGGGTGCGGGTAACGCATGAGTACGGCGGGGGAGCGGCGGCCGATCATCATCCGCCGCAAGAAGGTGGTCAACCACCGCCATGGCGGCAGCTGGAAGATCGCCCTGGCCGACTTCATGACGGCCTTGATGGCGCTGTTCCTGGTGATGTGGATCCTCGCCGCGGCGTCGCCGGAGCAGCGCGAGGGGGTCGCCGACTATTTCCGTACTCCGCTGGTCGGTGCCATCACCGGCGGGGAGCGGATCACCGGCAGCACCCGGCCCATCCCCGGGGGCGGGCCGGATCCGGCGCACGCCGACGGTGAGCGGGCGCGTATCGATATGCGCTCCCAGCCCCGTCCCAGCGACGAGCAGCGACGTTTCTTCATGGATCTGCAGCGGCGCATCGAGGCGGTGATCGAGGCCGACCCCGAGCTGCGCCAGCTGCGCCCGCAGCTGCGCTTCGACCTGACCCAGGAGGGGCTGAGGATCCAGCTGCTCGATACCGAGCAGCGGCCGATGTTCGCCCTGGGCAGCGACCGGGTGGCGCCCTACATGCGCGACCTGTTGCGCACCATCGCGCCGCTGCTCAACGAGTTGCCCAACGATCTGAGCCTCAGCGGCCATACCGACAGCCTGGCCTATCTCAACGGTTATCGCGGGTACAGCAACTGGGAGCTCTCCGGCGACCGCGCCAACGCCTCGCGACGCGAGCTGGTGGTCGGGGGGCTGGAGCCGGACAAGCTGCTGCGGGTGTCGGGCTTCGCCGACCGAGTGCCGATGCCGGACACCGCCCCGGTCGACCCGATCAACCGCCGCATCGAACTGCTGGTGCTCTTCCCGCAGGTGAGCGAGCGGATCCGTTCGCCCAGCCTGCTGGATGGCCCCGGCATGCCGTCGCTGCTCAGGCGGCGAGAGACCCGCTCCATCGACCTGGCCCCGGTGGATCGGTTCACCGACAGCCTGCGCCAGGCCCTCGGTGGCGACCAGGGGCCCTGAGGCCCTCCCATAACCCCAGGGTGGAAAACGCGGATGGATATCACCGATTTCTACGACACCTTCTTCGAGGAAGCCGAGGAGCTGCTCGCCGACATGGAGCGCTGCCTTCTGGCACTGGATGTCGAGGAGCCGGACCCCGAACAGCTCAATGCGATCTTCCGCGCCGCGCACTCGATCAAGGGTGGTGCCGGCACCTTCGGCTTCGACGCGCTGCAGAAGACGACCCACTTGTTCGAGAACCTGCTCGACCATGCGCGTCGCGGGGAGCTCGCCCTGCGGCGTGACATCGTCGACACCTTTCTGGAAACCAAGGACATGCTTCACGACCAGCTGGATGCCTATCGCCACGGCAACGAGCCGGACCAGGAGGCCTTCGAGCGCATCTGCAGGACCCTGCAGCAGCTGGCGCTGGAGGAGATCGGCGAGGACCTCGACGGCGGAAGCGCCCCGGCGGCGGTAGCCGAACCGGCCCCCGAGCCCGTGGTCGAGTCGGAGGCTTCGGCCACCGGTCAGCTGATCGTGGCCCTGCTGGGGGTGAGCGACGAGAACCGCCAATTGCTGGTCGAGGAGCTCGGCCAGCTCGGCGAGGTGCGTGCCCGGTCCGGCGACGCGGCCCGCTACGAGGTCACGCTCGAGACCACCGCCGACGCCGACGACATCGAGGCGGTGATGTGCTTCATCATCGAGCCCGAGCAGATCGAGGTGCACGCGGCCGGCGGCGAGTCACCGGCGGCCGTCGCGGCACCGCCGGCGTCGACTGCTCCGGTGGCTGCCGAGCCGCCCGCCCCGCAGGCCGCCGCCGAGCCGGTTGTGGCCGCGAAGAAGGCGCCCCCGGCCAAGCCCAAGCCGGCGGCCAAGGGGGGCGGCGAGTCGACCTCGATCCGTGTCTCGGTGGACAAGGTCGACCAGATCATCAACCTGGTGGGCGAGCTGATCATCACCCAGTCGATGCTCGACCAGACCGTCGGCGAGATGGACGTCGTCCCCGACAGCGCCCTGCTCAACGGCATGAGCCTGCTGCAGCGCAATGCCCGGGACCTGCAGGAGGCGGTGATGTCGATCCGCATGATCCCCATGGACTTCGTCTTCAGCCGCTTTCCCCGCGTCGTGCGCGAGACCTCGGGCAGGCTCGGCAAGGAGATCGAGCTGGTCACCGAGGGCGAGTCCACCGAGCTCGACAAGAGCCTCACCGAACGCATCATCGATCCGCTGACTCACCTGGTGCGCAACAGCCTCGATCACGGCATCGAGTCGCCCGAGGTGCGCGCGGCCGCGGGCAAGCCGCGCACCGGCAGGCTCACGCTCTCGGCCCGGCACCAGGGCGGCAGCATCCTTATCGAGGTGATCGACGACGGGGCCGGCCTCGATCGCGACAGGCTGCTGGCCAAGGCCCGCGAGAATGGCCTGGGCGTCGCGGACACCATGAGCGACGACGAGGTGTGGCAGCTGATCTTCGCCCCCGGCTTCTCCACCGCCAGGGAGGTCACCGACGTCTCCGGTCGTGGCGTCGGCATGGACGTGGTCAAGCGCAACATCCAGGGCATGGGCGGGCAGGTGCAGATCGTGTCGACGCCCGGCGAGGGCACGACGATCCGTATCGTGCTGCCGCTGACCCTGGCGATCCTCGACGGCATGTCGATCAAGGTGGGCGGCGAGATGTTCATCCTGCCGTTGTCGGCGGTGCTCGAGTCGCTGCAGCCGGCCAGGGAGGACCTCTACGCCATGGCCGGCGACGACGTGGTGCTCAAGGTGCGCGACGAGTACCTGCCGGTGGTGGCGGTCCACGAGGCCCTGGACGTACCCGGTGCCAGGACCGAGCTCACCGAGACCATCGCGGTGATCGTGCAGGGCGAGGGGCGCCGCTATGCCCTGCTGGTGGACGACCTGGTCGGCCAGCAGCAGGTGGTGGTGAAGAACCTGGAAACCAACTATCGCAAGGTGCCGGGGGTGTCGGCGGCGACCATCCTGGGGGACGGCAGCGTGGCCCTGATCCTCGACATCACCGGCCTGCACCGCCTGAGCCGGAGCAAGAAGGAGGCGCGCCGTCCCGGGCGCGCCGCCCACTCTCTCGAAGCCTTATCCCACCAAGCGCTGGAGACATCCTCATGAGCCAGACGACCGACATGGCCCTGACCGCGGCCGAAGCCCACCACCGTGAGTTCCTGGTGTTCTCGCTGGGCGACGAGGAGTACGCCGTCGACATCCTCAAGGTGCAGGAGATCCGCGGCTACGAGAACGTCACGCGGATCGCCAACGCCCCCGATTTCATCAAGGGGGTCACCAACCTGCGCGGCGTGATCGTGCCGATCGTCGACCTGCGTATCAAGTTCCGCCTCGACAGGGTGGAGTACGGCGGCCAGACGGTGGTGATCGTGGTCAACGTCGAGGAGCGGATCGTGGGCATCGTGGTCGACGGCGTCTCCGACGTGATGACCCTGTCGCCCGACCAGATCAAGCCGGCACCGGAGTTCGGCGTGACCCTGTCGTCGGACTTCCTCAGCGGCCTGGGCAGCCTCGAGGACCGCATGCTGGTGCTGGTGGACATCGACAAGCTGTTGACCAGTGAGGAGATGGCGCTGGTCGAGCACGCCAGCGAGTGAGTCGGTGCGTCAGCCGGGCTCGCCTCCATCGACACCCACCCATTCGACAAGAGCGGCGCCGAGAGTCGCCAACGGGGGAAACGACGATGCGCAACAATCAACCTGTCACCCGGCAGGAGTACCAGCTCCAGGACGATCACTTCCTGATCTCCCGTACCGACCTCAAGGGGCGGATCACCTATGCCAACCCGGCCTTCGTCGAGGTCAGCGGCTTCAGCCACGACGAACTGGTCGGGGCCCCCCACAACCTGGTGCGCCACCCGGACATGCCGCCGGAGGCCTTTGCCAATCTCTGGGAGACCCTCGCTGCCGGCGAGAGCTGGCGGGGGCTGGTCAAGAACCGGTGCAAGAACGGCGATCACTACTGGGTCGACGCCAGCGTCACCCCCATCGTCGAGGAGGGCGAGGTTGTCGGCTACGCCTCCGTCCGGGTCAAGGCGACCCGCGAGGCGATCGAGCGGGCCGAGGCGGACTATGCCCGGATTCGCGCCGGCCAGGGCAAGCGCCTGCGCCTGGAGCGGGGACGCCTGCGCCGTCGCGGGCTGCGCGGGGCCCTGGCACGCCTCAATCTCGCTTCCATGCGGGCGCGGATCACCCTGATGGTCGGCGTGGCGGCGCTGCTGCTGCTGGCCAGTGGGGGCATGGGGCTGTTCGGCCTCCAGACCTCCGGCGAGCGGCTGGTGGAGCTCAACCGTGACGGTCTCGAGGATGTGGTGCGCCTGCAGCAGATCGGCCAACTGGTGGCGGAGGCGCCCCAGAGCCTCGCGGGCCGGGATCGCATGGAGATCATGAACGTGCGCGAGGAGCGCGCCGCGGGTCTGGAACGGGCCGTCGAGCGCCTCGAGGCGATCTGGGCCGACTTCATGGCCCGCGAGGTCAATCACGCGCCCGAGACTCGTGCCTTCGGCGAGGCCCTGAACGGCTATCTGCACGAGGGGCTGCTGCCGATGGCGGCATCGCTCACCGGCGAGCCCTTCGATGCGCTGATGGCGCTCAACAACGAGCTGGCGCCGCTGCTGGCGTCGTCGGGGGAGCTGGTGGGCACGGTCAATGCACTGATCGAGCGCGAGCGCCAGGCCGCCGGGGCGATGGCCGCCAGCGCCGAGGCCGGCCAGCGGCAGATGCTGCTGGCCCAGGTCGGGGTGCTGGGGGTGGGGCTGCTGTTGCTGGTGCTGCTGGGCGTGATGACGCTGCGGGCGGTACTCGGGCCGTTGCGTGAGGCCATGGCCTTCACCCTGCAGATCGCCGCCGGCAACCTGGCCGCGCGGGTGCCGGCGCGCCGCCGCGACGAGGTCGGCAGGCTGCTGGGGGCCCTGGACATCATGCGCAAGAGCCTCGGCAGCATCGTCGGCGATGTCCACGGCGGCATCGCGGTGGTGACCCCGGCGGCCCGCGACATCGCCGTCGGCAACGACGATCTCTCCTCGCGCACCGAGCAGCAGGCGGCGTCGCTGCAGCAGACCGCCTCGAGCATGGAGGAGATGACCACCACCGTGCAGCAGAACACCGACAACGCCCGCCAGGCCAGCGGCCTGGCCACCGAGAACGCCGGCCGTGTCGGTGAGACCGGCGAGCTGATGCGCGAGGTGGTGGCGACCATGGGGCGCATCACCGAGAGCTCGCGCAAGATGACCGAGATCATCGACGTCATCGACTCCATCGCCTTCCAGACCAATATCCTGGCGCTCAATGCCTCGGTGGAGGCGGCCCGGGCCGGCGAGCAGGGGCGTGGCTTCGCCGTGGTGGCCGGCGAGGTCCGCAACCTGGCCGGACGCTCGGCCGACGCCGCCAAGGAGATCCGTACGCTGATCGACGGCTCCTCCCGGGAGATCGGCTCCGGCGCAGAGGTGGTCAAGCGGGCGGAGGGGGCCATCGCGGAGGTGGTGGCGGCGACCATCCGGGTCAACGACATCATGGGCGAGATCACCGCGGCTTCCGAGGAGCAGAGCGGCGGCATCGGCCAGATCAACCAGGCCATCGCCGAGATGGACCAGGTCACCCAGCAGAACGCCGCGCGGGTCCAGGCCAGCGCCCGGGCCGCGGCCGAACTGGAGCGCCAGGCGCAGCTGCTGTCGATCGCCGTGTCGGCCTTCCGTCTGCGCGGCGCCGGCATGGAGCGGGCGCCGAGCCTCGAGGAGCGGCGCACCCGGGCCGCCGACCAGGGAGCCGGCGGCATCGCCCGCCCGCCCCGCGCCCTGCCCGCAGCCGGCCAGGGCGAGTCGCGGCCGCCGGTGCGTCGCCAGGCCGCCGATGTCGAGGAGTGGGAGGCGTTTTGATCGAATCACGGGAACCGCCGGCGTTCACCGCCGGTGGCTGGTCGTCCTCCGGGGGACTGGAGCGGGATCTGGAGCTGACCGATGCCGACTTCGCACGGATTCGCGAGCTGATCTACCGGCGCGCCGGCATCGTGCTCGCCGAACACAAGCGCGAGATGGTCTACAGTCGGCTCGCCAAGCGCCTGCGCCATCACGGCCTGACCCGCTTCGGCGACTACCTGGCACGACTCGAGCGCCAGCCCGAGGCCCGCGAGTGGGAGGCCTTCACCAACGCCCTGACCACCAACCTCACGGCCTTCTTCCGCGAGGCGCACCACTTCCCGCTGCTGGCCGAGCACCTGCGCACCCGGTCGGGCCCGGTGCGGATCTGGAGCGCGGCGGCTTCCACCGGCGAGGAGCCCTACTCCATTGCCATGACGCTGGCCGAGACCCTGGGCCCCCGGGCCCAGGAGGCTCGGGTGATCGGCACCGACATCGACACCGATGCCCTGGGCCGGGCGCGGTCCGGCGTCTATCCGCTGGAGCAGGTGCACAAGCTCGAGGAGGCGAGGGTCAAGCGCTTCTTCCAGAAGGGCACGGGACGCCAGGCGGGGCTGGCCCGGGTGCGGCCCGACATCCGGGCCCTGGTGGAGTTCGAGTCGCTCAACCTGCTGGCTCCGGGCTGGGCCCTCAAGGGGCCCTTCGACGCCATCTTCTGTCGCAACGTGATGATCTACTTCGACAAGGAGACCCAGGCACGGATCCTCGAGCGCTTCGCCCCGTTGCTCAAGCCCGACGGCCTGCTGTTCGCCGGCCATTCCGAGAACTTCTCCTACATCAGCAAGGCGTTCCGGCTGCGGGGGCAGACGGTCTACACGCGGGCCTGACGGGAAATTGAGCATCTCCCGCCTAAAGTCCCGCGGCTCACCGCCGATAAACGACCATGAAGCCAGAACTCGAGGCGGTGCCATCCTGCGCCGTCGCGCCGAAGGGATGAGGAGGCCTGCCTTGAGTGCAGCCAGGATAAGGGTGCTGTGCGTCGACGACTCGGCGCTGATCCGCGACCTGCTCAGCGAGATCATCAACCGCCAGCCGGACATGGAAGTGGTGGCGGTGGCGGCGGATCCCCTCGCCGCCCGGGACCTGATCAAGCGGCACAACCCCGATGTGCTGACCCTGGACGTGGAGATGCCGCGCATGGACGGGCTCGATTTCCTCGAGCGCCTGATGCGGCTGCGTCCGATGCCGGTGCTGATGGTCTCCTCGCTGACCCAGGCCGGCTCCGAGGTGACCCTGCGCGCCCTGGAGCTGGGCGCGCTGGACTTCGTCGCCAAGCCCTCGCTGGGCATCCGCAGCGGCATGCTGGAGTACGCCGAGGAGATCGCCGAGAAGATCCGTGCCGCTTCGCGCTCGCGGCCGCGCCAGGCGACCCGCCGCGATGCCCCGCCGCCGGTGCGGCTCGAGGCGCCGCTGGTGTCCAGCGAGAAGCTGGTCATCGTCGGCGCCTCCACCGGCGGTACCGAGGCGATCCGCCGGGTGCTGGAGCCGCTGCCGGCCAACAGTCCGGCGCTCCTGATCACCCAGCACATGCCGGGCGGCTTCACCCGCTCCTTCGCCGAGCGGCTCGACCGGCTGTGCCGGATCAGCGTCAAGGAGGCCGAGGAGGGCGAACGGGTGCTGCCGGGCCACGCCTACATCGCCCCGGGGGAGGCTCACCTGAAGCTGGCACGCAGCGGCGCCAACTACGTTGCACGGCTGGACGACGGACCGCCGGTCAACCGGCACCGGCCCTCGGTGGACGTGCTCTTCCACTCGGCGGCGACCCACGCCGGGCGCAACGCCATCGGCGTGCTGCTCACCGGCATGGGCAAGGACGGCGCGGCGGGGCTGCTCGAGATGCGCCAGGCCGGCGCCCCGACCCTGGCCCAGGACGAGGCCAGTTGCGTGGTGTTCGGGATGCCGCGCGAGGCCATCGCCCTGGGCGGCGCCAGCGAGGTGGTGGCGCTCGACGACATCGCGCCGCGGCTGATGGCGCTGGTGGCGGCCTCCGGCCGTGCCCAGCGCGTGTAGGACCGTTTCACGGAAAACACCAGGGAAAACCACACGATACCGACGTCTATACGAGGAAAGGCCGGCATGACACGACTTCTGCGTAATATCAGCATCCATGCGGCGATGGTCGTCGTCCTGGGATGCTTCGTGGCGTTCATCGCGGTGATCGCCGCCATGGGTTACGTGGCGGAGCGCAATGCCAATCATGCGCTGACCACCCTGAACCAGGTCAGCACCGAGCAGCTCAACGAGATCAACCGCGCCGACGCCCTGCTCAGCCAGGCCCGCGTCAACCTCGAGGTCGCCTCCAACCTGATCATGATCGGTCGCATGGGCGAGGCCAACGAGCAGACCGCCGTGGCGGCGGATCAGCTCGAGCGTGCCGAGCAGCGCTTCGAGCGCTTCGCGAGCGCGCCCAAGTCCGAGCGGGCCCAGGCCCTGGCCGGCGCCCTCGATGACGACTTCCAGGCCGTGCTCGCCCTGGCCCGCCGACAGCACGACAGGCTCGGCCAGCTCGACACCCCCGGCTTCAACCGGCTGCGCGAAGAGCTCGAGGCGCCCTCGACCGCACTGGCGGAGAGCATGACGGCCTTCGTCGCCTATGGCTTCGAGCGTACCCACGGGATGGTCGCCGATTTCCGTGACCAGGCTCAACGCTTCGAGTGGATCGGGCTGGGCGTGCTGGCGCTGATCGGCCTGTTGGTGGTGCTGATCTACCTCGGGCTGCGCGCCATCGTCATTCGCCCGCTGGATGCCGCGGTGGCGAGCCTCGAGGCCATCGCCCAGGCGGACCTCTCCCGGGAGATCCAGGTGCTCGGTCGCAACGAGATCAGCAAGCTCTTCACCGCGATGCGCGACATGCAGCAGAGCCTGACGCGGATCGTCACCGACGTGCGTGGCAGCAGCGGCTCGATCCATGTCGGCAGCCGCGAGATCGCCGGCGGCAACGCCGACCTCTCCGCGCGTACCGAACAGCAGGCCGCCTCGCTCGAGGAAACCGCGGCGAGCATGGAGCAGCTCACCGCGACCGTGAAGCAGAACGCCGACAACGCCCGCCAGGCCAGCGGCCTGGCGCTGGATGCCTCCTCGACCGCCGAGCGTGGCGGCGAGGTGGTGGATCGCGTGGTCAAGACCATGCACGGCATCTCCACCAGCTCGCAGAAGATCGCCGACATCACCGGGGTGATCGACTCGATCGCCTTCCAGACCAATATCCTGGCGCTCAACGCCTCCGTCGAGGCGGCCCGGGCCGGCGAGCAGGGCCGCGGCTTCGCGGTGGTGGCCGGCGAGGTGCGCAACCTCGCCAGCCGCAGCGCCGATGCCGCCAAGGAGATCAAGGCGCTGATCGAGGGCTCGGTGGCCCAGGTGCAGGAGGGCGCGACGCTGGTCGAGCAGGCCGGCACGACCATGGACGAGGTGGTCACTGCGGTACGCCGGGTCACCGACATCATGGACGAGATCTCCGCCGCGTCCCAGGAGCAGAGCGACGGCATCGAGCAGGTCAGTCAGGCGGTGGGGCAGATGGACCAGGTGACCCAGCAGAATGCCGCCCTGGTGCAGCAGGCCTCGGCCGCCGCGGCCTCGCTCGAGGAGCAGGCGAGCCGCCTGGAGCGGGCCGTGGCGGTGTTCCGCCTGGCCGGGATGGCGAGTCAGCCCGCGCTGCCGCAGGCCGACCGCTCCACCGCAGCGTTGCCGCCGGCCAGCCAGGCGGCTACCGGCCGGCAGGTGCCGGCCCCTCGTCCGTCACGCCGCGAGGCGGTCACCGAGGACGAGTGGGAAGAATTCTGACGCGATAGCTACCGAACCCGACCGGCGGTTCGGCCGCCGGCCATCCCGCATGCCCTGAATCGATAGAGGAATCCCGATGGCAGACAAGAACATGAGCATCCTGGTGGTGGATGACTTTCCGACCATGCGTCGCATCGTGCGCAGCCTGCTCAAGGAGCTCGGCTTCATCAACGTGGAGGAGGCCGAGGACGGCCAGGACGCCCTTGGCAAGCTCAGGGCCGGCGGCTTCGAGTTCGTGGTCTCCGACTGGAACATGCCCAACCTCGATGGGCTGGAGATGCTCAAGCGGATCCGCGCCGATGACGGCCTCAAGCACCTCCCGGTGCTGATGGTGACCGCCGAGGCCAAGAAGGAGAACATCATCGCCGCGGCCCAGGCCGGCGCCAACGGCTATGTGGTCAAGCCCTTCACCGCCGCCACCCTGGAAGAGAAGCTCAACAAGATCTTCGAAAAGCTGGGCATGTGAGGCCACCGGGGTGAAGGAGACCGAACAATGAGCACGAACGAGCAGCCCGATATCGCCCAGGCGGGGGCCGGCGACGACCTGGTGCAGCGCATCGGACACCTGACCCGCATGCTGCGCGAGAGCATGCGCGAGCTCGGTCTCGACAAGGAGATCGAGCGGGCCGCCGAGGCCATTCCCGATGCCCGGGACCGGCTCAACTACGTGGCCGCCATGACCGAGCAGGCCGCCGAGCGGGCGCTCAACGCCATCGACCGCGCCCAGCCGTTGCAGAACCGGCTCAGCGAGCGAGCCGAGCAGCTGGACCGGCGCTGGGCCGAGTGGTTCGCCGCGCCCAAGGCGCTCGAGGAGGCGCGGGAGCTGGTCACCGAGACCCGCGCCTACCTGGCCGAGGTACCGGCGCAGACCCAGGCCACCAGCAAGGAGCTGCTCGAGATCATGATGGCCCAGGACTTCCAGGACCTGACCGGCCAGGTGATCAAGAAGATGATGGACGTCATCCGCGAGATCGAGAGCCAGCTGGTACAGGTGCTGATCGACAGCGTGCCCGAAGGCGAGAAGCGCAATGATATGCAGCGCCGCGCCGACGGCCAGCGCCAGTCCGACGCGCGCAAGCGCGAGGAGGGCCTGCTCAACGGCCCCCAGGTCAAGGCGGAAGCCGTCGATGTGGTGAGCAGCCAGGACCAGGTCGACGACCTGCTCGACCAGCTGGGGTTCTGACCGGCACGACTGGAAAGCCTTTCCCTTCCCCGACGTCGATAGTCGTGAACAGGACACGATTATCGGCGCTTATCGGCGTATTGCCCCTTCCCACCAGTCACCACAATGGCCAGGGTCCACACGAGTGTCCCGAAGACTGGCCATGGCCGACGAGAGCAGCGATCAGGAAAAGACCGAAGAGGCCACGCCACGCCGCCTGGAGAAGGCGCGCGAGGAGGGCCAGGTCGCCCGTTCCCGGGAGTTGACCACCTTCATGCTGCTGCTCGGCGGCGTGGGCGGGCTGTGGGCCATGGGCGCGATGCTCTACGATCAGTTGGGCCTGGTGATGGAACAGGCCTTCCTGTTCGAGCGGCGCCACGCGCTGGAAACCACGCCGATGCTCAGCCACGCCCTGGACCTGGGCGAGCGGACGCTGCTGGCGATGCTGCCGCTGTTCCTGCTGCTGACCGTGGTAGCGCTGACGGCGCCGGCGCTGCTCGGCGGCTGGTTGATCTCGGCCAAGTCGTTGAAGCCGCAGCTGTCGAAGCTCAACCCGCTGAAGGGGCTCAAGCGCATCTTCGGCGTCCAGGCGCTGGTGGAACTGGCCAAGGCGATCGCCAAGTCGCTGCTGGTGGGCAGCGTGGCGGTGGCCTTCCTGTGGAGTCACCGCGGCACCTACATGAGCCTGATGGATCAGCCGATCCAGCTGGCCCTGGCCAGCGCCCTGCAACTGGCGGCCCTGGCCTGCGGGCTGATCGTGCTGACCCTGCTGGTGGTGATCCTGATCGACGTGCCCTACCAGCTGTGGAGCCATGCCAAGAAGCTGCGCATGAGCAAGGAGGAGGTCAAGCGCGAGCACAAGGAGTCGGAGGGCGACCCCCATGTCAAGGCGCGGATCCGCCAGCAGCAGCAGGCCATGGCCCGGGGGCGGATGATGAGCCAGGTGCCCGAGGCCGACGTGATCATCACCAACCCGACCCACTATGCCGTGGCATTGAAGTACGAGGAGACCGGCATGGCCGCACCGCGGGTGGTGGCCAAGGGGGCCGATCAGGTCGCCGCGCGCATCCGCGAACTGGCCGAGGAACACGCGGTGCCGCGGCTCGAGGCGCCGCCGCTGGCCCGGGCGCTCTACCATCACGTGGATCTCGACGCCGAGATCCCCGAAGCACTCTATACCGCCGTGGCGGAGGTCCTGGCCTGGGCCTTCCGGCTGCGGCGGGTGCCACAGGAGGGGGGGGAGGTGCCACCGACACCCGAGGACCTGCCGGTACCGGAATCCCTGGCGATTCCGGGCCGCCACCGCGAGGCTGACGCATGAAGGCCTGGGGAGACTATCTGGGACACCGCGACTGGATGGGCGACGTGCGCATGAAGCTGCTCGCCGGGCCGCTGCTGATCCTGCTGGTCATGTCGATGCTGATCCTGCCGCTGCCGCCCTTCGCGCTGGATCTGTTCTTCACCTTCAACATTGCGCTGGCGGTGATGGTGCTGCTGGTCAGCATGTTCACCCAGAAGCCGCTGGACTTCGCCGCCTTCCCGGCGGTGCTGCTGTTCACCACCCTGCTGCGGCTGTCGCTCAACGTGGCCTCGACCCGGGTCATCCTGATGGAGGGGCACCAGGGCGGCGATGCCGCCGGCAAGGTGATCGAGGCCTTCGGCCAGTTCCTGGTCGGCGGCAACTTCGCCGTGGGCCTGGTGGTGTTCCTGATCCTGATCGTCATCAACTTCATGGTCATCACCAAGGGCGCCGGCCGCATCGCCGAGGTGGGCGCGCGCTTCATGCTCGACGCCATGCCCGGCAAGCAGATGGCCATCGACGCCGACCTCAACGCCGGCCTGATCGGCGAGGACGACGCCAGGAAGCGCCGTGCCGAGGTCGCCCAGGAAGCCGATTTCTACGGCTCCATGGACGGCGCCAGCAAGTTCGTGCGCGGTGACGCCATGGCCGGCCTCGTCATCATGGTGGTCAACATCATCGGCGGGCTGCTGATCGGCATGCTGCAGCACGGCATGGACTTCGGCAGCGCCGCGCGTACCTATACCCTGATGACCATCGGCGACGGCCTGGTGGCACAGATCCCGGCGCTGGTGATCTCCACCGCCGCTGGCGTCACCGTCTCCCGGGTCAACACCGACCAGGACGTCGGCCAGCAGATGATCAGCCAGCTGTTCGTCAACCCCCAGGTGATGATCCTGGCGGCGGCGGTCATGGGGCTGCTGGGGCTGGTGCCGGGCATGCCCAACGTCGTGTTCCTGATCTTCACCGTGTTGCTCGGCGGCCTGGCCTGGTGGCTGATCCGCCAGAAGGAGCAGCGCCAGGTCGAGGAGGCGCTCGCCGCCGAGCCGCCGCCGGTGCCGGAGGCCCCCGAAGCGAGCTGGGACGACGTCCAGCTGGTCGATACCCTGGGCCTCGAGGTCGGTCATCGGCTGATCCCGCTGGTCGACCAGCGCCAGGAGGGCGAGCTGCTCGGCCGCATCAAGAGCGTGCGCAAGAAGTTCGCCCAGGAGGTGGGCTTCCTGCCGCCGGTGGTGCATATCCGCGACAACCTGGAACTCGGGCCCAACGCCTACGTGATCACCCTCAAGGGCGCCGAGATCGGCCGCGCCGAGGCCTATCCCGGCAAGTGGCTGGCGATCGACCCGGGCCAGGTGTCGGGCGAGCTCCAGGGAACCCCGACCCGGGACCCGGCCTTTGGCCTGCCGGCGGTATGGATCGACAGCGGCCAGCGGGAGCACGCCCAGGTTTACGGCTACACGGTGGTCGACGCCAGCACCGTGGTGGCCACCCACCTCAACCACCTGCTGCACCACCACGCCGCCGAGATGCTGGGGCGTGCGGAGGTGCAGAAGCTGCTCGACAAGCTCGGCGAGGAGCAGAAGTCGCTGGTCGAGGAGGTGGTCCCCAAGGCGCTCTCGCTGACGGTGTTCCAGCGCATCCTGCAGAACCTGCTCGACGAGGAGGTCTCGATCCGCGACCTGCGTACCATCCTCGACACCCTGGCCGAGCACGCCGGCCAGCAGCAGGACGCCGGCGAACTGACCGCCCTGGTGCGTATCGCCCTGGGCCGCAGCATCGTCCAGCAGTGGTTCCCCGGCGAGGGGGAGCTCAGGGTGATCGGCCTGGAGGCGCAGCTCGAGCAAGTGCTGATGCAGGCCATGAACGGCAGCGGCGCCCTGGAGCCGGGGCTGGCCGAGACCCTGATGACCCAGGCCGAGCAGGCGCTGGAGCGCCAGGAGGCCAGCGGCGAGCCGCCGGTGCTGGTGGTACAGCACGTCCTGCGCCCGGTGCTGGCGCGCTTCCTGCGCCGGCGGCTGCGTCACCTGGTGGTAATGTCCCAGGCCGAGATTCCCGACGATCGGACCCTGCGGGTTACCCAGCTGGTGGGCGGACAATGAATGAGAGGGATACCGAGTAGATGAGCGTGATGCGATTCACCGGAACCAATAGCCGCGACGCGATGCGCCAGGTGCGCGCCGCCCTGGGCGACGATGCCCTGATCCTGGCCAATCACCACACCGAGACCGGGGTGGAGATCCTCGCCTTGGCCGACCAGGCGGCCGAGGCCCTGGCCGGCCCCTCCGCCGACGCCCGGCCCACCCCGGGGCCGGCTGCCGCTCCGCGGCATCGCGAGCCGGTCGCGTCCACCCCGGCGTCGACGCCGGGAGGCGATGCCGACGCCTTCCAGGCCACGAGCGCGCAGCTGCTCAAGGAGATGCAGGACATGCGCGCCCTGCTGTCCCGGTCCCGGGCCGAGCGAGCCCCCGAGGCCGGCCGTCGCGAGCGACTGGCGCAATGGCTGGCCGAGGCCGGCTTCGGCCGGGCCATCGCCGACGAGCTGCTCGCCGGCCTGCCGCCGGAGCTGCAGGACGCCGACGAGGCGCGCCTGCTGGCCTGGCTCGGCCGCCAGCTGAGCGCTCGCCTGGCGGTGCTCGACGACGAGGCTGCGCTGCTCGAGCAGGGGGGGATCCTGGCGCTGGTGGGACCGACCGGGGTCGGCAAGACCACCACCACCGCCAAGCTGGCGGCGCGTTACGTGATGCGCCACGGCCCCGACCAGGTGGCGCTGGTGACCACCGACAGCTTCCGTGTCGGCGCCCATGAGCAACTGCGCATCTACGCCGGGCTGCTCGACATTCCCATGCATGCCCTGGATGCCGCGCAGCCGCTCGACGAGCTGTTGTCGAGGCTGGCCGACAAGCGCTTCGTGATCATCGACACCGTGGGCATGAGCCAGCGCGACCGGCGCCTCATCGAGCAGGTGGCGCGGCTGCGGGGCGGGCCGGTGGCGGTGCGCCTGGTGCTGCTGCTCAACGCCGCCAGTCAGCCGGAGACCCTGGAGGAGGTGATCACCAACTACCGCCAGGCGGCCCGCGCCGCCGGGGCCTCGCTGGACGACTGCGTGATCAGCAAACAGGACGAGGCGGGGCGCACCGGGCCGCTGCTCGATGCCCTGATGCGCCACGGCCTGCGACTGCTGTTCGTCGCCCATGGCCAGCGGGTGCCGGAGGACCTGGCGGTCGCCGACACCACGACGCTGGTGCACCAGGCACTGGCGACCCGCATCGCCACGCCAGCACCGGAACCGGCCTCTGCCGGCGGCGTGCGTGGCCTGCTCGGCCAGGGGCGGCGCCTGTCGGCGGTGCTCGGCGGCCTGCGCGAGCACATCACCGGCTTCACCGCGCTCGAGGCGGTCTGGACGCTCTCGGCGTTGCCGTCGAGCCTCCAGGACGAACGGTTGGCGACCCTGTTCGACACCGAAGGCGAGCGTGCCAGCGGCATGCTCTGGGCGCCGCGGGCCCGAGTGCGGGGCGGCAACTGGTCGTTGCCCGACCTGTTGCTCGACGGCTCAGGCGGCTGGTCGGCCCTGCCGCGACTGCAGCACCGTCAGCCGGCGGGCCAGGTGGCGCGGCTCGACTGGGCCGAGCGGGCCCATGGGGCCGGCGTCCACCTGCTGCCGGCGCCGCCCGGCGATGAGGCCCGGGCGTGGCTGGCGGCCCGCGACAGGGCCTGGGTCGCCCAGGCCCGGGCCACCCAGCGCGTGGTCCACGCCGGTGAGCGGCGTGCCCTCGGCACCCTGGCCGACCTGGCCGCCCCCCTGGCCGAGCCGATACGCCGGCTGAAGGGACGCGACACCAGGATCCACTTG
Organism: Halomonas sp. LMYGS-3; assembly: GCF_059509875.1. Taxonomy (NCBI): domain Bacteria; kingdom Pseudomonadati; phylum Pseudomonadota; class Gammaproteobacteria; order Oceanospirillales; family Halomonadaceae; genus Halomonas; species Halomonas sp. LMYGS-3. The sequence continues at coordinate 33,862 of NZ_JCAKFQ010000001.1, read as the reverse complement.
GCACGGCTCTCGCTGAGCGGCGCGACCTCAATGGCGCCACTGCGAGCCTGGTTCGGCGAGCTGGTGGAGCGCGAGAACGGCCGGCGGCTGGGGCGCCGCTGCTGGCTGGCGCCCGAGTGGCTAGGCGACGAGGCGGTGGTGCTGCTGCTCGGCCAGCTCGACGCCGAGGCCCTGCCACGGCTGACCCGCCGCGCGCTTCAGCGGCTCGATGAGGCCTACCCGGGAATGACGCCAACGCTGCGGCTGTCGCTCGCCGCCGGCCTGGCCGCGGTGGCCGGCCAGCTGGAGCGTAGCGAGGCCCAGTGGGCGATGGACCTGCGCGCCGAGCTGCTGGGGCTGCTCGGTGGGCGCCGTCGGCGCAGTGCCGAGTCACTGCTCGAGGCGCTGCTCTATCTCGGCGTGGCGCGTGACGCCTTTCGCCAGTTGGGGGCGGCGGGCCATGCGGGGCTCGGCTGATGGGGGCCGATCAGGCCGCCGGATTGCGGCAGTGGGCGTCCAGTGCACCGGCAAACGGCGAACGCTGTCCGCGGTATGTGGCCGAGGCGCTGCGCGAGCTGGCGATGGGCGGCTCACCGGCCGCTCGGCCGCCGTCGTCGGCGGTCGCGCGCATGTCATCCCCGGTCACCCTGATGGTGGTGGGGCTGCCCGACGGCTCCCCGCGGCAGGCCAGGCGGGTCGCCGCCCTGTTCGACCATTGGGCCGGTGAGGGGCGGCGCTGGGTGGGCGACCCGGCGGCCTGGCAGGTGGTCCCGGTCGGGGTCACGAGTCCCCATCTGGCGTTGCTGGCCGCCCAGCAATCGCGCTGGGCGCTGTGGGTGGAGGGCGATGCCGAGGCCTTCCGCCGTGCCTGGCGGGTGTTGACCGGGCTCGCCGAGCGTCCCGGTCCGCGGCGCCTGCTGGCGGTGCATCCGCCCGGCATCTCCCGCCGGGGCCTGCTCGACAACCTGCAGCAGGCCGCCGCGGCCTATCTGGGCATCGAGCTGGTGGTGCTGGCATGAGCGTCGCTAGCCTGGGGGCGCTCGGCCGGGTAGCGATACTGGTCACGGCGCTGGTCGCCGGGCCGGCACTCGCCGCCGGTAGCTGGGTGGCCACGGCGCCGGGCGTGCGGGTGGCCCTGGCCGAGCGCGAGGTGGCGTCATCGGCGCTGACGCCGCCGGGGCCGGTCGCGGGGGGGCGGATCGAGACCGTGGCCTGGCAGTTCCGGCTGCCGCCCGGCCAGTCGGTGCGGGCCCGGCTCTGCCATGCGTCGGGGTGCATGACGCTGGGGGCGGGCCAGGGCAGCAGCCGTGCCCTGGCCGGGCTGGTGGCGGATACGCCGCTGCACTTCCGCTTCGCTTTGGTGCCGGGCCAGCGGCAGGCGGTGGCGGTGCAGGGGCTACAGGTGATCGTCAACTATCGCTGAGTACAACTCGCGCCGAGAGAAGGTCCTGACGGGAGCAGTCGAACGGGATGTATACCGCAAAAGGCAAGATCGACCAGAGTGAGCTGTTGACGCAGTACCTGCCCCAGGTACGGCGCCAGGCGCTGGCGCTGCAGGTCAGGCTGCCGGTGAGCATCGAGCTGAACGATCTGATCCAGGCCGGCACCATGGGCCTGCTGGAGGCCATGGGGCGCTTCGACGCCGGCCAGGGAGCGAGCTTCGCCACCTTCGCCAGCCAGCGCATCCGTGGCGCCATGCTCGACGAGCTGCGCAGTCGCGACTGGCTGCCGCGCAGCGTCCGGCGCAATGCCCGGGCGGTGGACGAGGCGGTGCGGCGCCTGGAACAGCGCATGGGACGGCCGGCCGAGGAGCACCAGATCGCCGCCGAGCTGGAGATGGACCTGGCCGAGTACCGCCAGCTGCTCAGCGACACCAACAACGGCCACCTGCTGCCCTTCGAGGAGCTGGTGGCGGAGGGAGGGGAGCCGCGCGGCTCCGACCCGCTGGCCTCGCCCTTCGACGCCCTGGTCGACGGCGAGCAGCGTGGCCGCCTGGTCGAGGCGATTGCAGCGCTGCCCGAGCGCGAGAAGCTGCTGATGGCGCTCTACTACCAGGAGGAGCTCAACCTCAAGGAGATCGGCGCCGTGCTGGGGGTCACCGAGTCGCGGGTCTGCCAGCTCCACGGCCAGGCGGTGAGCCGGCTGCGAGCCCGGCTGCGCGACGATTGAATCCCTGTGGGGGAGGTTACAGCCGACTCATCAGCGCATCGGTCTCGTCCAGGGCATCGAGATAGCACTGCTGCAGCCGGTCGGGGCTGGCCGTGGCGCCGCCTTCGGCGACCTGGCGCTCGTGCTCCTCGCAGAGGGTCAGCAGGGCACCGAGGTGGCCCTCCCGATCACTGAGGGCCCGCGCCACGGCGGCATCCAGCGGCAGCTCCGCGAGCAGGGCATCCTGGGCCTCGTCGAGCAGCGGTCCGATCATCGAGAAGAGCCCGGTGGTGAAGGCGTCCTCGGGGTCGATGTTGCGGAAGGGCGTGGCCAGGTTGCGGCACATGAAGGCACGAATCAGCGCCATGCGCACCTTGAGCTTCGACGAGGGCAGGTCGCTGGCCAGCGACAGCGTCATCACCAGCCGGCGCAGCTCGTTCAGCCCGATGACCTGCATGGCCCGCTTGAGGTCGGTCTGTTGCGTGCCCTGGCCGAACAGGCTGGAGTTGGCGCGACGCAGGATCGCCACATGGAGGTGAGGCATCTGGATCAGCAGCTCGAAGAGCCGTTGCAGGTCGGCATCCTCGCGGTAGAGCTCGTTGACCAGGCGCAGCTGGGCGGCGCGGTTGCCGTGACGGCCGCGCGGGCGGGCGGCGTAGAAGGCCGGCTCGGCCAGGTAGCGGCCGTCGTAGTAGTGGCAGTCGAGGGCGCGGAAGCGCTCGAGCCGGTCGGGGTCATGGATCTCCTCGGCCAGCAGCCGGGTGCCGCGCAGACGATGGGCGCGCAGCTGGTCGGCGTCGAGCTCGTCGGGGTGGCGCAGCCGGATCAGGTCGACCAGCGGAGCGAACGCCCGCCCCTCGCCCTGCAGGCCGGCGGCGGGCATCAGCAGTCGATAGCCGCGCTCGCGCAGCTGCTCGAGGGTGTCCATGAACTCGGGTGTCGCGGGCAGGTCGCGCGGCAGGCCGATGATCACCAGCCGCGCCGGCGAGGGCAGCAGGTCGGTACGCTCGAGCCACTCCATGGGCAGGTCGATGATCAGCTCCCGGGGGCCGAGCCGCTTGCCCTCGTCCAGCTCGTAGATGGCGGTGGCCAGGGCCCGCGCGGTGGCGGCGACCGGATCGCCGTGCGCCTCGCCGTGATGGCGGTAGCACAGGCGGTCGGCGACATGGCGGTCATCGGCGTCGTGGATGGGTTGCAGCGCGATGGCGAAGGCGGCGGCTTCCCTCGGTTCTGACATGGTATGGCTCCCTGCAGCGAGGCGCCCGCCGAGGGTCGTGATCGTGGCTGGCAGGCGATGTAACGGAGAGTATCATTGTGTCAGGCGTCTTGTCCGCGACGTGACGTAAAGCTTGGCCCGTCGCGGCCGATATCTCGATGAAGCCCTTCTATTCCGGCAAGGAGCCATGCATGAACCCGTCGACGCTCATCGGTATCTTCGCCAGTTGCGTGCTGCTGGCCAGCGTCCTGCTCTTCACCGCCGAGTCGCCCCAGAGCTTCATCAACCTGCCGGGACTGGCCATCGTGCTGGCCGGCACCATGGCGGCCACCTTCATCAGCTACCCCCTCAAGGAGGTGGTGCGGGTGGTTCGCCTGGTGGGGCTGGTATTCCGCCGCGAGAACACCTACACCCGTGACGACATCAAGGAGCTGGTGGACATGTCGCGGCTGTGGTTCAAGGGCGACGTGCGCGCGGTGGAGGAGGCCCTGGAGCACACCCGCAACCCCTTCCTGCGCACCGGCATCCAACTGGTGATCGCCAACACCCGGGAGCAGGAGATCTTCGACCTGCTGCGCTGGCGCATCGCCCGGCTCAAGGCCCGCGAGCAGGCCGAGGCGCAGATCTTCCGTACCATGGCCACCTATGCCCCGGCCTTCGGCATGATCGGCACCCTGGTGGGGCTGGTGAACATGCTCGAGGTGATGGAGGCCGGCGACCTGCACGTGATCGGCCCGCGCATGGCGGTGGCGCTGCTCACCACCTTCTACGGCATCCTGCTGGCCAACCTGGTGTTCAAGCCCATCGCGGTGAAGCTCGAGCGGCGCACCGAGGAGCGGTTGATCGCCATGAACATGGTGCTCGAGGGGATCTCGTTGATCACCAAGCGTCGCCTGCCCTCCTTTATCGAGGAGACGCTCAACTCCTTCGTGGCCAACTACCATGACGAGATCCGTGAGCCCGGCAAGCCCCGGCCGGGCGGCGACGAGGTCGGCCAGCATGCTTGATCGACACGCCCGGGAGTCGCTGCTGCCGGAGGCGCCGGGGGGCGACGATGGTGAAGGCTGGCTGGTGAGCTACCTCGATGTGCTCACCCTGCTGATCACCCTGTTCGTGCTGCTGTTGTCGCTGGCCGGCAACGGCCTGAGGGTGACCGGCAGCGAGCACGGCGGCGAGGCGACGCGCCAGGTGTCGCCGATGGCCGAGTCGGCCGCCCAGGCGGTGGCCGGCAGCAGGGGCGCAATCGGCGTGATGGCATCGGGACTTCAGCCCCGCCACGATGGCCTGCAGCCGCGTTTCCGGGGGCTCGAGATCGAGGGGGTCAGCGTCGTCGAGGGGAATCGGGGCGTCACTCTGCGCATCGACGACAACCTGCTGTTCTCCAGCGGCCAGGCCGAACTCACTGCCGGCGGCCGCGAGATCCTGCGCGGCCTGGTCGCTACCCTGGCCGACTTCGATGGCCGGGTCTCGGTAGAGGGGCACACCGACGATATCCCCATTGCCACGCCACGCTTCCCATCGAACTGGGAGCTCTCCACCGGGCGCGCCATCGCCGTGTTGCGCTACCTTGCCGAGCAGGGCGTGCCGGCGACGCGGCTGCGGGCCATCGGCTATGCCGATACCCAGCCGCTGGAGAGCAACGACAGCGCCGCTGGGCGTGCCGCCAACCGCCGGGTGGAGCTGTTGCTCCAGCAGGGCTGACACCACGCGACCCGGGCGTCGTCATGAGCCTTCGCTCGATGCTCTTGCGGTCAACGCTCGGGGGGCGGGGGCGTTCGAGTCAGTCGATCAGCCCCAGGAAGGGAAGCAGGGAAAGGGCCAGGATGCCCACGGCCGCGGCGGTGAGCAGCACCACCCGCAAGGGGTGTCGCCGCAGGTGGCGCCACAGGCTGGGGCCCAGGCCGCGGGCGTCGAGCTCGTGTCGCTCGCGTCGCACCCGTTCGCCCAGCGCCTGCTGATAGCGGTCGATCACCTCGCGGGCGGCCTCGTGCTGAGCCTCGTCGCGCAGCCAGATCGCCGCCACGCCCAGCCCCCAGAAACCGGCGCGGGTCTCGTAGGTATCGAAGCCGTGCTCGGCGAGCAGCCGGCGTACCTCCTCGGCCTCCTCGTCGGGTACGTTGTTCAGCCGAAACAGCAGTGCCGCCACTGTCTTTACTCCCGCCATCGATGGATGCCCATTATGCCATGCGCCCTCCTTCCAGCAGGGTGATGCTCGCCGGCATCAAGGGGGGGCGGTCCCGGTGCCGATTCAACGGTCGTCCTTCCAGCGCGGTGAGCAGAATCTGCAGCGGGTCGCCATGGCTCACCAGCAGCACCGTCTCGTCGCTGAAGTCTTGCTCCAGCGATGCGATCATTGCCTGCATCCGTTCGGCCACGGCGACCACCGGTTCGACGCCATGGATCCGGTGGGACGGGTCGCGCTCGTCCTGTGCCCAGACGCTGAGGTAGAGCTCGGCGGAACGGGCCTCGAAGTCACCGAAGTGACGCTCGCGCAGGCGTGGTTCGGGGCAGGGCGAGAGGCCGAAGCGCGCCGCCACCCGGGCCGCGGTCTGGGTGGTGCGCAGGAAGTCCGAGTGATGGATACGGGTGGGGCGGGGCCAGGTCCAGGCGTCGACGAGCCGGGCGAGTTGCGCCTCGCCCTCGGCAGAGAGTCCGTAGTCGGTAAGGCCTGCGCGTGGGTCGCTGATGATCAGCCCCTGCGCGTTGGCTAGGCTATGGCCGTGGCGCATCAACAGGTAGCGGTTGCGCCAGGCCTCGGGGGCGTTGAGGAATTCGGTTGACATGCTATCGTCAAGACTCCTAGATTGAGAGTGTCGTGTTCGAAATCGAGCATACGAGCCATGCTGTGTTCGCTTTCGATCAATGCTTTGCCATTATCATAATAACTACAAGCCAAAGAGAGACACGCCATGAACACGCTCCCTGTATCCAGGAAACTCGACTCCGGCAAGCTCTTCGCCGCGGCCCTGGCCAGCGCCTCGTTGGCTCTGCTGGCCTTCGCTTCCCCGGCAGTCGCCGACTGCCCCCGGGGCGATCTCGACAGCCTCTACTGCGACGAGGATGGTGACATGGTCGCCGACCTGCCGGCGGATGAGTCGGAGTGGGCGAACCCCGATACCCTCATCTTCGCCTTTACCCCGGTGGAAGACCCGGCCATCTATTCCGATATCTGGCAGCCGTTCATCGATCACCTCAGGGAGGTGACCGGGCGGGACGTGCGCTTCTTCGCCGTGCAGTCCAACTCGGCCCAGGTCGAGGCGATGCGCAGTGGTCGCCTGCACATCGCCGGGTTCTCCACCGGGCCGACGCCCTTCGCGGTGAACCTGGCCGGTGCCGTACCCTTCGCGCTGATGGGCTCCGATGACGGCCAGTTCGGCTACACCCTGCAGGTCTATACCCATGTCGATTCCGGCATCGACAGCATGGAGGACCTCAAGGGCAAGCGGGTCGCCCACACCTCGCCGACCTCCAACTCCGGCAACCAGGCGCCCCGGGCGCTGTTCCCCGAGCTCGGCGTCGTCCCCGACGAGGACTACGAGGTGGTCTACTCCGGCAGCCACGACCAGTCGATGCTCGGCGTGGTGGCCCGGGACTACGACGCCGCCCCGGTGGCGTCCGAGGTGGTCGAGCGGATGGCCGCCCGTGGCCTCTACGACGAGGAGGACGTCAAGATCATCTACGAGTCCGACCGCTTCCCCACCACCTCCTACAACTACGCCCACAACCTGCACCCCGACCTGGTCGAGAAGATCGAGGAAGCCTTCTTCAGCTTCGACTTCGTCGGGACCGCCCTGGGCGACGAGTTCGAGGGCGTGGAGAAGTTTATCCCCATCAACTACGAGGAGGACTGGCAGGTGATCCGCACCATCCAGCAGGCCAACGACGTTCGCTACACCCGCGAAGACCTGGATCAGGAGTAAGCCTGACAGACCTGCGGGTCTCCTGTCCGAGACGGTGTGAGCCCCCGGCCGCTGGCCGGGGGTCGGTTTCTGCATAGCGAGGTGGGTGAATGCTGGAGATCTCGAAGCTGGTCAAGCGCTATGGGAACGACGAGCCGGTACTCAAGGAGCTGGACCTAGTGGTGGAGGGCAGCAGCGTGGTCGCCATCGTCGGCGCCTCGGGGGCCGGCAAGAGCACCATGCTGCGTTGCATCAATCGCCTGGTCGAACCCACCTCGGGCTCGATCCGGCTCAACGGCAACGAGCTGGTCAACCTCAGGGGCGCCGCGCTGCGCCGCGCCCGGCGCCGGATCGGCATGGTCTTCCAGGGCTTCAACCTGATCGATCGCCTCACGGTGATGGAGAACGTGCTGGCCGGCCGGCTCGGTTACGTCAATCTCTACCAGGCGATCACCCGGCGCTACCCCCGCGAGGACATCGAACGCGCCTTCACCCTGATGGAGCGAGTGGGCATCGCCCACTATGCCAACAAGCGCGCCGACGCCCTCTCCGGTGGCGAGCGCCAGCGGGTCGGGGTGGTGCGGGCGCTGATGCAGGAGCCGGAGATCCTGCTCGCCGACGAGCCCACCGCCTCACTGGATCCCCGCACCTCCGAGCAGATCATGAAGCTGTTGCAGAGCCTGGCCAGCGAATTGTCGCTGCCGGTGCTGATCAACATCCACAACGTGGCCCAGGCCAAGGCCTACACCGAACGCATCGTCGGCCTGCGTCACGGCAAGATGATCTTCGATGGGGCGCCCGGCGATTTCACCAAGGACGCCCTGGACGCCATCTACGGCGGCATCGAGGCGCCCGAGGAGGACCTCACCACGCCACCCGCCGCAGAGAAGCCGAAAAAGGGTGAGCGGGGAGTGACCCATGACCCGCTCTGACGCCACCGGGACGGCGCCCCGGACCTGGCGCAAGCCGCCCTTCATCGCCAATCCCTGGCTGCGCTACGGCCTGTGGCTGGCGGTGGTGGCCTACCTGATCTGGGCCCTGGGCAGCCTGCCGTTCAACTGGGAGCGCATCGCCGAAGGGCTGCCGCGGGCGGCGCGTATCTTCGGCGGTGGCTTCCCGCCGAGCTTCGAGCGCGGCGGTCTGTTGCTCACCGGCTTCAAGGAGAGCCTGCAGATCGCCGTCCTGGCCACCCTGCTGGGCGTCATGCTGTCGATCCCCTTCGCCGTGATGGCGGCCAAGAACGTAGCGCCCAAGCCAATCTATCTGCTGGGTCGTGCGGTGATCATCGTCTCGCGCAGCTTCCACCCGGTGATCGTTGCCATCCTCTTCGTCGCCGCGGTGGGCTTCGGCCCCTTGGCGGGCGTGCTGACCCTGACCCTCTACTCCATCGGCTTCGTCGGCAAGCTGCTCGCCGAGGAGATCGAGGAGATCGACTGGGGGCAGGTCGAGGCCATGAAGGCGACCGGCGCGGGCTACTTCGCCACCCTGGTCTATGCCGTGTTTCCACAGATCCTGCCGCGCCAGGTGGGGCTCTCCATGTACCAGCTCGACAGCAACCTGCGGGCCTCCGCGGTGGTCGGCATCGTCGGCGCCGGGGGCATCGGCGGCACCCTGATGAATGCCTTCGGGCGCTACGACTATGACTTCGCGTTCGCCATCCTGCTGATCATCATCGCGGTGATCCTGGTCAGCGAGGGCATCAGCGGCTGGGTGAGGAAGAAGATATGGTAGATCAAGCCGACCTGCTGGCCGATCGCGTCTGGCGGCGCTACGACCGCAAGGAACGCCTGATCCGCTACGCCGTCCTGCTGGGGACGATGATGGTGGTCTACTGGGCGGTGCGCGACATCGATATCTTCTGGCCGTGGGTCTGGGACGCGCCGAACCAGATCTCGCGCCTGGGGGCGCGCATGTGGCCACCCGATCCCAGACGCCTGGGGGAGATCATCAATGCGATGATCGAGACGGTGCACATCGCCACGCTCGCGACCATGCTGACGATCTTCATCGCCCTGCCGGTCTCCTATATCGCCGCCCAGAACACCACGCCCAACCGTGCCTGCCTGTGGCTGGGGCGTTTCATCCTGGTCTCCAGCCGTTCGGTCAACACCATCATCTGGGCGCTGCTGTTCGTGGCGATCTTCGGCCCCGGGGTGCTGGCGGGGATCCTCGCGATCATGTTCCGCTCGATCGGTTTCATCGGCAAGCTGATGGGCGAGGCGATCGAGGAGATCGACCGCCGCCCGGTGGAGGCCATGGAAGCGACCGGCGCCTCCAAGGCGAAGGTGATCGCCTACGCCGTCGTGCCCCAGGTGATGCCGGCCTTCTTCGCCATCGTCATCCTGCGCTGGGACATCAACATCCGCGAGTCCACGGTGCTGGGGCTGGTGGGGGCCGGCGGCATCGGCGTGATCCTGCAGGGGTCCATCGACACCTTCGCCTGGCCCACCGTGGCCACCATCCTCATCGCCATCATCGTGTTGGTGCTGATCGGCGAGGCGGTCACCGGCCTGCTGAGGCGCAAGGTGATCTAGGCCCCTGTCGGTTGTCGGCTACCGGGCCATATGCTGGCATAATGGGCGCCCGCCATGGAGGGGGGCATCGAGGTAAGGGCAGGGAGGCGCCGTTTCCGGCCGGGGGCCGATACATCGTGATGTGCCGCTGGGCCCAATGAGGTTCCGTCGGGCAGGCGAGCAGGGACCAGGGGCAGCACTGGCAATGACAACAACAACAAGGGGCAGGGTGGTATCGCGGCAGGGCGCAAGGCGGAGGCGCTGGTGTCGCTGGCAGGCCCTCGCCGAACGGCAGCGGGAGATGGCCCGCCGCCAGGGGCAGGAGGCCCAGCTGCGTATCGCCGCCCTGGCCTTCGAGACCCACCTCGGCATGTTCATCACCGATGCCGACGGGCGGATCCTGCAGGCCAACACCACCTTCCACCAGGTCACCGGCTATGCCGCCGAGGAGATCATCGGCGCGACCCCGCGGGTCTTCCACTCCGGGCGCCATGACGACCTCTTCTACCAGCGCATGTGGCACACCCTCGGCGACAGGGGCCGCTGGCAGGGCGAGATCTGGAACCGTCGCCGCAGCGGCGATATCTACCCCCAGTGGCTGACCATCAGTGCGGTGAAGGACGATGACGGCCGGGTCACCAACTACGTGGCGACCCTGAGCGACATCACCGAGCGCAAGGCCGCCGAGGAGGAGATCCACCAGCTGGCCTTCTACGACCCCCTGACCGGCCTGCCCAATCGCCGCTTGCTGATCGACCGGCTCGAGTCGGCACTGAAGGAGAGCCGGCGCAGCGGCGAGTATGGGGCGGTGATGTTCATCGACCTCGACAACTTCAAGACCATCAACGACAGCCTGGGACATCACCGCGGCGACGAATTGCTGCTGACCATCGCCGAGCGACTCACCGCCATCACCCGCGAGACCGACACCATCGCGCGCCTGGGCGGCGACGAGTTCGTGGTGATGCTGCACGACCTGGGGCGGGAGGCCGACGAGGCCGCCATGGTGGCCGAGCGGGTCGGCGAGAAGCTGCTGGCGAGCTTGGTGGAACCTTGCCTGCTGGGCACGATGCGCTGCCAGGTGAGCGGCAGCATCGGCATTACCCTGTTCACCGATGACTACGCCTCGGTGAACGATATCCTGCAGCAGGCCGACCTGGCCATGTACCAGGCCAAGGCGGCGGGTCGCCATGCGCTGTGCTTCTTCGACCCGGCGATGCAGGCCCGGGTCATGGAGCGGGCCAGGCTCGAGGCCGACCTGCGACAGGCCCTCGCCGATGGGCTGCTGCGGCTCTTCTATCAGATTCAGGTCGATGACGAGGGGCGGACCACCGGCGTCGAGGCGCTGCTGCGCTGGGAGCACCCCGAGCGCGGCCTGGTATCGCCGGAGGTGTTCATTCCCGTCGCCGAGGAGAATGGCCTGATCGTGCCGATGGGGCTCTGGGTGCTGGAGACCGCCTGCCGGCAGCTCGCCGGGTGGGCGACAGCGCCGGCCACCGACCACCTGACCATCGCGGTGAACGTCAGCCGTGCCCAGTTCCGGGCGCCCGATTTCGTCGAGCGACTCGAGCGCATCCTTGTCGCCACGGGAGCGAAGCCCGAGCGGCTCAAGCTGGAATTGACCGAGACCCTCTTTCTGGAAGACAGCGAAGACGCCCGGGAGAAGATGCAGCGTCTCAAGGCGCTGGGCGTCGGCTTCGCCCTGGATGACTTCGGTACCGGCTATTCGTCGCTGGCCTATCTCAAGCGGCTGCCGCTGGACCAACTGAAGATCGACCAGTCCTTCGTGCGTGACCTGCTCGATGACCCCACCGATGCCACTATCGTTGCCACCATCATCGCGCTGGCCCGCAGCCTGGAGCTCGAGGTGATCGCCGAGGGCGTCGAGAGCGAGGCCCACCGGCATTGGCTGGCCGAGCGCGGTTGCCGAGCCTTCCAGGGCTACCTGTTCGGCCGCCCGGTGCCGGCCGAGGAGCTGCCACTGGACGTGGAGGTGGTCTGACCCTGCGTCGACTCCGCCGGCGGAGTCCCTCGCTACGCGGCCGTTGCGCCGAACGCCTGGCCGTCAGGGGGCCGCCGCCCGGCACTGGCGCAGCATCCGGGCCAGCGCCGCCTCGGCGCCGTCGAGGTCGAAGGTCATGAACCAGGGGTCGTCCTCGGCCCGCATCAGGCGCAGGCGCAGGGTCTCGCCGGCGCGCATCTCCTCGAGCAGCAGCGGCTGCTCCTCCAGATGGAAGTGCACGTAGAAGCCGCTGTCGCCGCGCAGGGTGACGAACTCGGCCCAGCCGCTGTGGATGGTCTCGTGGTCGACCCGCAGATCGACCGGCACCCGGTTGACCGTGCGACTCTCGGCCTGGTGCTCGTCGAGCTCGACCCGCAGCTCCAGCCAGGGCAGGTCGCAGCCCCCCGGCGTCACGTTGACGCTGAGCAGCGAATCGCCGTAGCTCCGCCCCTCCATGGCGCGGAAGTGGCGCTCCTCGCCCAGCGTCAGGGTCAGCGAGTGCCAGGCGCCATGGGCCTCGACATCGCCGGTGTTGAAGGTGGTGGCCTGGGCGGAGGCGGCCAGGCCCAGCGCGATCAGCAGGGCGGGAAGCAGGCGAGCGAGGCGGGTGACCGGCGATGACATCGGCAGCAGCATCCTGGGTGGCGTGGAGACGACTCCCGGATGCTAGCAGAGCCCGCCGAGGCTGTCCCGGCGGGCTCGGGGGCAGAGGGCAAGGCTCAGTGGCCGGCGTGTCCGGAGGTCTCCGGCATGCCGCTGCCGCCCAGCTCGGCGAGCAGCGCCAGGTCGATGTCGGCGAAGGCGAGCAGCCGGCCGCCGTGGGTGTCGCGGAACGCCTCGGCGTGATGGGGCTCGCGGAACGAGGCCAGGGTGTGCCCCATGCCGCCGCGCCGGTCATGGCCGACCACGTACCACGCCTCGCTGGCCAGGATGAAGGCATCGTCGTCCGGCGTGGCCCAGGGCGCGGCGGCCACGTCATGCACATAGGCGTGGGAGAGGCGGGTCGCCTCGGGGAAGTCCGGCCTCACCTGCTCGAGCTCGATGGCCTTCACCGGCAGGGCACTCGCCAGCAGCAGCAGGCCGAGCAGCCAGGAGAGAGCCAGGAGGGGGAGCGTGCGCCGGCGAGACATGGAGGGGTCCTTAGTTTCCGTACCTGTGGCGTGGGGCGGTTTGCAAACAGGTATTTAATATGAATCTTTTGGAATTGGCTCTATCATGCCAGCTGGCCAGTAGGCCCAACTTGACATGGGTCATGGCGCAGGTGACGTGGGTCAAGCCTGTGGGAGTAACCCCAAGGAGGTAGAAGCGTCGAAGTGGCGGGGAAGGGGCTTCAGGAGGGAAGCGTCACGGGGCGCCTTGCTGCGAATGCTGCATGGCGCCCCGTTGCATCGGCGGGTGGTCCCGCCGGGCCTGCTGGCTGGCTCGGTCTCAGAGCACCGGCTCGAGCATGAAGTCGACCGCGGCCTTGACCTCCTCGTCACTCAGGTTCACCTGCCCCCCCTTCGCCGGCATGGCCTGGAAGCCATTGATGGAGTGGTCATAGAGGGTCTCCAGGCCCTGTTCCAGGCGGGGTGCCCAGGCGTCCGCGTCGCCCTTGATGGGGGCGCCGGCGGCGCCGGTCATGTGGCAGGCCATGCAGGCCCGGTTGTAGATCGCCTCGCCGTCGGGTTCCGCCTGGGCGAGGGCGGAGAGTGCCAGGGCGGCGATGCCGGTGAGGGTGGTGGCGGCCAGTCTTTTCATAACCAATCTCCATGGTGCATCTTTGTTGGCTTCAAGCGACCCGGGGTTCCGGGGCGAAGGGTTCCATGGTGCCAGCAGGCTCATGGCGAGGTACTGACGTGTGTCAGCATACGCCATTTCGGCACGCCGGCTATGCTCGGGGCGCCGGCTCGATGCGCAGCAGCTGGGCGAGCTCGGGGCGCTGCGTCCCCAGCATGTCGGCCAGGGTGTATTGGTCGAGCACGGCGAGAAAGGCCTTCAGTGCCTCGCCCAGTATTGGCTTGAGGCGGCACGCCGGGGTAATCAGGCACTCGTTGTGGTCGCCGAAGCACTCCACCAGCTGCAGGTCGTGCTCGGTGTCGCGCACCACGGCGCCGAGGGTGATCGCCTCCGGGGCCTTCCTGAGCAGCAGGCCACCGTTCTTGCCGCGGATGGCCGTAATGTAGCCCTTGTGGCTGAGTTCCTGCACCACCTTCATCAGGTGATTGTGAGAGACATCGAAGCGCTCGGCGATCTCGTGAATGGTGGAGCGCTCCTCGCCCTTGACGGCCAGGAAGAGCAGCACGCGCAGGGAGTAATCGGTGAAGCGGGTCAGATGCATGGTGGGATCCAGCGCCTCGAGGCTTGGGGTCGATTAAGGACGATGAGCTAACCGGTCTTCATTCTACCACTTTCCCGCCGCCCTCGATGGACCTGGCTGCGGCATCGGGTCGCATCAGCAGAAAGGTACCCACACCGCCGAAGAGTACCGCCGTCAGCGCCAGCACGGGGTGCGGCGCCCCTCCCAGCCATAGCACCAGCCAGCTCATCGCCAGCAGCCCCCAGGCCAGCCGCTTGGCGCGGCGGGGGACGGCGCGCTGCGCGTGCCAGGCATGCAGGGTCGGGCCCAGGCGCGGGTGCGACCACAGCCAGCGTGCCAGGCGCGGCGACCCCTTGGGGGCGGCCCAGGCGGCCAGTAGCAGAAACGGGGTGGTCGGCAGCAGCGGCACCATGACGCCGACCGCCCCCAGGCCGATACAGCCGTAGGCCAGGGTGTTCCAGGCGAGTCGTGAAATCATCGGGGTCGGCCGCATGGCGTCCTCCGGGAGGTGTCATAAGGTGTAATTTACATGAATGTTAAGGGCCCAAGTCAATGCCTGCCTGCCTCATGCCCTCCCTACTTTGATCTGGGTCAGCTACCTCTTGAAGGGTACCGACGCTGCGGATGGCGGATGGCATACTTCCCCTATTCGGCGGGGTGCGCGAGCGCTGCCCCGTTGTTGCTCGAAGACAGGCTTCAAGAGGCCGTTCCACGCCATGCCACACGATCTGCAATTCAATCGCCCCCTGGTGGAGAAGTACGACCGCCCGGGGCCGCGCTACACCTCCTACCCCACGGCGCCGCAGTTCCACGCGGCCTTCGCCGAGGATGACTACCGCGCGGCGGCGGAGCGCAGCAATCGGGCCGAGTCGCCCAAGCCGCTGTCGGTGTACGTGCACATCCCCTTCTGCAAGAGCCTGTGCTACTACTGCGCCTGCAACAAGATCATCACCCACAACACCGAGCGCGCCGCCGAGTACCTCGAGTGGCTCAAGCAGGAGATCCGGGGCCAGGGGGCACTGTTCGATGCCTCGCGGCGCATGACCCAGCTGCACCTGGGCGGCGGCACGCCGACCTACCTGAGCAACGCCCAGCTCGGCGAGCTGATGGCGGCGCTGGATGCGGCCTTCCACTTCGCCCCGCCGCAGGAGCGCGAGTTGTCCCTGGAGGTGGACCCGCGCACCGTCACCCCCGGGCAGATCCATGAGCTGCGCGCGCTGGGCTTCAACCGGCTGAGCTTCGGCGTGCAGGACTTCGATGCGGACGTCCAGCAGGCCGTCAACCGGGTCCAGAGCGAAGCGCAGGTGGTGGCCCTGGTGCAGGCGGCCCGCGAGGCGGGGTTCCAGTCGGTCAGCGTCGACCTGATCTACGGCCTGCCGCTGCAGACGGTGGCGAGCTTCGACGTCACCCTGGACAAGATCATCGCCCTGCGGCCAGACCGTATCGCCGCCTACAGCTATGCCCACCTGCCGGAGCTGTTCAAGGCCCAGCGCCTGATCCGTCCCGAGGACATGCCGCCCCCCGAGCGCAAGCTGGAGCTGCTGGAGCTGACCATCCACCGGCTCTCCGCGGCCGGCTATGTCTACATCGGCATGGACCACTTCGCGCTGCCCGAGGACGAGCTGACCCTGGCCCGCGAGAACGGCACCCTGCAGCGCAACTTCCAGGGCTACTCGACCCATGCCGACTGCGACATGATCGGGCTCGGCATCACCGCCATCGGCAAGGTCGGCGACAGCTACAGCCAGAACGTCAAGGAGACCGCCCAGTACCAGCATCGGCTGGAGGCCGGCCGCCTGCCGGTCTTTCGGGGTTACCGGCTCAGCGACGACGACCGCCTGCGCCGCGATGTGATCAATGCCCTGATGTGCCACGGCCGCATCGACTTCGCCGCCATCGAACGCGATCACGGCATCGACTTCCGCGACACCTTTGCCGACGCCCTCGACGAACTCGCCGAGATGGAAGCCGACGGCCTGCTGGCGATCGGCGAGGGCGAGATCGAGGTGCTGCCCGCCGGGCGACTGATGATGCGCAACGCCGCCATGGCCTTCGATGCCTATCTGGCACGCAGCGAGGGGCGCTACTCGCGCACCGTTTGAGTACCTTGCCGAATCCAGACGAAGACGGCGCCCCGCGGGGCGCCGTGTCGCTTTCGACCGATGCCGGCTGGTCGCGAGCTCGGCAGTGAGCTCAGACGACGCCCTGCTCGATCATGGCATCGGCCACCTTGCGGAAGCTGGCGATGTTGGCGCCCAGCACCAGGTTGGTGGGGGCGTTGAACTCGGCGGCGGTCTCGGCACACTGGCGGTGGATGTTGGCCATGATCTCCCTGAGTCTGGTGTCGACCTTTTCCAGTGGCCACTGCGCCATGCTGCTGTTCTGGGCCATCTCCAGCTGACTGGTGGCCACGCCACCGGCATTGGCCGCCTTGCCGGGGCCGTAGGCGATCTTCGCCGCCAGGAAGCGGTCCACGGCAGCGGCGGTGGAGGGCATGTTGGCCCCCTCGCTGATGCAGGTCACGCCGTTGCCCAGCAGGGCCTCGGCGTCGGCCTCGGTCAGCTCGTTCTGGGTGGCGCAGGGGAAGGCCGCGTCGCCCTCGATGCGCCAGACCGCATGGCCGTCGGCCGGGTAGTCGCCCGTCGCGAGGTAGCAAGCCTCGGGGTGCTTCTCCAGGTAGGCCTCCAGCGAGACGCGCTTGAGCTCCTTGAGCTCCTTGAGCAGTGCCAGGTCGATGCCGCGGGGGTCATGGAGGGTGCCCCGGGAGTCGGAGCAGGTGACAGGGGTCGCGCCGAGCTCATGGAGCTTCGCGATGGTGTAGATGGCCACGTTGCCGGCACCGGAGACCAGGCAGGTCTTGCCTTCCAGGGTCTCGCCACGGGCCGCGAGCATGTTCTCGGCGAAGTAGACGGCGCCGTAGCCGGTGGCCTCCTTGCGACCCAGGGAGCCGCCCCAGTTGAGGCTCTTGCCGGTCAGCACGCCCTCGTAGCGGCCGGTCAGGCGCTTGTACTGGCCGTAGAGGTAGCCGATCTCGCGGGCCCCCACGCCGATGTCGCCGGCCGGCACGTCGGTGGTCGGGCCGATGTGGCGATGGAGCTCGTTCATGAATGCCTGGCAGAAGCGCATGATCTCGCCGTCCGACCGGCCCTTGGGGTCGAAGTCCGACCCGCCCTTGCCGCCGCCGATGGGCAGCCCGGTCAGGGCATTCTTGAAGATCTGCTCGAAGCCGAGGAACTTGATGGTGCCCGAGGTGACGCTGGGGTGGAAACGCAGTCCGCCCTTGTAGGGGCCGAGGGCGGAGTTGAACTGGACGCGGTAGCCCTTGTTGACCTGCACCTTGCCGGCGTCGTCGGTCCAGCAGACGCGGAACATGATCTGGCGCTCCGGCTCGACGATGCGCTCGATGATGCTGTGGTCGAGGTAGTGGGGGCTGCGCTCGAAGAGCGGGCGCAGGCACTCCAGCACCTCCTCGGCGGCCTGGTAGAACTCGGTCTGGGCCGGGCTGCTCCTGCGCAGGGCCGCGAGGGTGTCATGGACGTAGGGCATGGGAAGATTCCTGTGCGGTCGAAACGGGTCGGCAGCACTATAAGGCAATGCACCATTATGCAGCAAACGCATGGGTTATGCAGGGATTTGACATTATGTTGAGGCGAAATCCCTTTAAAATCGTGAAAAGTTGTGCACCAGTCTGGCTCATTAGTATTAATTAATAGATTGTGGTTCAACGATAGCCCCCTGGCCGGTGGGGGTGAACGGCTCCTCCTTCTGAACTGGCCCGCGACACCGGCGTTTCCGTCGCCGCCGGCCCTGCGGCGGCAGCGGGGACCCCGCGACATTTTTGCACATCTTGTGCTTGAGCCTGCCCAATAGTCTATATATGGTACTGGCTCATCGGGATACACGGTGCGGACGACGGCTTGACGCATGTCAGTGCGAGCGTCTTTCATGAGGCCTAGGATGAGCGTTTCGGCGGCCCTGGCCGCATCGTCATCAGGAGAGTTGGCATGTCCCTGCCTTTCCCGTCCCTGTCACTGCCGCGCCCGCCTGCCCCGAGCCGGCTGATCCGTGCCCTCGACCCGCGGGTGCCCGTCGCCGTCAAGCGGCGCCTGCTCGAACCGCTCCTCAACCGCACCTTCGCCGAGCCGCTGGCCGAGGGCGAGTTCGATGCTCTCGAGGGACGCCGCATCACCCTGAGGGTCGAGGACCTGGGCGTGACCTTGACACTGACCCTCGAGGGGGAGCGCTTCAGGCTTAGCCCGGATGGGGGCGAGGCCACCATTCGCGGCGGCTGGCGCGAGTTCCTGTTCCTGGCGACCCGCCGCGAGGATCCCGACGCCCTGTTCTTCCAGCGCCGCCTGCTGATCGAGGGCGACACCGAGCTGGGCCTGACGGTCAAGAACCTGCTCGACGGCCGCGAGGAGGGCCTGGCCCAGGGCCGCCTCGGCGAGTGGCTGGTACGGCTCGAGCGGCTGGCGCGCCGCGATCACTGACCCCCGTTATCCTAGACTTCTCTGGAGACCCCTGAATGAGCACTCCCGCCAAGGCCGTCAAGACATCCCACGAGGTACCGATGCAGGCGCCCTCCCGCGACATCTGGGATTCCAAGTACCGGCTCAAGGATCGCCACGGGCGGCCAGTGGACAAGGACGTGGCGGCGACCTGGGAGCGGGTGGCCCGCGCCCTGGCCGCGGTGGAGGGCGACCAGGCCGAGGCCTGGCTGCCGAAGTTCCGCTGGGCGCTGGAGAACGGCGCCATCCCGGCCGGGCGGATCATGTCCAACGCCGGGGCCGACGACTACAAGGCGGCGGTGAGCCTGATCAACTGCACCGTGTCGCGGACCATCCGCGACTCCATGCACGACATCCTCGACTCGGTGGTGGATGCCGGCATGACCCTCAAGGCGGGCTGCGTGTCGCCGGATACCTGGGTCGTCACCGAACAGGGCGTGGTCAATGCCGAACAGGCCGTGCGTGAGCGGCATGGTCGGATGCTCTGCTATGACCGAGAGTCTCATCGGTTCGAGATGCGTCACATTGAGCGGCACATGACCACCCATGTGCCGCGCGAGGAGAATATCGAGCTCGTGTCCAACGGGGTGTCACTGAAGACGTCCGTTCGGCACCCCGTGCTGGTGCATCGCCAGGGGCGTTTCTCCTATGTTCAGGCCGGCGATGTGATGGAAACCGATGGACTGGTCCACCATGTCTTTCCCTGGACCGCCGAGGAAACGTCGGCACTGAAGGCATGGTTTGCCGGTGCCCACCTGGGCGATGGCAGTGCCTATGAAAAGCACATGGACTATAAGCCTACCCGGTCCGTATGGGCGGAACGGGCGCATGCCGCAGGGAAGCGCCTGATTTTCAAGATACGTGCTGCAGAGCGAGAAGTCGTGGAGCGCTATGCCAGGTTCTTCCAGGAATTCTGCGGCTCTCAGGCACGTGTCATGACTGCCGCTACCCATAATGGCACGTTGGTATGGGACTATACCGTATCCAGCTTTTCGGCAAGCAAGGCAGCGGAGCTGGTTGACGACCAGATCGGCAAGAAGTCCCAGACCCTTCGGGTGCCTCAGTGGATATCGCGACATCCGGAGCGCTACTTTCTGCCATTTCTGGCCGGTCTGATCGATACCGATGGGACGGTCAGCAAGGAAAGGGGCAGTGTCACGATCGCCGCGCAGAATAACGCGTTCCTGATGACCCTCAAGAACTTGCTGGGGCTATTCGGTGTCAATGCTGGCTTAGGCCGGCGCAAACCTCGGGAGCATCGGTATCGGGGGCATCTGATTCGAGATGGCGGCGGCTTCACGCTGAAGATATCCGATTCCGACTTCCTCAGGCGTATCGCTCGGTACATGGCCGACAGTGGCAAGCGTCAGCGCATCCATGACCACGCCAGCCAAGCCGGCATGTATGACCGCTACCAGGTGCCACCGTCGCTCCGTGATGCCCTGGAGAAGGAGGCCACCTTGCTTGGGCACAAGGAACGGCAGGTGCTGGGCTTCTACCATGGCTATCATCTGCGCGATGTGATCAGCCGTGTATGGCTGGATCGGTGGGAGGAGCGCTTCCCTCATCTGAAACCGTTGTTGGACCTTGCGCGATGCTTGCGACCCATCGAGTCGATCAGACGCGGGCTGGATATCGGCGAGACCTTCTATGACTTCACCGTAGAGCGTCATCACAACTATCTGGCCGGTAACAATGGTCTGATGGTCATTCATAACTGCGGCATCGGCTACGAGTTCTCCACTCTGCGCCACAAGGGGGCCTTCGTGTTCGGCGCCGGGGCCGGTACCAACGGCCCCCTGGCGTTCATGGATATCTACGACAAGATGTGCTTCACGGTGGCCTCGGCGGGCGGGCGCCGCGGTGCCCAGATGGGCACCTTCGACGTCGGCCATCCCGACGTGCGCGCCTTCATCGAGGCCAAGCGCGAGGCCGGCCGGCTGCGTCAGTTCAACCTCTCGCTGCTGATCACCGACGAGTTCATGGAGGCGGTCAAGAACGACACCGACTGGCCGTTGGCCTTCCCGCTGCACCCCGGCGAGAAGGAGGACGTGGGTCCCGACGAGCTCATCTACCGCGACTGGCCGGTGATCGAGGAGGGCTACACCGTCGACGACGAGGGGCGCGTGGCCTGCCGCATCGTCGAGGTGATCAAGGCCCGCGAGCTGTGGGACACCATCATGCGCTCGACCTACGACTTCGCCGAACCGGGCTTCATCCTGATCGACCAGGTCAATCGCATGAACAACAACTGGTTCTGCGAGGAGATCCGCGCCACCAACCCGTGCGTGACGGCGGATACCTGGGTGCAGACCACCGAGGGGCCTCGTCAGGTCTCCCAGCTCATTGGTCGCCCCTTTACCGCAGTGGTTGATGGTGAAGCGCATCAGAGTGGACCCGAAGGGTTCTTCCTGACGGCAAGAAAACCGGTCATTCGGCTGCGCACGGCAGAAGGCTACAGCCTCAAGCTGACTAGCGACCACCGCGTACGCCGTGTGTCCGCGTTCACGAGGCATCGTACAGAGACGGTGTGGTGTGCTGCCGGAGAGCTGCGGGAGGGGGATCGTGTGCTTCTCAATGATCACCGTGCCGGCGCCGAGTGGACCGGTGCGCTGGACGAGAACCAGGGTTACCTGCTCGGTTTGCTGGTCGGTGATGGCACGATCAAGCGCGACAAGGCGGTGCTTTCCATCTGGTCGGGCGCCGCCGTTGCCAATGGCCATCCCGAGGGTCTCGGGGCAGGGGGACGTTCCATTATGGCATTGGCCGAGAAGGCCGCTCGTAGCCTGCCTCATCGCGCCGATTTTGCAGGCTGGCAACGGGTGAGTGGTCGCGAGGAGTATCGTCTATCGACGTCAGCGCTGCGTGAATTGGCTCTGGAGATGGGTATCCGGCCGGGTGACAAGGCCATTACGCCCGAGCTGGAGCGAGCCTCATCGCGTGCTTATGTCGGCTTTCTGCGCGGCTTCTTCGATGCCGATGGGTCGGTTCAGGGCGGCCAGGCCAAGGGTGTCAGCGTGCGCTTATCGCAATCAGATTTACCGCGTCTCGAGGCCGTGCAACGGATGCTGCATCGCTTGGGCATCATCTCCACGATCTACCGTGATCGGCGCAAGGCAGCGAACCGCCAGCTACCGGATGGCCATGGCGGGCATCGTGGCTATGCGACATTGCCTCAGCATGAGTTGGTCATCAGCGGTGAAAATCTCGAGTGCTTTGCCTCACGTATCGGCTTTGGCGACTGTGACAAGCAGGCTCGTCTGGACACCCTCCTGGATGGCTACTGTCGTCGCCTCAATCGAGAGCGATTTGTTGCACGGGTAGTGGGTCATGAAGAAGCGGGTATCGAGGAGGTGTACGACGTCCAGGTGCCGGGCCTCAATACCTTCGATGCCAATTGTTTTCATGCACACAATTGCGGTGAGCAACCATTACCGCCCGAGGGCGCCTGCCTGCTCGGGTCGGTGAACCTGACACGCTTCGTCATCGAGCCCTTCGGCAAGAAGCCGCGCTTCGACTGGGAGCGCTACCGCAAGGTGGTGGCGATCTTCACCCGCATGCTCGACAACGTGGTGGAGATCAGCAGCCTGCCGCTCGCCGGCCAGCGTCGCGAGATCGAGGCCAAGCGCCGCCACGGCATGGGCTTCCTGGGCCTGGGCTCGACCCTGACCATGCTCAAGATCCCCTACGGCTCCGCCGAGTCGCTGGCCTTCACTGAGGAGGTGAGCCGCACGCTGGCCATCGAGGGCTGGAAGCAGGCGCTGGAACTCTCCCGCGAGAAGGGCATGGCGCCGATACTCGCCGAGGACTTCGAGATCACGCCGAAGATGCTGCGCGAGCGGCCGGAGCTGGCGAAGGACGGCTACGAGGTCGGCGACAAGGTGCCGGGCCGCCTGCTGCACGCTCGCTACAGCCGCTACATGCAGAAGGTCGCCGAGGTCGAGCCGGAGCTGGTCGCCGCACTCTCCGAGCACGGCGCGCGCTTCACCCACCACTCGTCGATCGCACCCACCGGCACCATCTCGCTGTCGCTGGGCAACAACGCCTCCAATGGCATCGAGCCGTCGTTCTCGCACCGCTACTTCCGCAACGTCATCCAGGCGGGCAAGAAGACCAAGGAGCAGGTCGAGGTGGTCTCCTTCGAGCTCGCCGCCTACCGTCACTTCGTCGCCGCCGACGCCGTGGAGAGCGACCTGCCCGACTACTTCATCACCGCCGATGCGGTGTCCCCGAAGCAGCACGTGGCAGTGCAGGCGGCGGCCCAGGCCTGGGTCGACTCGGCGATCTCCAAGACGGTGAACGTGCCCACCGACTTCGCCTTCGACGACTTCAAGGGCCTCTACCTCGACGCCTACGAGAGCCAGCTCAAGGGCTGCACCACCTTCCGCTTCAACCCCGAGGCCTTCCAGGGCGTACTGGTGCGCGAGGACGACCTCAAGAACACCACCTACGTCTTCGAACTCGAGAACGGCGAGATCCTGGAGCTCAAGGGCGACGAGAAGGTGATCTACGACGGCGAGGAGCACAATGCGGCCAATCTCTACGACGCCTTGAAGGAAGGCACCTATGGCAAGTGGTAATAATGGCGTGTGCCGGATCAGCCCCGAGCGATGGAAGCTTAATGCCACCCCACAACTTTCCAGAGGAGCCGCCTGATGGCCGTCGAAATCACCTCGAAGATCGTCTCCTACAGCGTCAAGAAGGCGGTGGAAGCGCCGCCGCTGGCCGAGGAGAACCCGCTCACGGTGCGCATTCCCTCGCGCCCCGAGGGCACGCTCGAGGCCGTGTCGGAGAAGATCTCCTACGTCGGCGCCGAGGGGCGCAAGAAGGTCTACCTGCTGGTCTCCTTCATGCCCGTGGAGGGCGTGCTGGGTGGCAAGCGGGTGGTGATCGAGCGCCCGGTGGAGTTCTTCTTCCCCTCCGGCCAGCTCTCCAGCGAACACCAGTGGATCACCGCCACCATGCGCAGCCTGTCGCTGGCCGCCCGCGGCGGCTACGTCACCCAGGCGGTGGCCGACCTGCGCAAGGTGGCCTGGGACAAGGGCCTGGTGCGTTGCGGCATGAACCGCTGGGGCAAGCCGATGTTCCACGACTCCGAGGTCGCGGCCATCGCCTGGTCGATCCAGCAGATCCTCTACCGCCGCGGCTTCCTCGATCAGGACGGCAACCAGGTACCGGTGGAGGACCTGGTCAGCCGTTACGCCCAGCGGCTGGCCAGCGGCCACCCCTGGCAGCCGCCGACCCCCGAGGAGATCGAGAAGGCCGAGCGCAAGGCCCACGACAAGGGTGGCAATCCCACCGTGGTCGGCCACTGCCCCGAGTGCAACGGCGAGCTGATCATGATGGACGGCTGCCCCACCTGCTACGCCGGCTGCGGCTGGTCCAAGTGCGGGTAACAACGGTGCGGCTAACAAGAGCGCGGGCAGGCTGACCGCCTGCCGGCGACAGCCCACCGCCCCGGGTCACGAGAGTGGCCCGGGGCGGTGGCATTGGGGGTTACTGCTCCTGCTCGAGTGGCGGGAGAGAGAGTTTTGTCTCGATGCGCTGCAGGATTGCCATGACGTCGTCTATCGATCGAATGGCCAGATTGAGCAGGGCAGCATTCTTCTCGGGGTCATCGGGGTAATCATGGGAAAAGCGATTGCGGATGACTCTCAGCTGTTGCCACTGATCGCTGCTCTCGAGGAACCCCAGCTTCTCCAGGCGGTTCAGCTTGTCGATCATCGGCCGGTCCTCAAAAGGCTCCTGGAGGACGGCGAGAGTCGCCGGCAGCAGCCGAGTACCCATGGCGTCCTGCAGCCATCCGAAGCGAAGCACGAACTGGTCGAGAGCCTGGATGGAGTCGTCGTCCAGAGAGGAGAGCTTTTGTCCTGTGAGCGGAAGCTGGTCCTTCATGGACCCCAGCGCATGCTGCAGGTGGTGATAGTGGCGCTGGCATTGTCGCCAGGCATCGGTCAGCTGATGTTGGGTGGCATCGGTCATAGCCTGACACCGGTGCGTTCGGCGATCTCGAAGATCGGCGGATGTTCGCCCCGGCCGGCATAGTCGATCAGCAGATCGATCTTCTGCTCGCCCAGCGCCTGCTGGACCTTGACCTGGAAGCGGATCTCGGCCCGCACGATGTCGTCGACATCGGTCATTTCGGTCTCGATAAGCAGATCGATGTCGCCGCCGCGGGCGCTGTCGTCGGCGCGGGATCCGAACAGGGTCACGCGCGCGCCGGGGCCGAAGCAGTCGCGGGCGGCCTGCCGGATGACGTGCTGCTGATGAGCTGTCAGCCGCATCATGCCCTCCTGATCGCTTTTCAATTACAGTAGCTTAGCATAATGGCAACAGCTTCAATCGCGCAGCTCGACCTGATCGAAGTGGCGCCCGAGCCGCCGCACCAGGGTCTCCAGCGCCTCCCGGGGCGGGGCGTCGGCCACCGGCCGGCAGTAGGCTGGATCCCGGCAGCGCTCCAGTCGGGCGAGCTGGATGGCGTAGCGGCGCACGCCGCAGTCGGCCAGGGTCATGGCCAGCCGCTCCAGCGCCTCCAGGGTGAAGTCGCGCCAGTGCACCGTGGTGCGACACTCGAAGGGGATGCCGCCCTCCAGCAGCAGCGACAGGCTGCGGGCGTGGCGCTGCCAGATCCCGCGCCGCCCGCCGATGCGGTCGAAATCGACGCCGCGCCCCTTGGTATCCAGCGCCACCCAGTCGAGCCGGGGCAGAAGGGGCTCCAGACGCTCGGGATAGGTGCCGGCGGTATGCAGCCCCACCGCCAGGCCCAGGGCCCGGCAGGCGTCGGCGGCGGCCGGCAGGTCGGCGTGCAGGGTGGGCTCGCCGCCGCTGAACACCACAGCGTCCAGTTCGCCGGTCCGTGCGGCGAGCAGCGCCTCGATCGCCTCCCACTCCCCCGGAGTGCCGCGGCGGGGAGCGGCCATGGTGCTCGCGGTCTCGCAGTAGCCGCACTGCAGCGGGCAGCCCTGCAGGTAGACCACCGCCGCCCGGTGCCCCGGGAAGGCCTGGTCGTCACGGGCGTCGAAGCCGGCGATGGGCAGGCGCAGGGCCGGCAGCGCCACCGTATCGATGGTCGTGGCGAGGCGGCTCATGGGAGTGTCGCTCCTCGGGTGTTGTCCATGCCGGGGCGGCCGTACCAGTAGCCGTCGCAGATCTCGGCGTCCACCAGGCTCAACGGGTCGGGGGTGGGAAGTGCGCCGCGACGCGCGGCATCGAAGGCGGCCACCACCTCGCCCATGCCCTCGGCACGCGGGCTCAGCCGGGCCACCGCCACGCCCATCCCGGCCATGGCCGGGATCTCGTGGCGCAGGTCCTGGCAGGCGCCGGAGAGGGTCTGGATGCCGTTGAGGGTGAACACCTCGCGCGATTCCTGGGAGCGCAGGGCGAGGCCCTCCGGGTGCTTCTGGCAGACGAACCGACAGCGGTCCTTGGGCTTCTGGTAGCGCCGCGCGGTGAAGCAGCGCGACGACCAGGCGAGCGGCAGGTGGCCGTAGGCGAACACCTCGCACGGAGCGTCGAGGCCCGCCTCGTGGCAGTCGGCCAGCAGCCGGGCGAGATCATCGCGCGACATCTCCACCGGGGCCTGCCAGCGCTGCATGCCGACGCGGGCCAGCACCGCCAGGGTCGCCGGGTTGTAGAGGTTGAGCGCCGCCCCGGCGACGATGGGCAGCCCATTGGCGGAGAGGCGCTGCAGCGCGCTCTGGTCGTTGGCCTCGACCACGAACTCGCCGTTGTCGCAGAGCCGGCGCAGGTCGCGCAGGTCGGCCTCCGACTCGATCAGGGTCTGGCTCGCCAGCACCACCCGCTTACCGCTCTGGGCCAGCTCGCGGCCTAGCCCTAACCAGTCGTCGAGCTTCATGTCGCGGCGGCGCGAGCAGACCGATTCGCCCAGGGTGACGATCTCGATCGGCCAGTCGGCGGCCTCGCGGTAGAAGTCGGCGTAGCGCTCGCGGGTCCAGTAGAAGAGTACCGGGCCCAGCGACAGCTTGAGGGTGTCGGGGGTTGGCATGGGGCCTCCTATTTCCAGCGACGCTCGTAGGCGCCCAGGGTGGTGGTGGCACCCTCGGAGACCTCGCCGAGGCCGGCCATCCAGGCGGGGTCGGGGTGGAAGCGTTCGGGGGTGCGCTCCAGGCGGTCGAGCGCCTGGCGCCAGATGCCGGCGACCTTCGACACATAGGCCGGGCTGCGCTGGCGGCCCTCGATCTTCACCGCGCTGATGCCGAGTTCGGCGAGCTCCGGGAGCAGCTCCAGGGTGTTGAGGCTGGTGGGCTCCTCGATGGCATGGTAGGTCTCGCCGCCGACCTCGAAGCGCCCCTTGCACAGGGTCGGGTAGCCGGCCCGTTCGCCCTCGGCGTAGCGGTCGATCAGCACGCCGCCCAGGCGCGACTCCAGCCCCTCGGGGGTCTCCTCCCAGCGCACCTGGGCCGCCGGCGAGCAGACCCCGCGAGTATTGGGCGACTCGCCGGTGAGATAGGACGACAGGTAGCAGCGCCCCTCGGCCATGATGCACAGGCTGCCGAAGGCGAACACCTCGAGTTCCACCGGGCTCTGCCCGGCCAGGTCGCGCACCTGGGTGATCGACAGCACCCGGGGCAGCACGGCACGTTTGATGCCGAACTGCTCGTGGTAGAAGCGCAGCGCCTCGTGGCTGGTGGCCGAGCCCTGCACCGAGAGGTGGCGGGCGAGGTCCGGATGGCGGCGGGCGGCGTAGTCGAGCAGCCCCATGTCGGCCAGGATCAGGGCGTCGACGCCGAGCTCGGCGGCCTGGTCCACGGCGCGGGTCCACTGCGCCCAGCCGTCGGGCTGCGGGTAGGTGTTGATGGCACAGAACACGCGCTTGCCGCGGGCATGGGCGTAGGCGATCCCCTCCCGGGCGCGCTTCTCGGTGAAGTTGAGCCCGGCGAACTGGCGGGCGTTGGTGGCGTTCTGGAAGCCGAAATAGACGGCATCGGCCCCCTCGTCCACGGCACGCTTCAGGGCGGGCAGGTTGCCGGCGGGGCAGACGAGCTCCATGGGGACTCCTCTTGTGGATCGCGTGTCAGCCTCGACCATCCTAGTCGACCGCCCCGCCGTACCCTTTGACGCGGGTCATGGCATCGGCATCCAGTGCGGGGTGGTACATCCGCGCCAGCGATGGGTTAGCCTTGGGAAGATGCGGATGGACGAACGCGTGGATGTCACAGGAGGGTGTTGTCGATGGCCGAACAGCCGCCGAAACCGTCGTCGCCAGAGCGGGAGATCACCTTGGCGGACAAGGTCGCGTTTCTCTCCCGTCCCGAGGCGTATGCGGATGACGTGGAGAAGGTGGAGACCCGGGAAACCCATATGTCCTGGGTGTTCCTGGTCGGCGGGCGCGTCTACAAGCTCAAGAAGCCCATCAAGTACGCGTCGCGTGATGGTCGCTCCCTGAGGGTGCGGGAGTGGCTGTGCCGCGAGGAGGTGCGCCTCAATCGGCGCCTGGCCGAGACGGTCTACCTGGGCGTGGCGCCGCTCGACCTTACCCCGACTGGTTGCCTTGCCCTGCAGGGCGGCGGGCGGACCCTGGACTGGCTGGTGGTGATGCGGCGCCTGCCCGAGCACACCATGCTGGACGTGGCCATTGAACGTGGCACGGTGACACGCCCGCAGGTGACCCGGGTGGCCGAGCGGCTCACGCAGTTTTACCGGGGGCTGGCGCCGGAGCCCATTGCGCCCGAGGCGTACGTTGTCCAGTTCGCTCATGAGCAGGACATCAACCGGGCCGTGCTCACCGATCCGCGCTTCGGGCTTCCCTCGAGCCGGGTGGAGGCGGTACTGGCGAAGATCGCCCGGATCACGGAGGAGGGCGAGCTGCTGGAGCGGCGGGTGCACGAGGGCCGCATCGTCGAGGGGCATGGCGACCTGCGCCCGGAGCATGTCTGCCTCTCCGAGCCGCCGGTGATCATCGACTGCCTGGAGTTCAGCCGGGCCCTGCGGCAGGTGGATCCCTTCGACGAGCTGGCCTTTCTAGGCATGGAGTGCGAGCGCCTGGGGGCACCCTGGATCGGCGAGCAACTGATCCGTGACTGCGTGCCGGCGCTCGACGATCGTCCCGCCGCGCCGCTGCTGGCCTTCTACACGGCCTACCGGGCCTGCCTCCGGGCGCGCCTGGCGCTTTCCCACCTGCTCGACGCGGACGCTGGCCATCCGGAAAAATGGCAGTCGCTGGCCCATGCCTATCTGGCGATGGCGGAGAAGGCCTGCGCTAGCCTGGCGCCTCCAGGAGTTCGGTGAGCGACCCACCCTCATGGGTCCGGCGGATCGCTTCGGCGAACAGCGGGGCGGCACTGACGATCTCCAGGTGCTCGCGGACCACCGTGGGATCGAGGCGGTGAGGCGGTACGGTGTCGGTGACGATGACCTTCGTCAGTCGTGAGTCGCTGATTGCCTGGCCGGCGTCGCCGACGAACAGGCCGTGTGCCGCCAGGCCGTATACCGACCGCGCGCCCCGCGACAGGCAGGCCTCGGCGGCGCGTAGCAGCGTGCCCCCCGTGCTGATCAGGTCGTCCACTACCAGCACGGTGGCGCCGGCGACGTCGCCAACCAGGGCGGTCCCGCTGACGACACCCTCGCTGCGGCGCTTTTCCATGAAGGCCGAGCCGACGTGGCGGCCCAGCAGGGTCTGGAAGGTCTCCTGGAAGCCCTGTGCCCGCTTCACGCCGCCGGGGTCGGGCGAGGCTACCACGACCGGGCCGTCACAGCGGGCCAGCATGTGAGTACCCAACAGGAGACGAGTGTCCAGGGCGTGCGAGCGGCAGCGAAAGGCGTTCTGGAACGCCACCAGGTTGTGGACATCCAGCGTCATGACCGCATCGCTCCCCATGGCCTCCAGCAACATGGCCATATAGCGGGTGGTCACCGGGTCCCGGGGCTTGGTCTGGCGGTCCTTGCGTGCATAAGCCAGATAGGGGATGACGGCGGTGACACGCTGAGCGCTGGCTTCGCGCACGGCACCCAGGAAGAACAGCAGCCGACACAGCTTGTCGTTGACGCTGTGCCCTGGCTCGCCGTGCAGGCTCTGGATCACGAAGACATCCTGGCCGCGTACGCTGACCAGCGGGCGTGTCTTGTGCTCGCCGTCCTCGAAGTCGCGCTCCTCATGCTCGGCCAGCGAGATGCCGAGGGCCTTCGCCACCCGCTCGCCGAAGGGCCTGCTGGTATTCAGGGCAAAGAGTTTCATGTCACTACTATAGAGTAGCGTGCCTCATCCCGTGCGGCGTTTCCTCTGGTACGTCGGCTTAACCCGAGGGTGTGGTGCTCGCTGGCACGCAGACGGCATCGGCCCTTCGTCCATGGCGCGCCTCAGGGCGACTCAGTCGGGCTTGGCGTCGCACAGCGGACAGAAGTCGGCCTGTTCGCCGTGCCCCAGGCGCAGGCCTGTGCGCTTGTCGGCAATTTGCCGGTAGAGCCGCTGGAAGCTGGGGCTGCCTTCGGCAGGACTCGAGAGCGAGATCCGCGGCGACATCCTGTCCAGCTCTTCGGCGGGGATGCACTGCTCGATGAGGGGGAAGACGTGGCGGTTCTCGGTATGCAGGTGGTGGTGGTAGAGCTCGCTGAAGGCGCGTGCCAGGTCGAGCCGGCGGGTTTCCAGTTCGGCATCCGGCGCTTCGTCTGCCAGGCGGTGAAACGCCTCTTCGAGCTCGCGGCCGTAGGTCGTGATGCGTCGATGCTCCTCGACCAGCACCTCGAGGGTGTCGCGGCTGTCGGGGCGGCGCGCGGCGAGGTGCTCGAAGAGGCTATCCTCCACTCGGTGATGCCACTCCTCGGGCTGCCGGGTGAGGTAGTGGCAAAGCCGCGCCAGCAGTCGGTAGTCGGGGATCTCCTCACAGGTCGCGATCTGCAGCTGACGATCGAGGATGCAGAGCAGCGCCTCGTAGCGGTGGTGGTCGGCGTGCAGCCGTTCCAGAACGATGGCTTTCATGGTGGCCTCCCCGGTGCGTCACCGTTGGTCGCGGCGACGCACCATCGCGTGTGCGACCGGCTCAGCCGGCGCGTTCGAAGAGCAGGTTGTTTTCCAGGTGGATGTGCTGCATCAGGTCGTCGCGAAACTCGCGCAGCCCGGTGTAGAGGGCGCGCCAGGTGGTGCAGGCACCCTTCGGCGGGGTGATGTCGTCGGTCAGCGCCATCAGCTGGGCGAGATGCTCGCCGTGGTCGTCGTGCTCGTGGCGCATCACCGCGATGGGCCCCTGGGCCTGGGCACCCAGGCCTCGGCGCAGCATCGGGAAGAGGATCTGCTCCTCCTTCTGCATGTGGCTCTCCATCTCCTGGTGGATCGTGGTGAGCAGGTCGGCCAGCCCGTCGGGGCAGGTGTCGCGCTCGCCATGGACCTGCTCGACGCGGCGTGCCATGCGCACCAGCTCGGGTAACTGCTGGCGGTGGACCTCGTGGTAGCGAGTGAGGAGATGGTCGATCAGCTCGTCGTTGCTGGCCGACTGCCAGTCGCGCTCGTCGCTGGCACCGGCCGGCAGTGCCTCGAGCTCGGCGACCAGGGCGTCGGCAGCCAGCCCCGCGCGCTCGGCCGCCTCGCGCAGGCCGAGGCGGCCGCCACAGCAGAAATCGATATTATGGTCATGGAAGACACGGGTGGCACCGGGCAGGGTCAAGGCGGTGCGACCGACGCTCTGTTCCAGCAGGCTCATGGTGTGGACTCCTCGATAAAGTTGGATGGCACTCTTGAGTAGCAAGGGACGTGCCAGGTTGCGAGCGCCCGTCTCTTGCGGTATCCCCGGCATAAGGGTAAAAATTACCCGAATAATCTCGGGTAAAATGAACCCTGAAAGGTAAAAATCACCATGCTCGACGAGACCCTGCTGGCGGACCTGGTCGCCGACCTGCCCAGCGCCGTGCGCCTGCAGCGTCTGGTGCGCACCCTGCGCGAGGGGTTTCGCTGCGGTGCCGTCTGCCTGCTGCGCCTGGAGGAGAATGCCCTGGTGCCAGTGGCCATGGAGGGGCTGGTGCGCGAGGCGCTGGGGCGGCGCTTCGAGGTGGCCCATCACCCGCGCCTGGCCACCATCCTCGCCAGCCGGCACACCACGCTATTCCCGCCGGATGCCAGCCTGCCGGACCCCTACGACGGCCTGGTGGAGCAGCAGCCTGGCCAGCCGCTGCACGTTCACGACTGCATGGGCATCAGCCTGCACGTGGAAGCCGAACCCTGGGGCGTATTGACCCTGGATGCGCTGGAGGCGGGCACCTTCGATGCCGCCGATCGCATGGCCCTGGAGCGCTATGCGTTGCTGGTCGAGGCGGCGGTACGGGTCAGCCGCCTGGAGCGGGATCTGCGCGCCCTGCGCATGGCACAGCAGGACGGTAGTGTGCCCCTCGAGGTGCCCGAGGCGCGCGACATCCTCGGCCACAGTGCGGTGCTCCAGCGGTTGCTGGGTGAGCTGGACGTGGTGGCGGCCTCCGACCTGCCGGTACTGCTGACGGGGGAGACGGGGGTGGGCAAGGAGCTCTTCGCGCGTCGCCTGCACCGGCGCTCTTCCCGCCGCGCCGCGCCGCTGGTGCAGGTCAACTGTGCCGCGCTGCCAGAGTCCCTGGCCGAGAGTGAGCTGTTCGGTCATGTGAAGGGGGCCTTCTCCGGTGCTACCGCCGAGCGTGCCGGTCGCTTCGAGGCGGCCGATGGCGGCACCCTGTTCCTCGACGAGGTAGGCGAGTTGCCGCTGCCCGTTCAGGCCAAGCTGCTGCGCGCCCTGCAGGAAGGCGAAGTGCAGCGCCTGGGCGAGGACACCCCGCGCCGGGTCGACGTGCGAATCATTGCCGCCACCAATCGTCGCCTGGCCGACGGGGTACGCGACGGCCACTTCCGCGCCGACCTCTACCACCGGCTGTCGGCCTACCCGGTGGCGATCCCGCCGCTGCGTGAGCGGGGGAGCGACGTGCTGGTGTTGGCCGGCCATTTCCTGGAGATCAACCGCGCCCGGCTCGGGGTGCGCAGCCTGCGGCTCTCGCCGGACGCCGAAGCGGCACTGCTCGCCTACGCCTGGCCGGGCAACGTGCGCGAGCTCGAGCACGTGATCGGCCGGGCGGCGATCAAGGCATTGAGCCAGGGGGCGCGGCGCGACGATATCATCACCCTGGTGCCACAGTGGCTCGACATTCCCGGCCGTGCGGAAGTGTCCGGTGGTGCATTGGAGATAGCGAAGGGGGCGGACGAGATCGCGCCACCGACGCTACGTGAGCGAGTGGAACAGGTTCAGCGCCAGGCGATCCGCGAGGCCCTGGTCGCCTGTGGCGGGCGCTGGGCGGCGGCCGCCCGGCGGCTGGAGGTGGATCCCAGCAACCTGCACAAGCTCGCCAGGCGGCTGGGGCTCAAGGCCGGAGGCGGGACACGCTGAAGGCCGACTTGATCCCTCTGTTCCGACGGCTATCCTGTAAGAAGCAAAATGTATGCATCTTAATGCTCGTGCGCTGGCTCTGGCGGTTCACGGTAGTGGGAGGTCGCCACAGACGGGAGGAACTGACGTATGAACATGAGTCGTACCGCATCGACTTTTCTGAAGCCAGCCGGGGGCTAGCCCATGATCAAGGTGCATCTCTATCGCTATCATCCCGAGCAGGACGACCTGCCGAGAATGGCAACCGTGGAAGTCGAGGAGCGTTTTCGCAAGGCCATGGTGCTCGACGTCCTCGAGGACCTCAAGCAGCGAGATCCCACCCTGGCCTATCGGCGCTCCTGCCGGGAAGGGGTGTGCGGCTCCGATGGCATGAACATCAACGGCAAGAACGGCCTGGCCTGCATCACCCCGGTGGAGGCGGTGCTGGGCGACTCCGACACCTTGACCCTGCGTCCGCTGCCCGGCATGCCGGTGATTCGCGACCTGGTGGTGGACCAGGCGCTGTTCTTCCGGCAGTTCGAGAAGATCCGGCCCTGGCTGATCAACGACGACCCGCCCTCGGCCATCGAGCGTCTGCAGCGCCCGGCGGATCGCGAGAAACTCGATGGCCTCTACGAATGCATCCTCTGTGCCTGCTGCAGCTCGGCCTGTCCCTCCTGGTGGTGGAACCCGGACAAGTACATCGGTCCGGCCGGTCTGATCCAGGCCTACCGCTTCCTGATCGACAGCCGCGATACCGCCACCGACGAGCGCCTGGCTGAGCTCGACGACCCCTTCAGCGTGTTTCGCTGCCGCCAGATCGCCAACTGCACCTGGGTCTGCCCCGAATGGCACTTACTTAAGGCGCTGACCGACGCATAATCGGTTGATTTACAAGAAAACGGACGATGGAATACGGTATTGTGCAAGTCGCGAAACCACACACAAACCGCAAACCCATCGCCCGC